>DATBHD010000074.1:0-34240 GCA_036557635.1 Gemmatimonadaceae bacterium
CGACTGATTCACGGACACGGACACGCCGATGAATCTGACCTGCGCGCTGTACCTGGCGTGGACCGCCTTGAGGTGCGGCTCGAGCTCTTTGCAGTTGGGGCACCACGTCGCCCAGAACTCGATCAGCACGGGCTCCTTGCCGACGTACTGAGACAGATCGGCCGCCTTCCCGTCGAGCGTCTCGACCGCCGCCGCCGGCGCCTTGCTGCCGATCTCGATGCCCATGTCCTGTGCGCGCGCCGCGCCGGCAACGAGCGTCGTTAGGCCGAGCACAACCGCAAATGTAAACTTCATTGAATGAAACTCCTGATCGCTCGATGTCCGTCGGATGACTCTGTAGTTGAAAGACAGGACGCAGATGAACGCCGATTACGCAGATGAACGCAGATGAACCTAGGAGCGAACGATCTTTTTTAAAGAGATCGTAAACGCCGTCTCATCCGCGTTCATCTGCGTAATCGGCGTTCATCTGCGTCCGCTTTTCAACTATAGAGTGTCCCGATCGGTAGAGTGTCCCGATCGGTAGAGTGGCCCGATCGGTCAACCACAGCCACTCCGTATCTCTTAGATCCACAGCTGCCCACCCTTCACCAGATAGTATTCCGCCACGCCGAGCATAACGAGCGCGAACAGTCGCTTGATCCACACCATCCAAATGCCCGCCCGCGGAAGGCGCGACAACGTGCCCGACGAGAGTCCCACCACGACCAGCAACGTGCACATGCCGAGCGAGAACACGAACAGATAGACGAACCCCAACGTCGCGCTGCGCGTCGTCGACACCCACGTCAGCACCGCCGCCATCACCGGCGCCGAGCAAGGTGCGGCGACGAGTCCCGAGAGCGCACCCATGATCAACGCACCGGAGTAGCGCCCCGCTGATCCCGCTGTCGACGCGCGCGCGAGCAACGCCGACGGCACGCGCACCGGCAGTACGTCGAGCATGGCGAGCCCCGCGACGATGAGCACGTTCGCCATCAGGAAGTACAACCATGGATTGGTACTCACCGTTCCGAACAGCGTTCCCGTGAGACCGGCGAACAGCCCGAGCACGGAGTACACAATGGCGAGCCCGAAGACGTACGTGAGCGTGAGCCAGAGTGGCCGCCACCGCGCCGAGCGCGGGGAGTCCGATTGGGCCGAGGTCTCGGCACCGCCGACGATCGCCGCCGTAATGGGGATCATCGGGTAGATGCAGGGAGTGAGGCTCGTGAGCACGCCGCCGGCGAAGACCAGCGGGATCGCCAGTGCCGGGTTGCCCGAGAGAGTGTCGCGAAGGGAAGTGAAGTCGACCATCGTGATGCGCGCGTTACCGGCGTCGCGCGATGGTCGTTAGCGAGCGAGGTCGAGTTAACGGAGCGCTCATGGACGCGTCCTTCGAGTATGGCTGAATTGACAACTTCACGGAATTCCGGAAAGGAGAGACCTGTTTAGGTGAGCCCAGCTTCGAGCAGTCAGCAGCGAGCGGCGAGACATCAGCCGAGCCCACGTTCCGAGCGCCGCTTCACGCCTCGTAGCCAGGGACGAGCGTCGTGAGGCAAATCAGTGCTCAAAAAACCGCCTCGCAGTTTGCTCACATCTCGACGCTCGCGGCTGAGCCCTCTCGAAGCTGGGCTTTCCCTATTGTGGGTAGTCGTTTGATCAGGAGGAAAGGTATGTCGCGCTTCTCATCGAGGATACGGCTCGGGTCGACACTGACAATGCTCGCTGCCGCGATCTGGTTCCCGTCTGTCGCGTGTGGTCAGGCCCGCGCTGATAAAACGAAATCGCAGGGCGAAGATGACCATATGGTCGGCATGGCGGACCACGCGATGGGCAACATGGGGATGGATTCGATCATGAGTCTCCACATGCAGATGACGCCGACGCGCGTCGCGACGCATGAGGATTCGACGCGGGCGCTGGCCCTCGTCGCAGAGCTGCGACGCGCGATCGCGAAGTACAAGGACGTCAGCGTCGCCGAGCACGATGGATTTCGGATGTTCCTGCCCAACGTGAAGAACCAGCGGGTCTATCACTTCACGAACTATCGCAATGCGCTCGAGGCGGCCTTCACCTTCGCCCCCGAGCGGCCGACATCGCTGTTGTACAAGCGCGGACCGGATGGTCAGATGAGGCTCGTCGGCGCGATGTACACGATGCCGAAGCGCGCCAGTCTCGAGAAGCTCGACGAGCGCGTTCCGCTTGGGATCGCGCAGTGGCACAAGCACGTCAACTGGTGTCTTCCGAAGCGCGGTGAAACGGACCGGTGGATGGAGCGGAAGGACGGACACCCCGTGTTCGGCCCCGAGAGCCCGATCGCGACGCAAGCTGCTTGTGACGCGGTGGGCGGCGACTTCCACGAGTCGCTTTTCGGGTGGATGATCCACGTGAATGTGTACGCGGGCGACGATCTCTCGTCGATCTTTGGCGAGGATCACGCGCACGGAGGGTGAAGCTGATAGGTGCGAGCTTGGCACCTCCCTTAAATTCCCTGCTCCATTCAGAGTTTGGAGCACCCGTGGCCGTTCCGTTCATCTACGTAATGAAGGGTTTGCGGAAAGTCGTTCCGCCGTCCCGCATCATCCTCGACGACATCTGGCTTTCGTTCTACCCGGACGCGAAGATCGGCGTCCTCGGCGCCAATGGCGCGGGGAAATCATCTCTGCTCCGCATCATGGCTGGCGTCGACCAGGAATTTCAGGGCGAGGCCTGGGCCGCGAAGGGCACGCGCGTCGGCTACCTCGCGCAGGAGCCGCAGCTCGATCCGACCAAGGACGTCCGCGGCAACGTCGAGGAAGCCGTGCGCGCGCAACGAGCATTGCTCGAGGAGTTTCAGGATATTTCAAACTTGTTCGCCGAGCCGATGGACGAGGACGCGATGACCAAGCTGCTCGACCGGCAGGCGAAGGTGCAGGAGCAGATTGACGCGCACGACCTCTGGAACCTCGACAACAAGATCGAGGTCGCGATGGACGCGCTGCGGCTGCCTCCCGCCGAGGCGGAGGTCACGAATCTCTCTGGAGGAGAGAAGCGGCGCGTTGCGCTCTGCCGCGTGCTGCTCGAGGAGCCGGACATGCTCCTCCTCGACGAGCCAACGAACCATCTCGACGCCGAGAGCGTCGCGTGGCTCGAGCGGCATCTGGCGGACTTCAAGGGATGCGTCGTCGCCGTCACGCACGATCGCTACTTCCTCGACAACGTCGCCGGGTGGATCCTCGAGCTCGATCGCGGCCGCGGCATTCCGTACGAGGGGAACTACACCTCGTGGTTGGGCCAAAAAAAGACGCGGCTCTCCCAGGAGGAGAAGTCGGAATCGGCGCGCCAGCGGACGCTCGATCGCGAGCTGGAGTGGGTGCGCATGGCGCCGCGCGCTCGTCAGGCAAAATCAAAGGCGCGCGTCCAGAAGTTCGAGGAGCTGGCACAGCGCGAGACGGCGGAGAAGGTGATGCAGCACGAAATCGTCATTCCGCCGCCGCCCCGACTCGGCAACGAAGTCGTCAACGCGAAGGATCTGCGCAAGGCGTACGGTGACAAGTTGCTCTTCGACGGACTCTCGTTCTCCCTGCCGCGCGGCGGCATCGTCGGTATTATCGGGGCCAATGGCGCGGGTAAGACCACTCTCTTCCGGATGATCGTTGGGCAGGAGCAGCCCGATGCGGGCGAGCTCGATCTCGGGGAGACCGTGCGCATTGCCTACGCTGGGCAGCAGCGCGAGCTCGACCCGAACAAGAGCGCGTGGGAGGAGATCTCGGGCGGGCTCGAGACGATCAAGGTCGGCAATCGCGAGATGAACTCGCGCGCCTACATCTCGGCGTTCAACTTCCGCGGCCCCGATCAGCAGAAGAAGGTTGGCACCTTATCCGGCGGCGAGCGCAACCGGCTGCATCTTGCAAAGACGCTCATGTCCGGCGGCAACCTGTTGTTGCTCGACGAGCCGACGAACGATCTCGACGTCGACACGCTGCGGGCCTTGGAAGACGCGCTCGACGACTTCGCCGGCTGCGCGGTCGTGATCTCACACGACCGGTGGTTCCTCGACCGTCTCGCCACGCACATGCTCGCCTTCGAGGGGAATTCGGAAGTGGTGTGGCACGAGGGGAATTATCAGTCGTACATCGAGGACCTGAAGAAGCGGAAAGGTCCCGACGCCGACCAGCCGCACCGCGTTGCCTATCGGAAGCTGGTGCGGGCGTAGGCGTACCGCGTGGCGCGTAGAACGGGCGGACTGACGTGTGCTCAACGCTCAACACTTAACTCATCACGCGCCAGGCTCAACGCCCTCTTGCGATTCCGCGTTCTGCGTTGGAACGTCTTGCGTGCCAGGCCCCCTCTAAATCTCCAAGGACACGGAAACAATGATCCTCGGAAAATTCTTCGGCGCGATCCGCGCCCAACTCAACAAGATCGCGAATCTCTTCTTCGAGGCCGACCCGATCGCGGTCATGCAGCTCGAGGTGGATCAGGCGACCGAACGACTGAAGGAGGGACGGAAAGGCCTCGAGCTCTATCGGGGTCTCGTGGAAAGCGTTGCGCGACAAGTGGCGCTGGGGAAATCCAATCAGGGGCAGCTCGAAGCGCAAGTCAAAGCGCACCTCAAAGCCGGGAATCGCGAGGTTGCTGGGCAGCTCGCGTTGCAGCTCCAGAAAACGCAGACCGAGCTCGCGGCAAACGAGAAGCAGCTCGAGATGCACGAGACCGCGTATCAGAACAATCTGCTCAAGATTCAGAAGGCGAACAAAGACATCGTCAAGGTTCGTGAGAAGATTCAGAAGTACAATGCCGATCTGAAGATGAGTGCCGCCGAGGCGGAGATCGCGCAGATCTCGGAATCGTTCGACATGAACATGACGACCGACTTTGGTCAGATCGAGGCGGTGATTCAACGGCAGATCGACACCAATCGCGGGAGGGCCCGCGTCGCGGCGGACATGTCGTCGAAGGGGGTCGAGTCGATCAGGGCCGAAGAGGCTGCAGAGAAGGCGATGGCCGAGGATCTTCTCACGAAATACGAGGTGCAGCTTGGGCTGAAGTCGCCCGAAACGACTGCCGTCGCGGAGTCGTCCAAGAGTCTCGGCCCGATGACCAACAAAACGACCACCTGAGCGGCACTTTTTTCGAGGCATGCACAAATGAGTGGAAAGCCAAAACCGGCATTCTTCCTGGTGATGTTGGTGATTGTCGGCGCCTTGCTCTACGTCGGCGTCACGCGGTTCAGCGGCAAGGACGTCTTCAGCCGCACCGACAGCTCGACGCTGTCGAAGGACGACCTGGCGAAGCTCCAAGGAAAAGGCGCCGAGGCGCCTGACAACGCCGCCATCACGACCGCCAAGGAGTACACGTACGTGCCCGGCACAAAGCTGCCGGAGGTGAAAGGCACGTCAGCATACGCGCCGCTAGTCGACAACACAGTGCGGATGGCGCTCAATGTCTGGGCGGGATGGGCTCCGCTCATCGTCGCGAACAACGGCTTCAAGGCAGGCAAGGTCTGGAAAGCGCCCGGCGGCAAGACGTTCAAGCTCGAGCTGGTGCTCATCGACGATCCGGTGGCGATGCGCGACGCGTACGCATCGGGCAAGGTCCACATTGGCTGGGCGACGCTCGACATGGTGCCACTCTTCGTCGAGCAGTTGCGCAAGGATTCGCGGACAATGCCGCGCGTGTATCAGCAGATCGACTGGTCGAACGGCGGCGACGGAATCGTCTGTCGCGAGAGCGTGAAGTCGGTTGCGGACATGCGTGGCAAGACGGTGGTGCTCGCTCAGAACTCGCCGTCGCATTTTTTCCTGCTGAACACATTAATTGCGGGCGGCGTGCAGCCCAGCGAAGTGGAATACAAGTTTACTCAAGACGCATTCCAGGCGGCTGCCGCGTTCAACGCCGACAAGTCGCTGGCGTGCGCGGTGAGTTGGTCGCCGGACATCTACAACCTCGCCGGCGTCAAGGGCAACCGGATGCTGGTCAACACACAGACGGCGAACAAACTCATTGCCGACGTGTGGTTCGCCCGTGCCGACTTCGCGAAGGACCATCCACAGATCATCGAGGGGATGGTGCGCGGCATTTTCGAGGCAATGGAAGCGCTGAAAGCGCAGGACACCAAGGCGCAAGCGGCGAAGCTGATGGCCGCGGGATACTCCATTCCCGAGAAGGATGCGCTCTCGATGCTGGGCGATGCACACTCCACGAACTACGCCGAGAATCGTGAGTTCTTCCTCAACCAGAACAACCCCACGAATTTTGAGCGAACGTGGAACACGTCGTATTTCCTCTACAAGAAGATTGGGAGCGTCTCCGGCACTCCCGTGCCCTTCGACCAGGTGATGGACTTCTCCGTCATCAAACGCATCGGCGGCGAGCCGTTCTTTGCCAATCAGAAGAACGAGTATCAGGTGCAGTTCGTGCCGACGTCGGCAACCGTGGTGCAGGCCGAGAGCAACGAGATCCTCACCAAGACGATCGTTATCCAGTTCTTCCCGAACTCGGATGACATCGACAAGAAGATCGATAAGACAGTCGACGGGAAGACCGTGCAGGAGCTGTACGACCCGAATGCGCCGTTCGTGGTGGAGGAGGGCGGCAAGCTGGCAGGACAGTTCGGCGCCGCGCGCATCGTCATCGAAGGTCATACCGATGCGTCGATGCGGAACTCGGGAAGCGTGACGGCGACCGACGTGCAGGAACTGTCACTCCGCCGCGCCAACGCGGTGAAGCAGGCGCTCCTTCGCAAGTTCCCATCGCTCCAGCCGAACCAGTTCACCACCATCGGCAAGGGTTGGGACGAGCCCGCGGACCCGAACGATCCAGACAACAACGCGAAGAACCGGCGCGTCGAGATCAAGGTTTATCCGCTCGAGGCGAAGTAGCAGCAAGATGGCGACTCCGTCGGTTCGCCAATTGTTCACGCTTCGCGCCGACCCGTCGCCGCTCGTGCGGCGGGTCCTCGGCGTGGTGGGTGTCGGCGTCGTGATCGTCATATGGTGGCTGCTAACACTCGGCGCCACTCCGGAATCGCGGGTCATCTCGCCGGTGCTCGTGCCGAGCCCGATGGAGGTGTTGAGGAGCATTCCCACGCTCTTCTCGGAGCGCGGCTTGGTGGAGAGCACCGCCGCGACCCTCAAGCGGGTGCTGAGCGGCTTTGGACTCGCCATCCTGATCGGCGTGCCGTTAGGCATTCTCGCCGGCGCGTATCGGCTGTTCGACGCGCTCACCGGGCCGCTCTCCATCTTCGCGCGCAACATTCCGGTCGCGGTGCTCATCCCGCTCACGATCCTGTGGTTCGGCATCGACGAGTCGCAGAAGACGATGTTCATCTTCATCGCGACGGCGCCGTTCGTCTTCTTCGACGCCGCGCGGGCGGTGATCGATGTCCACGACCGGTACGTAGAGACGGCGCAGACGCTCGGTGCGTCACAGCGGCAAGTGATTATGAAGGTGCTCATCGCGCTCGCCCTGCCGGACATCTTCTCGAGTCTCAGGAACCTGTTCGGGCTCGCGTTCGGCTACATTATGCTCGCGGAGCTCGTCAACGCGAAGTACGGGCTTGGCTATCTCCTCATGACGAGCCAGCGACGCGGGCTCACGGAGCACATCTTCGCGATCCTCATCCTCATCGGGCTCCTGGCCTACGGCATCGATCGCCTGCTGTTCTGGTTCCAGCGCGGAATGTTCCCCTATCGAACGAGCGCCGAGTGAGCACGGAACGAGCGAACCCCGGAGCGACGAAGGCGCCTAACGGCGCCGCGGGCACCCTCGCGCCGCCGGCCGGGTCGTCCGCGGTCGCTCCTGCCGGAGCGCCTCCAATCGTGTCCTTCGAGAAGGTGAGTAAGACGTACGCCGACGGCTTCACCGCCATTCGTGACGTCACGTTCAGCATCGCGGACAAGCCGAACGATATGGAGTTCATCGCCATCCTCGGCCCGTCGGGCTGCGGCAAGTCGACGATTCTGCGGCTCATCGCCGGCCTAACGCCACAGCATCCATCGACGACCGGGAGCGTGCTCGTGCTCGGAAAGCCGGTACAAGGGCCAGGCGCCGACCGAGGGATGGTGTTCCAGGACTACACGTCCTTCGACAATCGCACGGTGGAGGACAACGTCGCCTTCGGTCTCGAGTGCGCCGGCATGAGGGGCAAAGAGCGGCGCGAGCGCGCACGCGACTGGATCGGCAAGGTCGGGCTGAACGTGTCTCGTGACGCGCAGAAATACCCGCACCAGCTGTCGGGCGGTATGCGGCAGCGTGTCGCGATCGCGCGATCGCTTATTCTCCAGCCGAAGATTCTGCTGATGGACGAGCCGTTCGGCGCGCTCGATCCGCGGACGCGATTGAACATGCAGGACCTCCTCGTCTCGCTGACTCGCGAGGCGCAGGCGACCGTGTTTTTCGTGACACACTCGATCGAAGAAGCGGTTTACCTCGGCGATCGCACGTTCATCATATCATCCGCTCCCGGTACGATCCTGAAGCACCTGTCTGTTCCGCCGCCGGACTTTCCCGCGCGTGAGATGCAGCGCCAGCCGGAGTTCATGGAGATCGTCTACTCGATTCGCGATATCATGGAAGAACTCGAGAGCTCTACTCGCGCCGGCGACGAGTAAGAGCCGACAGGCCACGTCCAAGAATGCCCTCGAGCTCCTCCACACCAGATACGCGCGGACCTGGCGCACTCACGTACCTCAAGCACGCATTTCTGTACCACTGGAATCTCCTGCTCTTTCTCGGCGGGGCGGGGCTGGCGGCGCTGTCACCGTGGCCCGACGCGCTACTCCCGATCCTGGGCGCGCTCGAGCTGGCGTACTTAACGAGCCTCATCGCGATGCCGCGTTTCCGCACGGCGATCGATGCCAAGGTCGCGGGAAAGATGCGACAGCGCGAGACGGATCCGGCATCGCAGCTCGCGGCGCAGCAATCGCTGCAGCGTATCATCGATCAACTTCCTCCGGCCTCGCTGCGGCGTTTCATCGCGCTCCGCGAGCGCTGCTTCGAGATGCGTGACATCGCGTCCGGTGTGCGCGGCCAGACGACGGATGTGAGCGACTCGGCGGATGCGATTCGCACTCCAGCGCTCGATCGTCTGCTCTTTCTCTTCCTGAAGCTCCTGACGTCGCAGAATGGACTCGATCGCTTTCTCAAGAGCACGAGCGAGGGAGCACTGTCACAGCGCGCGCAGGAGGTACGCGCCCGCCTAACGGCAGCCCAGGCGGTCGACGCCGCGAAGCAGGACGAGCGAACGATCCGATCGCTCCAGGACAGCGTCGCCGACGCGGAGCTCCGGCTCGACAACTATCACAAAAGCATGAAGGACGCCGAATTCGTCTCCATCGAACTGGACCGGATCGAGACCAAGATTCAGGCGCTGACCGAGATGGCGGTGAGCCGACAGGATCCGGACGCACTGAGTCACCAGGTGACGGCGGCGGCCGAGAGCATGCAGCAAACCGAGCAGACCGTGAACCAGCTGCAGCACCTAACGGGGCTGGCGGATCAGCTGGAGGAGCCACCGTCCATCCTCAACTCGAGTCTGGGCAAGGCGGTGTTGCGTGCCCGCTGAACCGATAGTGACGCGGCCGACGGCCCCGCTAGGCAAGCCGCCGGATCGTCAGCCGCAGCGAAGCGATCTCCCGGGCTGGTATCCGCCGTGGGCGCTGTCCCTCGCGGATATGTACCGCTCCGGCACGACGTCAGTTTTCGTTCTCCACGGGAATACGTACGACCTCGTCCCACTCGTCGACGTCGCCGCCCCTGGCGTCGCCGCGTTCGGCAGCATCGCCGATTTCCTCGCCGAGCAGTTGTTCGGACGTTGGGATTTGGTGTTCCATTACGACCTCGGGCGCGGACTGCGCGTTTTCGCTGGACGCAGTGAGTCGCGACTCAAGGAGATGATGGCGCTCGCGACGCGACGCATCGGCGAACTCTCCGGAGTAAGGAATGATCCGCCGCTGGTCTTCGGCCTGCTGGACCTGTTCGTTCGCGAGAACATCATGGCGCCCGCCGAGAAGCAGCTGAGCGCGGCCGTGATCGTGAGCAACGCCTCGTATCTCTTTCCAGACGGCGCGCCAGGAAGCTCGACTTTCGCCGCGTCGGGGATGGGCGTGACGTTGCTCAACTGGGCCACGAGTCCGCACGTGAAGGGGCTCGACATGGCGTTCGTCCTCATCGACGAACGGCGCAGTGACATGAATGACCGCATCACCCGCAATCCGTATGTCGCGACGATCGAGGTCCCCATGCCGAGCGAGAGCGAGCGATTGGCATTCGTTCGCGAGGTCACTTTGAATGGCGAATGGAGCGCGGCGTCGGACTATAGCCCCGAGCAGCTCGCGACGTTGAGTGCCGGTATGTCGCTGAACGATTTGTCGTCGCTCATCAAATCGGCGATCGAAGGCGGCCAGCGGCTCGACGCGAGCAGATTCCAAGCGACGAAGAAGCGACTCATCGAGCGACAGTGTCAGGGCCTGCTCGAGTTCATAACGCCAAAGTGGAAGCTCGAGACGGTGATCGGGCATGAGGCAGCGAAGCAGCGACTGCGCGACGACGCGGCGCTCCTGTCCCGCGGCGCGCTCGACTGCGTTCCGATGGGATATTTGCTCTGCGGGCCCGTGGGAACGGGCAAGTCCTTTCTGGCAATGTGCGCTGCCGGCGAGATCGGCATCCCGTGCGTGGTGCTCAAGAACTTCCGCTCGAAGTATGTCGGCGAGACCGAGGGCAATCTCGAGCGCGTACTGTCCGTCCTGCGCGCGATGGGGCCAGTGATGGTGATCATCGACGAAGCGGACGCCGCGTTAGGCGACCGCGATACGGAAGGGGATTCGGGGACGTCGAGCCGTGTGTTCGGTATGATCGCGAGCCAGATGGGCGATACCGCCTACCGAGGGCGCATTCTGTGGATGTTGCTGACCGCGCGCCCCGACCTGCTCCCGATAGATATCAAGCGACAGGGTCGAGCCGAGGTTCACATTCCGCTATTCTACCCGATGAGCGACGACGAGCTGCGCCAGATGTTCTCGATGCTCGCGAAAAAGCTCGGTACAGTGCTGCGCCTCGAGGACGTGCCGTCGATCCCGCAACGAGGCATGCTCTCGGGCGCCGACATTGAAGGGATCGTGGGGCGAGCATGGCGAAAGTCGCTCCTCGCCGGCGAGAAAACGGTGACGGCGGGCGCGCTCGCTGACGTCATCGCGCAGTTCCTTCCATCGACTCAGGGAATTGAGAAAGAGCTCCAGGAAACGGCGGCGATCATCGAATGCACCGACCGCGAGTTTCTGCCGAAGTCGATTGCAGAGCGGGTGGACAAAGCCGGCGGCCGCGGCGCCCTCCAGGAGCGCCTAACGGCGTTGAAGCAACTGGTGTAGAGCGCGCGATGGGCGATGCGGGATGCGGGACGCGGGTGGAAGGCTATAGCGCGTCACACATCACACATCACACATCTTGCATCCCGCATCCCGCATCCCACCACGCCTAGAAGTAGACCAGCGCGCTCACCCGCCCCCAGGTATCCACGGCGTTCTGTGTGGTCGAAAACGTACCGGCTTCCAGGTGCAGGTGGTCGTAAACCAGCCCGGTCTCGGCGGATACACCGAAGCGCTTGTCGATCGCGTACCGCGCACCAAAGATCCCAGCGAACGACCATTCCGTTGGGGCATTGTCACTCGAAGACCAGATATAACCGCCGCGCAAGCCGACGTACGGCGTCAATTGCCCTGACGACTTGACGGGGAAGAGCACGCTCGCCCCGAAGCCGAGGCGTGTCTCGCTGTCTGCGTCGCCACTGAGGTGCGCAAAGGTGAGGTCGGGGCGCAGGTCCAGCTTGTCGTTGACGTGCCAGAGGATGGCGAGCGCGGGCGGGAAACCCATATCCAGCGCGACGCGCCGGCTTTCCTGCGCCCCAAGGCGCGAAGCCGCCAGGACCACGAGCACCGACACCTTCGCCAGTCTCCAGATCGATTGCATGGCGATTCTCCGTTGAATGTGTAAACGCTCAACAGTCGCACAACGAGTATAGCGAGCGCAAACAAGAAGGGACAAATCGGTCAGTTGACGGGACAGAAGGTCGCCCGACCTTGCCTCCCCCGGTCCGCACGCTATCGTAGAATGAAATCGAGCGGAGCGCGCACCATGAGCGTCGTGCAACGTCACCTGCTGGCCGCCGCGGGCCTGGTGTGTCTCGCGGTCCTGTGCCCCGAACGTCTCTCCGCGCAGCAGCGCGGCCGGCCCAACGCCGACACGCCGCGCCTCCTCATCGCCACATTCCGCAGCGCCGACGCGCGCATCGGCGTCCAGGGCGCCGCGGCGGTGCGGGATCGCGTACAACGCGAGTCGCGACCGGAAGACCTGTGGGTCATTCCGCGCGACCAGATGAACGACTTCCTCATCCAGTCTGGCTTCAGTCCCGATTCGGCGCTGAGCCTCGATGATCTCAAGCTCCTGGCGCAGCGCTTTCGCGCGGACGCGATCGTCGACGGCGTCGTGACGAAGACGGCCTCCGGCGTGGCGCTCAACGCGCGCTACGTGCTGCCCTCCAACCTCGCGCTCATACAACCGCTGCCCACCATCGAGGCGCCCACGCTCGAGCAGGCGGCGAAGGAGCTCGAGCGACGCTTGACCGAAGTGCAGCGGTCGCTCCTCGATTTCAGAAAATGCTCGAACGCGGTCGCGGCAGCGAAGTACGACGAGGCACGCGCAGCCGCGCGCGAAGGCATCGCGCGCTTCCCGGCCTCCACGCTGAGCCGGCTTTGCTTGATGGACGCCTACGCGCGCGAGCGGCAGCCGACGGATTCGATCGTTCGCGCCGCGCAAGCCGTATTGCGCATCGACTCGACGAGCACGCTCGCGCTCATGAATCTCGTCACGTCGTACGAGGAGATGCACGACACGACGAACGCGATCGACGCGATGCTGAAGCTCGTGGTCTATCGTCCCGATCTTCGCCCCGACGCGATCCGAAAGCTCGGCCAGATGAATCGCCCGCGGCTCGCGCTGCCGCTCGTCGCCGAGATGTTGCGCGAGAACCCTGGCGACGCGGCGTTGCTCAAGCAGCGCTGGTTGCTACTCCTCGCTGTACACCAATGGAAAGACGCGCTGCGCGCCGGCGAAGACCTCGTTAGGTCCGATAGCTCCGCGGCGAACGCAGACTACTTCACGCGGTCAATTGCCGCGGCCGCGGCGGACAGTCAATCCACGCTCGCCGCCGAGATCGCCGCTCGCGCCGTGAGCAAGTTTCCAGGGAATGCGAGCCTCTGGGCAATGGCGGCGCAAACGGAGCGCAAAGCAGGACGGAGTCCCGATGCTGTGTCCTCAATACGGCGGGCGCTCGCGCTCGACTCGACAACGGAGAATGGCTGGCAACTTCTGATCGTCGCGCAGATCGAGCTGGACCAGACAGACAGCGCGATCGCGTCGGCGCGACTCGCGATAGTCCGCGGGGCCGACAAAGCTTCGATCGGAAGGATTCTCCAGCTACCCATCACGACCACCGCGAAGCGCGCCAACGAATCCAAGTCGCGCGAGGGATGGCTCGACCTCGTTCGCATTGCGTCTACGGTCGACAGTATCGCGCCGTCGGCAGGCTCGAAGTACTTCATCGCGATCGGCGCGTACTCGGTGGGAATGGACCTGCTGGTACACATCAACGACAACAAGAAGTGCGACGAGGCGAAGCTGGCCGAGGATATGTGGGCGATCGCGTCGATCAACGCGCCGGCGGGCGCGCAGGCTGGGCCCGATCAAAGGCAGGTCGTGACCCAGATCATGACCTCGATGCAACAGAACGGGGACGCGATCGTTCAGGCCAAGAAGCTGTTCTGTCGGAAGCGTTAGGCTGCCTTACGAGCCTCGCCGGCGGCGGTGCGGTCGGAGCCCTCGGGCCCCTTGACGCTCCGCCGCCGATCCTCGCGCAGAACCCGCCATGTCGCGCGGAGCCGGAAGAAGAGCAATAGCTGCCGGTAACCCAGCCCCTCGATCACACCAGCGAACAGCAGCCGCAGCACGTCGGCCGCTCGCGAATAACGATGAAAGCTCACCTGCTCGAGCAAGGTTGCCCACGCCGACAGGAGCATCCCGTACAGCACCACGACCGAGAGGAAAAGCCACACGAAGTCGAGGTCCACCGCGCCAAGAGCGAACGCGACACCGACGCCCAGGTAACCCAGCAGCTCGATCGCCGGCGCGAGCGACTCGCCAAAGAGCGCGAACGGGTACGCGATCAGCCCGATGCGCCCAAAGCGGAAATTGAAGAGCAGATCGCGGTGTGTCCGCACCGTCTCGAGCAACGCCCGATGCCGGCGCTCGGCCGAACGACCAACCGCACCGATCGACGCCGGCACGTCGGTCCACGCGACCGGATCGGGGGTGAGCGTCATCGCATCCGGCGAACGTTGCTCGCGGACGTACCGCTGCAGCCGCGCGACCAAATCCATGTCCTCCGAAGCGGTGCCCGAGCGATATCCACGAATCGCCAGCAGATGCACACGCTTGAAGAGTCCGACACCGTCGCCGTCGGTCAGCGTACCGCCGAGCCGGTTCCATCCGAGCCGACCGAACAAGGACACGCGGAGGCGCTCCACGAGTTGTACCGCCGGCAGGCCGCGCTTGTCGACGCGCGCTTCGGTCACCCGTTGCCGCGCGATCACACACCTGTTCGCGACGCGCCGCGCGCCGAACGCCGCGGCGACCGGCCTGCCTAACGCCATCGGCCGCGCCAACCGCAGCAGGGCATCGGCCTCGAGGTACGTCCCGACATCCGCCGGCAGCACGTACGGGAATCGCGCCGCGTCGACGGCCGCGTTCAGTGCGTCCGGCCTTCCACCGTGCGACTTGTCGATGACCAGCAGCGTCGAGTGCCGGCGCGAGCGATAGTACGCGCGGATCGGCTCGGTCGACATCGTCCGAACGAATGCCGGCGGCACCTCGTACAGGTCGTACGCCTGAACGAGTCGCGCCAGCGTTTCGTCGATCGACCCATCGTTGACGACGACGACCTCATGACGTGGATACTGTAGCGTCAGACAGGACAGGACGCGTTCGACGATCGTCGCTTCCTCGTTATGCACCGGTACGAGAACGCTCACCGGCGGAAGCGCCTCCGTCCCCAACACGAGCATCAGGTGCTCGTCCTCGGCGAGATGCCAATGCGACCAGAGCTCCGGCATCGACAGAAGAAGCAGCAGCGCCTGGAACGAGTTCAGCGCCAACATGTACGCGAGCGCGAAGCGATCGATCACTTGGAGCAGCGTTGCGATCATGCCTCGGCGAGCTCCATGATCGCCCCGTCCGAGAGGCCGCCGACCAGCCCCGCCATATCCGCGCCGAAGCGATCGGGACGCTCGCGCGCGACGCGCAGCGCACGGCGACCCGCGTCGCCGAGCTGCGCGAGCGCCAGCGCCGAGCGAAAGCGTACCCACCACGACCGATCGGTGAGCGCGGTGGTCAGCTCCGGCACGGCCGCGCCGGCGCCGATGGCGCCGAGGCCGCGCGCGGCCTGCGCGCGCACACGCCAGTCGCCGTCGCGCATCAACTCACGCAGTGCCGCTTCGACGAGAGGGTCGTTGACGTACCGCCGATACGCGCGCGCGGCGCGAACGCGCATCTCGGCCGCCGGATGATTCTTGAGCGCGATGAGCGGCGCGAGACACCGCGCGTCGGCGAGACTCTCGGCGAGTCCGATCCACGCTCGCAGCCGCGCCGCGGGCGCGACCGGGACCAGTCGCTCGAGCAGCGCCGGGATGGTATGCCGCCTGTTCTCTCGAAGAATGCGAAGCTGGAACAGTCGCACGATCGGCGATCGTGTGTGCAGCGTGTCGACGACGTGCTCGACGAGCGCGGCATCGCCGGCTCGCGTTAGGCACGTCGTCGCCGCGGCCTGCACGGCGGCGTGTCGATCGGCGAGCAGTGCGAGAAGGACGCCGTGGTCGCGCGCCGTCCCGACGACGGCCAGCAGCCGCGCCGCCTCGAGGCGCCGCCACCACCAGAGGGACGCCGCCTGCGCGAGGATACGTCGCACCCATCGATCGGACCGCAACGACCGCGCGAGCTGGGCCATCAAGGCGGGCGGAATGTTTGGCGCGACGTGGATCGTGAGCTGGTCGAGTGCATCGCGCTCTGGCAATCGCCGAAGAACGCTCGCGAGATCGGTCGCCGTGCCGAACCCGAGCAGCCACCGCTGCAGCGGCTCGGCGACGCGGTTCGTCGACGACAAGGCGCGCTGCGCGCGGTAGTTACGCCGCGCGCCGTTGACGAAGATCAGCAGCAGAAGGAGACCGAAGAATGTTCCCTGCGCGACCGCGACGACGAGCATCACCGAACCTCTCATGCCCCGCCGCCTCCGCTGCCGCTCCCACTCCCGCCCCGACGGCTGCGGCGACATCGCTCCAGCCAGGTCGGAATCTTCGCCATGAGAATCCGCAGGTTGACTGGCTTCGGCAGGTAATCGATCGCGCCGGCGCGATAGGCGCGGAGCTGCTCGGGCTCGCCCCCCTGCGCCGTCAGAAAGACCGTCGCGAAGGCGCCCGGTCGTTCGGCGTGAAGACGTTCGTGCAGCGTGAATCCATCCAGGCCCGGAAGGTCGACGTCGAGGAGGATGATCGGCGCGCGCGCGCCGATCGACATGCCGAGCAACCCCTCGAGCGCGTCCGATCCCGTCGCGTAATGAACAAATGTGAAACCCGCTGACTCCAGCGCGTATCGCAGCATCTCGACGAAGCTCGGATCATCCTCGACGATGACGACGTCGGGACACGACTCGATGCGCTCGGCGCGACAGGCCTCGACGGCGAGCGAATGATCGGGCGGCGGCACGTAGTCCGTGCCAAGCACGCACGCTTCGAGCGCGCTGGCGAAGTCGGCGGTCATCGTGGATCGCCGATCCATGTCGAGCGACGGATTGGCGACCCAGCGAATCGCCTCTTCCTCGAGCTCGCCGGCGAGACGACTCGCTTCCGGAAAGCCGAACGATCCGGCGGCGCCATGAATGCGATGCAGCTCGCGGCGCAGAGCTTCGACGACCTCGGGCGCGCTCGCGATGATCGCGAGCTGCGCGGAGAGGCGGCGCAGCGCCGACACGGTGTTGAAGATCGTGGCGCGATAGCGCTCGCGCAGCGCGCGCAGCGCTTCGCGAGTCTCTCGGTTCGACGGAGTGCGATTGTCCAAGGGGCGTTGCCGCCAAGACCGGGTGTTCGTCGCATGTGGCATCCCAGTGCGTCCGCACATGCGCGATCGCGCGCGAAGCTCCGTTGCCCCGCAACGCCGGCGTTTTGCTGCCAAAAAAGGGACTGGTTGGTCTGCTCCCGCGTCACCGCTCCGTCAACGAATGACATGCGACTGCTCTGCGCCGACGATGAAGAAGACATCCGGACAATTCTGCAGCTTGCGCTGAGCCTCGATCCGGAGCTCGACGTCGAGCTGGTCGACTCGGGGGAGGCGGCGCTGGCCCGGGCGCGCGCGAGCCGCTTCGACGCGATCGTGCTCGATGGCATGATGCCCGGTCTCGACGGCTACGAGACCTGCCGGCGCCTCAAAGCGGACCCGTCGACGGCGAGCGTACCAGTTGTTTTCCTCACGGCGAGAACCCAGCGCAACGAGGTTGAGCAAGCACTAACGATAGGCGCCGTTGCCTGTTTGATGAAGCCCTTCGATCCGATGACGCTCGCCGCGGAGCTGCGCGCGGCACTGGGGCGGTAGCGACAAGCATGTCGGCCGATCGGCGTTCGGACGATCTGACGCGGCGAGAGCGCGAGGAACAGTTCCGCCGACTCTCCAGCGCGGCGAACGAGGGCATTACCATCGTCGTCGACGACTGCATCAGCGAGGCAAACAACGCCTTCGGCCGGCTGTTCGGCTACGAATTGAGTGAGGTACTCGGGCGTCCGTTGGTGGATTTCATCGCCCCGGAGCTACGCGACGCGGTCGCTCGCCAAATTACGATCGCGTCGGAGAAGCCCTATGACGCACGGGGCCGGCGGCGAGACGGTTCGACATTCGACATCGAGCTCACCATCAGGCGCATCACCTTTCGCGATCGCGCGGCCCTCGGCTGCGTTGTGCGGGACATCACCGAGCGCAAAGAGATCGATCGGATCAAGAATGAATTCGTGTCGATCGTTTCGCATGAACTGCGAACGCCGCTCACGTCGATCCGGGGATCGCTCGGGCTCATGGAGGCCGGTGCCGTCGGCGAGCTGCCACCCAAGGCCCGGGAGCTCGCGCGAATCGCGCGCCAGAACGCCGATCGGCTCATTCGCCTGATCAACGACATTCTCGATCTCGAGAAGATCGAGGCAGGAAAGATACAGCTGGAGATTTCATCACTCGATCCAATAGACCTCGTCGAGAGCACGGTCGCGGAGCTGCGTGGCATGGCGGTGCTGTACAAGGTGTCGCTCGCGACACGTGTCGACTGCCGGGAGCGTATCGCCGCCGATCGCGATCGAGTTGTGCAAGTCCTCACGAACCTCGTGTCGAATGCGCTCAAGTTCTCCCCCGAAAGCGGGACCGTGGCCGTATCGATCACGGCGGGCTCGCCGGGATTCCTGCGCTTCGCGGTGCGCGACCGGGGGCAGGGGATCCCGCCCGAGCAACGAGCACGTCTCTTCAGACCGTTCGAGCAGCTCGAGGCGGCGAATACGCGCCGCCGCGGCGGCACTGGCCTGGGCCTCGCGATCTCTCGCTCCCTCGTCGAACAGCAGGGCGGACGGATCGGCGTCGAGTCCTTCGTGGGGGAGGGCAGCGAATTCTGGTTCGAGCTGCCCCTCGTTCCCGCACCGGGCGCTCGGGAAACCGAGCCGGCGACCGACGACAGTCCACCGGGAGTGCTGGTCGTCGAAGACGACGACGCCGTCGCGCGGGTGCTCGGCATCATGATCGGGCGCGACGGACACGCGGTGACGCGCGCGGCGACGTTGAAGGAGGCTCGTCAGGCACTCGCGAGTCATCGGCCATCGGTTGTCTTGCTCGATGTGAAACTGCCCGATGGAAGCGGACTCGATCTGCTCGACGATCTCGCCTCGACGCCGGGTTTGGAGGAGGTGCCGGTGGTCGTGCTCTCGGGGGTGGCGCCGACGTCCAACGATCGGCCGCGCGGCGATCGAGTTGTGGAATGGCTCATCAAGCCGTTCGCCGAGCGCGAGTTGCTGCGCGCGCTGCGCGACGCGATGGCCGACCCGTCCGCGTCGCGACCACGCTCGGCATGAACTTCCCACTTGCTCTTCGGCGTTTCTTCGGGCATGCTTCGGCGTTGACCGGAGGATGCCCATGAGTACCGACCTCGATATCGATGAAAAGATCGCGCTCCTGATGTCGCTGGCGGCCACGGATCGCGAAGGGATGCCGGGCCGAGATCCGAGCATGCCGCTACCGCCGCGCCTGCGACACGCCACCGAGGTCGGAGCACTCCGCCCGCTCAATCTCCGCACGGTGCGCTCGAGTGGGCCGGCCGGCCGGCAGACGACGCTGCTCCGCATCCTCATGACGAACGCGTGCAGCTTCAACTGTCACTACTGTCCCATGCGACGCGATCGCGAGATGCCCCGCACGCTGCTCAAGCCCGAGGAGCTGGTGCGCATCTTCCTCGCCGCACGGCGCAAGGGATGGTGTGAGGGTTTGTTCATCACCACCGGCATCCCCGGGCGGCCGATGAAGGTGATGGACGACCTCATCACCGTACTCGAGCTGCTGCGCGACCGGCACCGCTTCGCCGGCTACATCCACGTCAAGATTCTTCCCGGCGTCGAAGCGGCGCAGGTCGCGCGCATCACCGCGCTCGCGACGCGAGTGTCGATCAATCTCGAGGCGGCCTGCGGCGAGAGCCTAACGCGGATCGCGCCCGAGAAGAGTCTCGCGACCACGCTCCACACGCTCGAACAGGCGCGTGCCCTCGTCGTGCACGGCCGCGAAGAGCATGACGCGGGACGTCCGCCCAACGCGCTGCGCCCCGGCGGCACCGCGGGGATGACGATGCAGCTCGTCGTCGGCGCGACGCCGGACAGCGATCGAACGATCGTCAGCAAGGTCGCCGAGCTGTACGCGGGGGGAGGCATTCACCACTCGCAGTTCAGCGCCTTCCGTCCCATTCGCGACACGCCAATGGAAGACGTGCGCGCGACGCCGGCGCTCCGCGAGCATCGGTTGTATCAGGCCGATCACCTGATGCGCGAGTACAAATTCGGCGTCGACGAGCTCGCGTTCAACGAAAGCGGGAACCTGCCGCTCTCGCTCGATCCCAAAATCGCGTGGGCGCTTTCACACCCGGAGCGCTTCCCGATCGAGATTCGCACCGCGTCGCGCTCGCAGCTTCTGCGTGTTCCCGGCATCGGCCCCATCTCGGCGCGACGCATCGTCGCCGAGCGCGGGCGAACCGTCATTCGTGATCTGCACGATCTCCGCAAGCTCGGCATCATCACGGGTCGCGCGGCGGGATTCCTGAGCCTCAACGGACGCCGACTGCAAAACACACTCTGGTCCGAGCAGCTCGGCTTTTGGCGCCCGGAAGACGAAGTGGGGGCGCCGCACATTCTGTACGACGTGAGTCCGGGGACGTTTAGGTAGACGTGTCATCTCGAGCGAAGCGAGGGATCTGCTTTTTCAGACCGAAAAGCAGATCTTTCGCTTCGCTCGGGATGACAGCCCATTCTCAGTACCGGTCGACTTTCACTCCGATCCGCAGCGTGCGCGGCAATCCGAGCGAGGCGATGCCGTTCGTTGCCGAACTCAGATTCACCTGATACTGTGTGTTTCCAATGTTCTCAACACTCACGAAGCCTGTGAAGTCGGGAACCAGCTGACGCTGCACGTTGACGTCGACAACGGTGAACGGCTGCAGCCAGACGCCCTGCAGCGTCGTCGTCGGCCCTTCGTGACGCCAAATTGCCGTCCAGTCGCCGAGCTGCCGCGCGCTGTACGTCGCGCGAACGGTCTGCTTCGGCGAGGGCACGCGGTTGATGTGCGGCTTCCGCACGCCCGGCGCTACGCCCGACTGCTGCCGATCGTCGTCGTAGTTCACGCTGCCGCTCACGAACAGGTTCGCGATCGGCCGAACGGCGACGTACCCCTCGGCGCCGGTGCTCCGCGACGCGCTCACATTCAGTCGCTGACGACAGGCGATCGCCGCCACGCACCCTTCGCTGGTGGATGGAATCGCCGTCGGCACGTTGAAGTCGCGGTAATCGGCGACGTAGTACGTGCCCTTGAGTTGCAGCCAGTTCACCGGTTGCCAATCGAGGCCCGCCTCGCGCCCGAGCGCTGTTTCCGGAGAAAGATTGGGATTCGGCACCGTGATCGACGTCGGGCTGATCTGCTTTCTGTACAGCTCCGCCAGGTTCGGCGCGCGGAACGCGTGGTACACCGCGCCGTGGAATGAGAGATTGCTCAACAGCGAATAGACGACGCCGAGTCGGGGCGAGAAGGCGGTCTTGCTGCGATCGGTGTAACTGACGGTGCCGGCCGCCGCGTCGATCGAGTGTCCGTCGTTGTTCTGCCATTCGTCGACGCGGGCGCTCAGCTCCACGCGAAGTGGGGCGAGCGGCGAGGCGATCGCCTGCACGAAAACGCCGCTCAAGGCCTGATCACCGCCGGATAGCACCGTGCGCGCGATCTGGCCGCAGGTCGCTGCCCCGGTCGCACATCCCGCCGTGTTGAAGTCCACCTCGTCGTAGTTGCCCTGCATGTGGCGATAGTCGCCGCCGACGCTGAACGACTCGAGACGCAGCCATTGCGTCTTCGTCCACATCGCCGACGCGCCCCAATCATGACTCGGGATGTTGGCGACGACGCTGCTGTCCTCGGCAGTGCGGCCACCGGCGCGAATCGTCGTGGAGCGCTGGTGCTCGTCCTGCTTCCCGTCCCACGCGCGCACGCTCAGCAGTCCTCCCGCATACGTGCCGTAGTCCACGCCCGCGTCGACATCGCCCTGATCGCGAGTCTGGTACGACAGCGGCGTTCCCACGTTGCGGTTGTCGCCGAACTTGTGACCGGTGATGAATGCGCTCAGGCTGGCGGACGGCGCGTAATTGAGCCGGGTGTACACGTTGCGCTGAATGATCCCCGAGGGCACGTCGATCGTACCCCGGTTCGTCGGAGCGATGATGGTGTAGCCGCCGCCCTGGAGGTAGTCCGCGCTGACGTTCGCGGTGAGCGCGCCGTACACCGGTGCACCGCCGGAAACGAATCCGTGTCGGATGTCTCGGCTGCCGCCCTCGAACATCATGTGAGCGGCACCCGGAGCCAGCGGGCGCGAGAAGAAGGAGATCACGCCGCCCATCGCGCCGTTTCCATAGAGGCTCGAGGTACCGCCCTCCACCACCTCGACACGATCGAGCATCCCCTTCGGCACCCGTCCCCAATCGATCCACTCACCCCACGCATCGTTGATCGGCAACCCGTCGAACAGGACCGCGGTGCGTCCCTCGTCGACGCCTCGAATCGAGACGATTTGCGCCGTTCCCCCCACGAGGCTGCTCGTACGAGGGAGCTCGACGCCGGGTATCTCGCGCAACATGTCCTGCGCCTCGCGCGACGGGCTCGTCTCGATCTGGTAGGGCGTGAGCACGTTCACGGTCGTCGCGACCTTGCTCGCCTCGGTCGGCATGCGCGTCGCCGTGGTGACGACGCTGGAGAGCATGAGCGAGCCCTGCTCGAGCCTGATGTCGGCGGTCGCGGTCTGGTCGGCGGTGATGGTCACCGAGCGTCGCGCTGGCTTATAGCCCAGTGCCGTTACAACAACCTCATAATTCCCAACGGGAATGCCCCGCAGGGTGTACGACCCGCGCTCGTCGGAAACGCCGACACGTGGCGGAATCTCGATCGCCACGCGAGCGCCATTTACGACACCGCCGGCGCCGATGATCGTTCCGCGTACGTTGCCCAGTCTCTGCTGGGCCGAAGCGGCAGAGGGGATCGCGACGAAGGCGAAAGTCGCTGCTGCCGTCAACAGGGGAGCGCGAATCAAACGGACGAGGTGCATAGCGCGGATGGAATGGAGGAAAGGGAACCGGAACGGGGAGCGTCAACCTCGCGAAATGCTACGCGAAGCGCTCGCCAGCCGTTGTGCCTCCAACCTTAGCGCGCGGTCCACGAGGCGGGAATGGGGGCCCCCTCCGAGGCCCCCACCCCGGCCCAGCGGTTAGGCTTACGCCCTCGCCATCGAGCGGGAGGCCGGATCGTAGCGCTGCGTGGCGTAGCCCACGATCAGGCCCACGACGCTCCCCGGTAACATGATTTGCCAGTAGTAATTGTGGTGCAACGCGTTGCTGTTCATGATCGCGATTGGGAGCGCGAGCGCCGCCCCGATCGAGAGACCAACGAGGATGCCCAAAGGCAGCGAGCTCACCTTCTTGGCGAACCAGCCGATGAGGACTCCGGCAATCACGCCTTTGAAGGTCGAGCCGATCACGATCCCAACGATCTGCGAGGAGACCTCGGGCGAAGACACGAGGGCCGAGAGGCCGTCGAAGATTCCGAGCACGCCGCCGAGCACGAGGCCGTAGACAGGTTTGTTCATGCATCACTCCGGAAAGGGGTCCTCCACTCTCTACAGCGATCGCTCAGCGAGTCTTTACGGGCGGGCAAAAATGAGGAGCGCCACGCGAACGACGAGGTAGGCGAGAACGAGCAGAATGGCCGTCTGATGACGAACCACAACTCGTCGAATTCGCTCGACGAGCCCCTCTCGGTAGGCCGCGACCGGGAGCGCGTCCAGATAGCTGGCGACATCTCCGGCGAGAGCCCCCACCGACGGATAGCGAGCCGACGGGTCCGACGCGCGCGCGCGATCGCAGATCGCCCGCAGGGGCCCAGGCACCAGGTTGTCGGCCCATGGGTCGCCGGTTGCCGATGCCGTCGCGGGGTGCTGCTGGGTCAGGAGGAAGAACAGCACGCCGCCGAGTCCATAGACATCGGCGCGTTCATCGGCGACTCCCTGGAGCTGCTCGGGCGCCATGTAGCCTGGCGTTCCGGCGGCCTCGGCGTTTCGTGAGCTCTCATCCTGGTCGGCGAGGGAAGCGCCGCTCGCCTTCGCGACTCCCCAATCGAGCACCAGCACTTCGCCGAACGCGCCGAGCATGACGTTCTGCGGCTTGAGATCGCGATGGATCACGCCCGCGGCATGGGCGAAGGCGACGGCGTCGCAGACCTGGAGAAACGCGCGAAGGAGCTCGGCGCGAGAACGCTCGGCGCGGGCGAACTCGTCGAAGCGCTCACCCCGAACGTGCTTCATGACATAGAAAAGCCGCCCGTCGGGCAAGGTGCCGACGTCGTGCACCGGCACGATGCCGGGATGCTCGAGCGAGGCGAGGATTCGCGCCTCGCGCAGGATCCGCGCGCGGTCGTCGTCGTCAGGCACTGGATCGCGCAGCACCTTGAGCGCGACGTCGCGATCCAGCTCGCGGTCGCGAGCCAAGTAGACCGTTCCCATCCCCCCTTCGCCGATGTGCGCCGTGATCTCGTACCGCGGCTCGGTACCGCGCGCGGGGGTCGTGACGAGCTCGCGCAAGTGCGCGATCGCGGCGTCCGAGAGGCGCGCCGTCATGTGGTGGTCCCGAGGAGCGCGCGCGCTTCGTCGCGGAATTCCTCCTCGCTGCCAGATAGGTCGCGCAACGTTTCGAGCACGATCGCGCGGAAGTCGCGGCGCGTCGCGGCGAGCCAATTCGTGACCTGCGTCGTCGGTATGTCGTGCCGCGACGCGAGCTCGGCGTACGTCGGCCGCTCGTCGTTCGACGCGACCATGTCGTAACTCTCGAACAGCGCGAGGTGGACGGCGCGGCCGGAGGCTTCGTACCGCTCGTGCAGCTTGGCAATCGCGCTAACGAGGACGCTTCGCACCCATTCGCGATGAAAGAGCGCGTCGGGGTCGGTTGCCTCCACCTCGCCTGTTAGGCGCGTCTCGACGTCGGCGACGTCGATCGGAACGAAGGCCGCCCCGCCGCCGCGCTTGAGGCGCTGCTCGGCCTGGAGTGCGTTGGCCACGTACGAGTCCACGCAGCGCCTGACGAACGTGCGGAAGCGCGCCCGTCCCGGATCGTAGCGTGCGAAGAGGTCGCGGCGCAGCGCATCCACGAAAAAGCCCTGCGTGAGGTCCTCGGCGTCGGCAGGCTCCTGGTGGTGGCTGAGGCGCACGTGCGCGTAGATTGGCGCCCAGTACACTGCCGCCAGCGCGTCCTGAGCGCGCGCACGCGTCTCCGCGTCACCGCTCCGGACGCGCCGCACGAGTGAGAGATGAGTGGAGGGGAACGACACGAGACGAGAGTACGACTCCGCGCATAGCGAAGTCAACGGAAAGGCGGCAGGCTGGCCCAGCCCGTGCCTACACACCGCGAGCGATGGAAGATCCGATCCTCCCGACGAACAACGATCGCCGTGAACGTGAGCGACCCTTTCGCCCGCGGCAGAAAACGCGTGCCGAGCGGATCGTCTCGAGAGTGCGGGAGCTGGGTCCGGGGCTGATCACCGGTGCGGCCGACGACGATCCGTCGGGGATCGCCACCTACTCGCAAGCCGGAGCGGCGTTCGGATACGGGCTCTTGTGGACGGCGCTCGTCAGCCTGCCATTGATGTCGGCGATTCAGCTGATGTGCGCGCGCATCGGCATCGTCGCGCGGAGTGGTCTCGCCGCGGTGCTGCGCGAGCACTATCCGCGCTGGACGCTTTGGCTCGCCTGCTCGCTGCTCGTGGTCGGCAACACGATCAACATCGCCGCCGATCTCGCGGGCATGGCCGCCGCGGCGAAGCTGTTGACCGGAATCCGCGCCGCGTGGTTCCTGCCGGCGTTCACGCTGCTGATTCTCGCGCTACTCGTCTTCGCGTCGTATGAGCGGATGACACGCGTGCTGAAGTGGCTCACGCTCGCGCTGTTCAGCTACGTCTTCGCGGCGATACTCTCCGGCGCCGACTGGGGCGGCGTACTGCGCGGGACCCTTGTCCCTCGGATAACGATGTCGCGTGAATATCTGCTGATGTTCGTGGCGATCATGGGCACGACGATTTCGCCATACCTCTTCTTCTGGCAGGCGGCGCAGAACGCGGAGCACGACGCATTGATCATGCGCCGGATCGTCGGCCGGCCGCGGCGCGCGGTTCAGCGCGAGCTCCGCGCGGCGGCGCGCGACGTGAACGCGGGGATGCTGTTCTCGAACCTGATCATGTATTTCATCATTCTCACCGCGGGCGCGACGCTGCATCCCGCGGGCATCACCAACGTGCAAACGGCCGAGCAGGCGGCGATCGCGCTCCGGCCCCTCGCCGGCAGCGCCGCCGCGCTGCTCTTCACGTTAGGCCTCGTCGGCACGGGGATGCTTGGCGTCCCGGTGCTGGCGGGCTCCGCGGCGTACGCGATCGCCGAGGCGGCCGCCTGGCGCGCGGGAATGGATGAGAAGATTCACAACGCGCGCCAATTCTACGGCGTGATCGCGGTCGCGATGGGGGTCGGCACGTTGCTGAACCTCGCGCACGTGAACGCGATCAAGCTGCTGATCGGCTCCGCGGTGATCAACGGCCTTCTCGCGCCGCCGTTGATCGCGATCGTGCTGGTGGTATGCAACAACGACAAGGTGATGGGGACGCACCGGAACGGGCGCATCCTGAATGTTCTCGGTGGGGCGGGGGTCGCGGTGATGAGTCTGGCAGCGATCGCGTTGATAGTTTCGTGGTTTTGAGATGACGGCCACCGGTTGAAACTGGCCTACCGCGCCAGACACCGATCCTACGGCATGACTCCGAGGCGTCGCTCGAGCTCCTCCCTCCGAGACCGGGACACGGGCAATCGCAGACCGCTCTTGAGCTGGACCTCGTAGTCCCCACCGGCGCCCCGCAGGAGCGTCTCGACGAGCTGGAGCCTAACGATGGCGGAGCGATGGACCCGGACGAACTGTCGCGGGTCGAGACGTTCCTCGAGCGTTTGCATCGTCTCGCGGATGATGTGCGTGCGGTCGCCGGTGTGGAGCTCGGCGTATGGTCCATCCGCGGTGATGTAGTCGATCTGCTCGACCGGGACGACGCGCACCTTACCGCGCATCTCGACGGCGATGCGCTCGAGGTAGCCTGGCGACTCGGCCGCGGGACGCGGGGCGGCGGCGCCGTCGGGGGGGCCATGCTGGAGTACGGCGAGCAGCTGTTCGCGGAGCTTCCCCATTTCACGAAGCTCGATGAGCTGCCGCGCGCGTCGAAATGCCTGCTCGAAACGCTCGTCATCGAAAGGCTTCACGAGGTAGTCGAGCGCGGCGAGCTCGAAGGCGCGGAGCGCATACTGGTCGAACGCGGTGACGAAGATCGTCGCCGGCATCGACTCGGCGCCGATCTCTCGCACGACGTCGAGCCCCGTCTTGCCGGGCATCTGGACGTCGAGAAATACGAGGTCGGGATGCCTGGCGCGAATGGCTTCGACGGCGGCAGCGCCATTGTCCGCGGTGCCGACGACCTCCACACCCGCTTCGTGGGCGAGCAGTTCGAGGATCCGCTCGCGCCCGAGCGGTTCGTCGTCGACGACGAGCACGCGGATCGGCGCGTTAGGCACCGTACTCGTCAGGCAAGCGACGCGACGGCCGACGTGCGCAGATCGGCGCGTGTGTGATACGGCAGGCGTATTTCCGCGATCGTCGTTCCGGCGTCACCGGCGCGCAGCTCGAAGCTCTGGTCGTCGCCGTAGAGGTGTGAAAGGCGCGCGCGCGTGTTCCGAACGCCGACGCCGGTGCCGTCGCCGCTCCCCCCCCCGACGTCGGCGAGCGGCGCGTTGTTCTCGACGCTGAGCACGAGCTGGCTGCCGTCGACTCTGCCACGCAGAGTGATCCGCCCGACGCCCTCGACCTTGGCGACGCCATGCTTGATCGCGTTCTCGACGATTGGTTGCAGGATCAGATTCGGCACGAGCGCGTCCATCGCGCGCGGCTGCACGTCCATCGTGATCTCGAGCCGTCCCTGAAAACGAACCTCCATGATGTCGAGATAGCGACGCAACAAGTCCAGCTCCTGTTGGAGCGCGGTCTCCTGTTCGCTCGGACCTTCGATCGTATGCCGCAACAGCTCGCTGAGGCGGGAGATCATACGGCGCACGCCGCGCGGATCGCGCTCGACGAGCGACGAGATCGCGTGGAGCGTGTTGAACAGGAAGTGCGGATCGAGTTGCATGCGCAGCGCGTCGAGCCGCGCTTCGGCGAGCTGCGCGCGAAGCTGCGCCGCGACGCGAAGCGACTCCTCGCGCTGCGTGCGATATCGAAGCGAGTACGCGCGGGCGAGACCGGCGGCCAACACGCCGAGATAGATGATGAAGTCGTTGAGATACCAGGGTCGGAGCCACGCATATCCGGGCGGCCCGCCGCCACCGCGCGGACCGCGACGCGCCGGAAAGGGCATCAAGGCGCCACGCAGCTCGTCACCGATCACGCCTAACGCCACGGCGATCACGAAGCCGACGACGAGGAGCACGAGCGTGCCAGCGACGCGATGGCGTTGGTCGGCGAGAAACCGCGCGCTGAGCCAGAAGACCAGCGGCGTCAGCACTGCCCAGAGATACGACGAGATGAACGTGAGCGCGATCGGCGCCGACGCGTTCGTGAGCTGAAAGTTGAGCTGACGCGGGTCGAGGAGGCGGTTCGCGAACGTGAGCGCCGCCATGAACGTCCAGAACGCGAAGATGAAGACGAGCTCGCGACGGCTCAGCCGGAAGCGCGCGCTGGACACGTCAGTCGCTCCCACGCCCCCTCCCCCTCCCCCTCCCCCTCCTCTCGCGCTCGTTTCGAGTTTGCTCATTGCACCCACGGTCACCTGCCCTGACTCGACGTGTGGAAGCATACGCGACACGGGTCGTCGACGCCAAACCATTCAAGACGCCCAGGTGCCGTTGGTGACACAGGCGTGCAACTCGTTGCAAACCGGGCATTTAGTTCATCTGAGCGCGGTATAATCATCATCGACGCAACAGGTCCTCGAACGAGGATCCAGGGCGTTGGCATCGATCGCTGAACCGAGAGGACGAGTCACTATGAAGAAATCGAGAATCGCAGCGGCAGCAGCCGTCGTCGTGCTCGCCGCCAGTAGCGTCGCGATGTACCGCCGAGCCGATGCGAACCAGGCTCCGCCGTACCGGTTCGCGACCATCACCCGGGGCAACCTCGAGTCGACCGTCTCGGCCACGGGCGCGCTGAACGCCGTGACGACGGTGCAGGTCGGCACCCAGGTTTCCGGTCAGATCTCGGCGATCTACGCCGACTTCAATCAGAAGGTGAAGAAGGGTCAACTGCTGGCCCGCATCGATCCGACGCTTCAGCAGCAAGCGGTCCAGGACGCGCAGGCGGGGGTGGAGCGCGCGCAATCGCAATACACGATGGCGCAGCAGGAATACGATCGCGAGAAGACGCTCTTTGATTCGAAAGTCATCACCGCGACGGAATTCGGAACAGCGCAGTCCAATTACGAGGTCGGGAAGGCGAATCTCAAGTCGGCGCAGATCGCGCTCGACAAGGCGAAACAGAACCTCGCCTACACGAACATCTACGCGCCGATCGACGGCGTGATCGTGGCGCGAACGGTCGACGTCGGTCAGACGGTCGCGGCGAGTCTTTCGGCGCCCGAGCTGTTCCTGATCGCGAACGATCTGTCCCGGATGCAGATCCTTGCCAACGTCGACGAGAGCGACATCGGTCAGATCGCGGTCGGCCAACCGGTGACCTTCACCGTGCAGGCATATCCGAACCGCAATTTCACCGGCACGGTGCAGCAGGTGCGCTTGCAATCGACGACGCAGGACAACGTCGTGAACTACACGACCGTAATCTCCGTCTCGAACGCGGACGGCAAACTGCTCCCCGGCATGACGGCGACGGTGTCGTTCCTGACGGGTTCGGCGAAGAACGCTCTCCTGGTGCCTAACGCGGCGCTGCGCTTCCGGGCGACGCCAGAAATGATGGCGGAGGCCGGCGTGGCGAGCCGCACACGATCGGCGAACACGAACGGAGGCACATCCGCGACCGGCGCGACCGCGACCGGCGCGAACGCGGGCAACACCAACGCCGCGACGGGCAGCGGCGCGACGGCGAATGGCGCGGCGCGTTTCGGTGGGAGCGGTGCGCGTGGCGGGAACGGTAGCGCGCGTGGCGGCATGGGAATGCTCTGGTATCTCGACAAGACCGGCAAGCTCGAGGTGGCGCGTGTGCGGACCGGTCTCACGGACGGGCAAACGACGGAAATCACGCCGCGTGACAGCACGGCCGTCGACGCGGGAACGCAGGTGATCGTCGGCACCAACGCGACTTCAACGAGCGCGAGCTCCGCGAATCCGCTGCAGCCACAGCGCGGCGGCAGGCGGGGAGGGTTCTAACCATGTCCAACGAGGCCAACACCGGCACGCCGGTCATCGAGATCCATGGCGTCACAAAGATCTACAAGACGGGCTCGAACGAGGTCGCGGCGCTGAAAGGCATCGACCTCACCGTTAGGCAGGGAGAGCTCGTGGCGATCATGGGCTCGTCCGGCTCCGGCAAGTCGACACTGATGAACATTCTCGGATGCCTCGACGTCCCCACGGAGGGGAGCTACTCCCTCGATGGATCGCGCGTCGAAAAGCTGAGCAAGAATGAGCTCGCGGACATCAGAAATCAGAAGCTCGGCTTCGTTTTCCAGGGCTTCAACCTGCTCGCGCGGACGACGGCATTGGACAACGTCGAGCTGCCTTTGCTCTACGACCGCACGGGCACGAAGAAGAACACGCGCGAACTGGCGAAGCAGGCCCTCGAGCATGTGGGTCTTGGCGAGCGCCTCGATCACCAGCCGAGCGAGTTGTCGGGCGGCCAGCAGCAGCGCGTCGCGATCGCACGAGCGCTCGTGACCGAGCCGCGGCTGCTGCTCGCCGACGAACCGACGGGCAATCTCGACAGCCACACGTCGGTCGAAGTGATGGCGCTGTTCCAGGAGCTGAACGCGCAGGGGATCACGATTCTCATCGTGACGCACGAGCCGGACGTCGCGCAGTACGCGACGCGGATCGTGGAAGTTCGCGACGGCCGCATTCGCCGGGATCACCCGGTCGAACTGCGGCGGGACGCCGCGGCGGACCTGCGCAACATCGACGCCGACGTCGTCAGCGACGTGCCGGCGGACCGGACGGGGGCCGAGGCAGCATGAAACAGCAAACGTTACTCAAGCTGGCATCGCAGAGCATCCTCAAGAACAAGATGCGGACGCTCCTGACGATGCTCGGCATCGTGATCGGCGTCGGCGCGGTGATCGTGATGGTCGCGATCGGCAATGGCGCGCAAGCCAGCATTCAGGCGCAGATCAAGAGCCTCGGAACGAACGTCATCATGATCATGCCCGGCTCGATGCAGCAGGGAGGGGCGAGCCAGGGCGCGGGTACCTTCAATCGCCTAACGGTCGACGACGCGGAGAAGGTGAAGCGCGAGGCGACGACGCTCTCGGCGGTTTCGCCGGTGATCATGACGCGCACGCAGGTCATCGGCGGCAACGGCAACTGGCGGACGCAGATCAACGGCGTGTCGACCGATTATCTCACGATCCGTGACTGGAGCGTCGCCAGCGGCTCGCTGTTCAGCGACAACGACGTAAAGTCGATGCGCAAGGTCGCGGTGCTGGGCGCGACGGTGGCGGAGAACCTCTTTCCTGGCGGCGATCCCGTCGGCGCGCAGGTGCAATTGGGGCACGTTCCCTTTCAGGTCATCGGAGTGCTGGCAAAGAAAGGGCAGAACGCGACCGGCAACGACCAGGACGACGTCGTGCTCGTTCCGTACACCACCGCGCAGGCGCGGCTGAGCGGATTCGTTAGGCTCGGCCAGATCCTCGCCAGCACCGATTCGCCGGACGGGATGCCCGCGGCGCAGGAGGAGATTCGGGGCATCATGCGCGAGTCGCACAAGCTCGGCGAGTACGCGGACGATGATTTCACTATTCGCAACCAGGACGAGCTGGCGGACGCCGCGTCGTCGACGACGAAGGTCATGACGTACCTGTTGGCGGCGATCGCGTCGGTGTCACTCGTTGTTGGTGGCATCGGCATCATGAACATCATGCTCGTCTCGGTCACGGAGCGTACGCGAGAGATCGGCATCCGCATGGCGATCGGCGCGCGCGGCTCGGATGTACTCACTCAATTCCTGGTGGAGAGCATCGTCATGAGCGTCGCCGGGGGTGTGATCGGACTGATCGTCGGCTTCGGCGGCTCGGCGCTGTTGGGACATCTCACCGGTTGGAACACGGCGACGCCGCCCAGCGCGGTGGCGATTGCCGTCGGCTTCTCGGCGGCGGTCGGCGTGTTCTTCGGATACTACCCGGCTCGTAAGGCAGCCGCGTTGAATCCGATCCAGGCGTTGCGGTACGAATAAGGGGGGAGCTCACAATGTTTGCATATTCTCGAATACGAGGCGCCGTGGGCGCGGCGGTCATCGCGCTCACATCGCTCGCGGGAGCGACGCGGCTCGGCGCGCAGCAGCAGCCGCCGGCGACGGTCGTCACCTTCGATGAGGCGCTCAAACTCGCCCTCACGCAGAACGTGGGCGTGAGGCAGGCGCAGAACAACGCCGCGCTCAACGACGCGTCGGTCACGCAGCAGAAGTTGGCGTTCCTGCCCAACCTCAGCATCAGCGCGAATACGGGGCAGAGCTACGGCAACAGCTTCAACACCACCGACGGGATGCTCGTCAACACGACGACGAACACGCTCAACGCGGGGATCTCGTCGAGTGTCACGCTGTTCGATGGGATGAAGAACGTCGCGAATCTCAAGAGTGCGCAGCTCGACGCGCATGCCGGCGAACAGGAGCTGGCGCGCGCCAAGCAGACCGCCGTGTTCAGCGTCGCGTCGAATTTTCTCTCGCTCGTTACTCAACAGCAGCAACTCGACGTGCAGCAGCAGAACCTTTCCGCCCAGGAGGCGCTCGAGAGCCAGATCAGTCAGTTCGTGAAAGCAGGCTCACGGCCGGTGTCCGATCTTTATCAGCAACAGGCGAGCGTCGCCAGTGCGCGCGCGGCCGTCGTCACGGCGCAGAACGCCGTCGAGCTCGCGAAGGTCGATCTGATTCAGACGCTGCAGCTCGACCCGCGCGGCACGTACGACTTTCAGTCGCCCGCGCTGCCCGATACGGGGGCCGCGAAGATGACCTTCGATCTCGATTCGCTACTCGATCGAGCGTTTGCGCAGCGACCCGACCTGAGTGCCCAAGCGTCGCGCGTCGACGCCGCTCAGCAGGACATCAGGGCCGCGAACGCGAGCCGCTTGCCGACGATCTCGCTCACCGGTGGCTACAACAGCGGCGTCTCGAGCGCCAACGATCTTGGCTTCCTCGATCAGCTGAATCAACGACGCGGCGGCTCCATCGGCATCGGGATCTCGATTCCGCTCTTCGATCGCGGCGCGACACAGGCTGCGTCCGAGCGGGCGCAGGTGGCATCGGACAACGCGAAGCTCGCGCTCTCGACGCAACGGCAGCAAGTGGCCCTCGAGGTACGGCGAGCGTACCTGGACTACAATGCAGCGAAGCAACAGTTGGACGCCGCGGACGCGCAACAAAAAGCAGCGACGCTCGCGGTGACGACGACGCAACAGCGCTATCAGGTCGGCGCCGCGACGCTCGTCGAGGTCACTCAGGCGCGCGCGACGCAGGTTCAGGCACAAAGCGCGTTCATCACGGCCCGCAACAATCTCGTCTTCCAGCAATCGCTGATGTCGTACTACACGGGCGAGCTGAACCCGGCGAACCCGGTGATCGGCGGATGATTGGACACCTCCTTCACGCGCATCAGTCCGTGTGCTAGTCCGCGCGGTCCGTGCCTCATTGCGGTTTGCTAAACCATCATGCAGATCGCAGTGAGGCGCCCAGCGAATGGGCCAGCATTCAATCTCGTTAAGTAGCGGTGGAGAACCTGATTAGCTGTTTTGGTGCCCAACGGCGCACGCGTTGCCTTGCTAGTGCCGGTCTCGCGCGGCTCGTTGGGCGCGAAAAGGCGACACTCCATCCCACAGGCTACCTCCATGTCTAACATGCTTCGTGCTCGCAAGGGCTTCACGCTCATCGAGCTCCTCATCGTGGTCGTCATCATCGGCATCCTGGCCGCGATCGCGATCCCGAAATTCGCGAACACAAAAAACAAGGCGTACGTGACGGCGATGAAGTCGGACCTCCGCAACCTCGTGACGGCCGAGGAAGCGTTCTTCTCCGACTCGACCTACTACACGACCGGCACGAACCTCGTGACCCGCAACAGCTTCAAGAACTCGTCAGGCGTCGGCGTGCCGGCGGTGACGACGGGCGCCGGCTTCTGGCAGGCGACCGTGACGCAC
>DATBHD010000075.1:0-26441 GCA_036557635.1 Gemmatimonadaceae bacterium
CGACGCGTACATGGGCGACGTGCTCGGCGACCTGTCGTCACGCCGCGGCAAGATCGGCGGGATGACGCAGCGCGGTGAGGCACAGGTGATCGCCGCGACGGTGCCGCTCGCCGAGATGTTCGGCTACTCGACGAAGCTGCGTTCGATGTCGCAGGGGCGCGCGGTCTACTCGATGGAGTTCGCGCATTACGAAGAAGTGCCGAAGTCGAAGGCGGAAGAGATTGTGAGCAAGGTGAAAGCGTAACGAGTAGAGGGCAAAGGGTGACGGGTAGAGGGAAGACCCTCTGCCCACGACCCTCGACCTTCTACCAGAGAAGGACCCCCAACACACACGGGATTGTACAATGGCAAAGGCAAAGTTTGAGCGGACCAAGCCGCACGTAAACGTCGGCACCATCGGCCACGTCGATCACGGGAAGACGACGCTCACCGCAGCGCTGACCAAGGTGTCGGCGGACAAGGGGTGGGGGACGAAGTACGTGCCTTACGACGAAGTGGCGAAAGCGTCGGAGTCACAGGGTCGTCGCGATGCGACGAAGATCCTGACGATCGCGACGAGCCACGTCGAATACGAGACCGACAAGCGCCACTACGCGCACGTCGATTGCCCGGGGCACGCCGATTACGTGAAGAACATGATCACGGGTGCCGCGCAGATGGACGGCGCGATCCTGGTCGTGAGCGCGGTCGACGGCCCGATGCCGCAGACGCGCGAGCACATCCTGCTCGCTCGTCAGGTGAACGTGCCGCAGGTCGTCGTGTTCCTCAACAAGTGCGACCTCGTCGACGACCCCGAGCTCCTCGACCTCGTCGAGCTCGAGGTGCGCGAGCTGCTGAGCAAGTACGACTTCCCCGGCGACGAAGCGCCGGTGATTCGCGGCTCGGCCTCGGGCGCGCTGAAGGGCGAGAAGCAGTGGGTCGACAAGATCAACGAGCTCTATACCGCGCTCGACACGTTCATCCCGCAGCCGGTTCGCGAGACGGACAAGCCGTTCCTGCTCCCGGTCGAAGACGTGTTCTCGATCACGGGCCGCGGCACGGTCGCCACGGGTCGTATCGAGCGTGGCCGCATCAAGGTCGGTGAGGAAGTGCAGCTCGTCGGCTTCAACGCGGACAAGAAGTCGGTCGTCACGGGCGTCGAGATGTTCCGCAAGCTGCTCGACGAGGGTCAGGCGGGCGACAACGTCGGCCTCCTCCTGCGCGGCATCGACAAGAAGGACGTGGAGCGCGGCATGGTGCTGGCCAAGCCCGGCTCGATTCCGCCGCACACGAAGTTCGAGGCGGAGGTGTACGTCCTCACGAAGGAAGAGGGCGGACGGCATACGCCATTCTTTAAAGGCTATCGCCCGCAGTTCTATTTCCGCACCACCGACGTGACGGGGAATGTGGAATTGCCGGCGGGCACGGAGATGGTCATGCCCGGCGACAACATCCAGATGACGATCGAGCTGATCATCCCGATCGCCATGGAAGAGCAGCTCCGTTTCGCCATCCGTGAGGGTGGGCGAACGGTCGGAGCCGGTGTTGTTACAAAGATCCTGAAATAAACGGGACGCGGGGCGCGTGACTCGGGATGACCGAGCTCCGCGCCCCGCACCCCGCATCCCGCATCCCGAGCAAACAATGGCTGGCAGAATCCGGATCCGCCTCAAGGCTTTCGATCACGCGGTGATCGATCAGGCATCGGCGGACATCGTGCGAACCGCGGAGAAGACGGGAGCGCAGGTCTCCGGTCCCATTCCGCTGCCGACGAAGACGCAGCGGTGGACCGTGCTGCGCTCGCCGCACGTCGACAAGAAGTCACGCGAGCAGTTCGAGTTGAAGACGCACAAACGCGTGATCGACATCCTCGATTCGCGCGCGCAAACGGTGGACGCGCTCACGAAGCTGGATTTGCCGGCGGGCGTGGACGTGGAGATCAAAGTGGAGTGAGGGGCTCATAGGTGTCAGGTGCTTGGTGACGGGTGTCGGCAATCGCACACCGTCCCGGCGCCCAACACCTAGCACCTGGCACCTCAACAGAGACACTCAATGATTGGCATAATTGGCAGAAAGCTGGGCATGACCCAGATCTTCAATGAAGAAGGCGAACAGGTGCCATGCACCGTCATCGCTGCCGAGCCGAATCCGGTGCTCGCGGTGACGGACAAGGCGACCGCGGGCTTCGCCGCCGTGCAGCTCGGGTTCGAGCGGCAGCGCAGCGCTCGCGAGGGCGACAAGGGTCGCAAGCCGCGTGGTCGTCGCGCGACGAAGGCCGAGCTTGGCCACGCGAAAAAGGCGGGACTCGAATACGCGCCGCGCGTGCTGCGCAGCTTCCGGCTCGACGAGCCGGGGAACGCGAAGATCGAGATCCCGTCGTACAGCATCGGCGACTCGGTGAAGGTCGACGTCTTCGCGGCGGGCGAGATCGTGAAGGTCATGGGCACGACGAAGGGCCGTGGTTTTCAGGGCGTCGTGAAGCGCCACGGTTTCGGCGGTGGACCGAACACGCACGGCAACACGCGGCATCGGAAGCCGGGCTCGGTGGGACCGGGCACGGATCCATCGCGCGTCATCAAGGGCAAGAAGATGCCGGGCCACTACGGCGCCGAGCAGCACACGCAAATCGGTCTGCGCGTCGAGAAAATCGACGCGGAGCGCAACCTGATCTACGTCCGCGGCTCGGTGGCGGGGCCAACGAACGGGATCGTCCTCGTCGAGAAGCAGGCGTAAAGGAACAGGGGCATGGCTGAGAACACGACATTCCAGGCGGCCGCCTACACGGCGCAGGGGGCGGAGCGCGAGAGCGTGACGCTGCCCAGGGCGCTGTTCGATGGCACCGTCAACATGCCGGTGATGCACCAGGCGGTGAAGGCGTTTCTCGCCAATCAGCGCCAGGGCAACGCGGCGACGAAGATTCGTAAATACGTATCAGGCGGCAATCAGAAGCCGTGGAAGCAGAAGGGCACCGGCCGGGCGCGTCAGGGCTCGATTCGCGCGCCGCAGTGGGTCGGCGGCGGCACCGTGTTCGGACCGATTCCGCGCAGCTACGCGCAGTACGTGCCGCGCCAGGTGCGTCAGCTGGCGCGGAAGAGCGCCTTCAACGCCCGCGCGCGCGAGAACGCGATCTTCGTCATCGACGGCTTCGCGTTCGAGTCGCCGAAGACGAAGCAACTCGCCGATCTCGTCGCGCGGTTGGGCGTTGCCGATAAAAAGGTGCTCATCCTCACCGAAGGCGTGAAACAGAACTTGTTCCTCAGCGGCCGCAACCTGCCGCTCGTGCACGTCATGCCGTACACCGACGTCTCGACCTATCACATTCTCTGGTCCGACTTCGTGCTGATCGAGTCGGGCGCGCTGGGCTCGCAGCTCGAGCCGGCCGCGGGCAGCGAGGCCGAAGCGCGGGATGCGGGACGTGGGACGCGGAGTGCGAAGAGCGCGCGAAAGGCCGCGTCGAAGGCCGGCGCGAAGAAGGCAGCGACGCGCGGCGCGGCGAAGAAGGCGGCCAAGCGTCCGGCGGCCAAGAAAGCCGCGGCGAAGAAACCTGCGTCGAAGTCGACCAAGAAGAGGAAGTAAGCGATGCCGACCGTACACGAGATCATCGTTAGGCCGCTGATCACCGAGAAGAGCTCCGCCGCGTATCAGGATCGCGTCGAGTACACGTTCCAGGTGCACCCGAAGGCGTCGAAGCCGCAGATTCGCGCGGCGATCGAGACGCTGTTCGGCGTGCGCGTCGAGGGAGTGTGGACCTCGAACCATCGCGGCAAGATCAAGCGGTTAGGCAAGACGGCGGGTCGCCGTCCCAACTGGAAGAAAGCGATCGTGAAGCTCGCCGAGGGCGACACGATCCCGATCTTCGAAGGCTGAGGTCAAGGATGCCGATTCGTCAGTTCAGACCGATCACGGCCAGCTCACGGTTCCGCTCCGTCCCCGATTTTTCGGAGATCACGCGAGAGGTGCCGGAGAAGTCGCTCGTCGAGCCGCTCAAGAAGTCGGGCGGCCGTGACAATCACGGTCATATCGCCATGCGCCGTCGCGGCGGTGGCCACAAGCGGAAGTATCGCATCATCGATTTCAAGCGCGACAAGTTCGGCATTGCGGCGACGGTCAAGGAGATCGAGTACGATCCGAACCGCTCGGCGCGCATCGCGCTCGTGGAGTACGCCGACGGCGAGCGGCGATACGTCATCCATCCGAAGGGGCTCAAGGTGGGGGATACCGTGGTCAGCGGCCCCGGCTCCGACATTCGCATCGGCAACACGATGCCTTTGTCCGAGGTGCCGTTAGGCACGTCGGTGCACAACATCGAGCTCAAGATCGGCAAGGGCGGTCAGCTCTGCCGGTCGGCGGGGATGGCGGCGCAAGTCGTCGCGAAGGAGGGCGAGTACGTGACGGTGCGCATGCCGTCGACGGAGATGCGCATGATTCACGGCCGCTGCCTGGCGACGATCGGTGTGGTCGGCAACGAGGAGCACGAGCTGTTGTCGTGGGGCAAGGCGGGCAAGTCGCGCTGGAAGGGGCGACGACCGCGCGTCCGCGGCGAGGTGATGAACCCCGTCGATCACCCGCACGGTGGCCGTACCCGCGGCGGTCGCAACGTCGTGAGCCCGTGGGGCAAGAAGGAAGGCGTCAAGACACGGAACACGAAGAAGCACTCGCAGAAGCTATTGGTCAGAGGCCGGAAGCGCGGCAAAGCCACGCAGTAGAGGAGCGAGGTGGCAGGTGCCAGGTGCGGATGCGCACTCACCGAGCACCTGACACCAAGTACCTGGCACCTATTCACGAGATTTCAGCCATGGGTCGCAGTGTAAAGAAGGGTCCTTTCGTTCAAGAAGCGCTCGCGAAGCGCGTCGAGGCGATGACCGCGCGAAACGAGAAGCGCGTGATCAAAACCTGGTCGCGCGCGAGCACGGTGCTGCCAGAGTTCGTCGGCCATACGTTCGCGGTGCATAACGGGAACAAGTTCATTCCCGTCTACGTCACCGAGAACATGGTCGGCCACAAACTCGGCGAATTCGCGCCGACGCGACTGTTCCGTGGACACACGGCCGCCGGCAAGGCGGCGGACAAGAAGGCGCCGACGCCCGCCGCCGGAACGCCGGTCGCGGCGCCCGCCGCCGCCCCCGCGGCGCCGGCCGCCCCCGCGCCACGAGGAGGCAGGTGAGCCATGGCTGCTCGTAAATCGGCGAAGAAGACGGCCGGAAAGCGGAGCGCGGGGCGCGGCGGGCGGGGCGCGAAGAAGAGGACGGCCCGGAAAGCCACGGCCAAGCGCGGCGGCACCAAGCGTGGGGCGACGGGAGGCGGTACAGCCCGCACCCCACAGCCCGCGACGGCGACGCCGCCTCGTCAGGCACGCGCCATCCAGCGCACGACGCGCCAGTCGCCCTACAAGATGCGACTCGTGATCGACGAGATCCGCGGCAAGGATGTGAATGCCGCGCTCAACTATCTCGCGTTCTCGAAGAAGCACGCCGCGAAGCAGATCGAGAAAGTGCTGCGCTCGGCCGTGGCCAACGCCGAACAGGGTGCGCGCGCGGCCAACGAGCCGCTCGATGTCGATACGCTCTTTGTGAAACACGCGATCGTGAACGAGGGACCGAAGCTCAAGCGGTTTACGCCGGCGGCGATGGGTCGCGCCACGCCAATTCTCAAGCGCACGAGCCACGTGGAGATCGTGGTCGCGGCGCGTCAGGGAGAGGGAGCTGCTCGCTAATGGGACAGAAAACCAATCCAGTCGGTTTCCGGCTCGGCATTTCGAAGGACTGGCGCTCGCGCTACTACGCAGGGCGCGAACTGCCGAAGCTCCTCAAGGAAGACGAGCTGCTGCGCAAGTATCTGAAAGCGCGTCTCGGCCACGCCGCGATCTCGGACATCGTGATCGAGCGGAAGCCGAGCAAAGTCGTCGTCACACTGCATACGGGTCGACCTGGTGTGGTGATCGGGAAAAAAGGCGCCGAGGTCGACAAGCTTCGTGACGAGCTCGCGCATCTGACGGGCAAAGAGGTCGGGATCAACGTCGAGGAGATCAAGCGACCGGAGCTCGATGCGCAGCTCGTCGCCGACAACGTTGCGAGCCAGCTCGCGCAGCGCATTTCGTTCCGCCGCGCCATGAAGCGCGCGGTGCAGAGCGCGATGCGCATGGGCGCGCAGGGCATCAAGATCAAATGTGGCGGCCGTCTCGGTGGCGCCGAGATCGCGCGCGTCGAGGGCTATCACGAGGGACGCGTGCCGCTGCACACGCTGCGCGCGGATATCGATTACGCGACGTCCACGGCGAAAACGACATATGGGACGATCGGCGTCAAGGTGTGGATCTTCAAGGGCGAGAAGGTCGAGGATCGTCGTGGGACGACCTACTCGTCAGGCATGTGACGGGAGGCGCTGAACGATGCTGAGTCCGAAGCGTGTCAAGTTCCGCAAGATGTTCAAGGGCCGCACCAGGGGTCACGCGAAGCGTGGCGCCACGGTCGCCTTTGGCACCTATGGGCTGCAGTCGCTCGAGCCGGGGTGGATCTCCAACCGGCAAATCGAGGCGGCCCGTGTCGCCCTAACGAGGCACATCAAGCGCGGCGGGAAAGTCTGGATCCGCATTTTCCCCGACAAGCCGATCACGAAAAAGCCCGCCGAGACCCGCATGGGGAAGGGAAAGGGCTCGCCGGAAGGATGGGTGGCTGTAGTAAAGCCGGGACGAGTGCTGTTCGAGTTGGAAGGTGTGACGCGCGAGATCGCCGAAAAGGCGATGGCGCTCGCGGCGGCGAAAATGCCGGTGCGTACGAAGTTCGTTGCGCGTGAGGAGGCGCATACCGATGCGACCTGACGAGATTCGCGAAATGGGCCCGGATGACATCACGGCGCGCATCAAGGATCTGGAAGAGGAGCGTTTCCGACTGAAGTTCCGGAGCGCGACGGAGCCGTTGGAGGATCCGCTGCGCTTGCGGTTGATTCGGAAGGACATCGCGCGGTTGAAGACGATCGCGACCGAGCGCGCCAAGGGGATCGTCCGCGAGGGGAGCACCGCGGCGGCGCCGGCGGGCGCGAAGCGGGAGAAAGGGAAAAAGAGCACGGCGCGTCGCCCGGCAAAGAAGGGCGCGGCAAAGACCAAAGCGCGCTAACCGGGGACACGCATGGCTGACATGGCAAAAATCAACGCGCACGGGACGGCGAAGCCGCGCGGAACGCGCAAGACGCGGCAAGGCGTCGTCGTGAGCGACAAGATGCAGAAGACGGTCGTGGTGGCGATCGAGCGCCGCTATCCGCATCCCGTCTACGGCAAGATGGTCACGCGTACCAAGCGCGTGAAGGCGCACGATGAGGAGAACTCCGCGAAGAGCGGAGACACCGTGCGCATCATGGAGACCCGCCCGCTGTCGAAGGACAAGCGGTGGCGCGTGGTCGAGATCATCGAACGCGCACGCTGAGGAGGCGGGAGAGGCACCATGATCCAACAGGAATCGATGGTCAAGGTCGCGGACAACTCGGGTGCGAAGCGCGCACTCGTCATCCGCGTTCTTGGCGGCACGCGGCGGCGCTACGCCGGATTGGGTGACGTCGTGATCGTGGCGGTGAAGGACGCGCTGCCGAACGGGACGGTGAAGAAGTCCGACGTCGCGCGCGCCGTCGTCGTGCGGACCGCCAAAGAAACGCGACGCAAGGATGGGAGCTACATCCGCTTCGACGAGAACGCGGTCGTGATCATCAATGAGCAGGGTGAGCCGCGCGCGACGCGCATCTTCGGCCCCGTGGCGCGCGAGCTCCGCGACCGGAAGTACATGAAGATCGTGTCGCTGGCGCCGGAGGTCATCTGATATGCGAATACTCAAGTATCGCAAAATGGACCGCCCGCGGGCGGTCAACCGCAAGCGACACGCCGACAACAAGGCGCGTGTCCGGATGCCCGTCGTGCGTGGCGACCAGGTCATCGTCGTGCGCGGCGACGACAAGGGGAAGCGCGGCGAAGTGATTCACGTCTACCCGAAGAAAGGGCGCATCACGGTGAAGGGCGTCAACATCGTGAAGCGGCATCGCAAGGCGCGCACGGCGGAGGAGCAGAGCGGCATCATCGAGATGGAGGCACCGATCCACGTCTCCAACGTGATGCTGATCGACCCGAAGAGCGGTGAGCCGACGCGGACGAAGATGCGGCTCGACGAAGACGGCACGAAGGAGCGAATCAGCGTCAAGAGTGGAGACGCGATTCCGAAGCCCGCGCGATAAGGAACAGAGATTATGGCGACGAAGGACAATAAAGGCGGCACGCCGGCGAAGGGTGCGCCAAAACAGAGCGGCGGCGGCAAGCCGGCCAAGGCCAAGGGCAAGGGCGACCGGCGAGGCACTGGTGAAGCGCACGCGCGCGGACCGCACGCCGGCGCGCACATCCCGGCGCCGCCACCGCGGCTGCGCGACATGTACCAGGCGGAGATCCGGCCGAAGCTCATGCAGCAGTTCGGCCTGACGAACCCGCATCAGGTGCCGACGCTCGAGAAAATCGTCGTGAACGTCGGCGTCGGCGAAGCCATCAAGCAACCCAAGGCTCTGGACAAGGTCGTCCAGGAATTGGCGACGATCACGGGCCAGCAGCCAGTCAGAAAAAAGGCGAAGAAGTCAATCGCCAATTTCGGTCTGCGTCAGGGGCAGGAGATCGGAGCGGCGGTGACGTTGCGCGGCGCGCGCATGTGGGAGTTTCTCGACCGGTTCATCTCGGTCGCGGTCCCACGGATTCGCGACTTTCGTGGGCTGGCCACGCGTTCTTTTGATGGAAGAGGCAACTATTCGCTCGGCGTCAAGGAGCAGATGATCTTCCCCGAGATCAACTACGACGACATCGAGCAGATTCACGGCATGGACATCACTTTCGTGACGAGCGCCGATCGCGACGATCTCGCGTTGGCGCTGCTGAAGGAGCTGGGCATGCCATTCCGCGGTGACGACAAGAAAGGCAGCCGGCTCATCTAGCGCAGCCGCCGCCAACACACCTCAGCGGGTACTAGCATGGCGAAGAAGTCCTGGATCGAGAAGTCGAAGCGCAAACCGAAATTCGCGGTGCAGCAGCACAACCGCTGCAGCCGATGCGGCCGGTCGCGCGCGTTTCTGCGTCGCTTTGGTCTCTGCCGCATCTGCTTCCGCGAATTGGCGCTGTCGGGGATGATCCCCGGCGTGCGAAAGGCATCCTGGTAGAGGCGCTGGCCGGTCGGCGCCAGGTGCTGGAATCGCACCGAGTCTGGCACCGAGCACCCAGCACCTGACACCTCCACGTCTCCGGATACGAGAGGAGTTTTGAATTCATGAGCATGACCGATCCGATTGCCGACATGTTGACGCGAATCCGCAACGCGGTCGCGTCGCGGCATCGTCGCGTTGACATTCCCGTGTCGCGAGTGAAAGCCGAGATCGCCCGCATCCTGAAGGAGAACAACTTCATTCAGGATTTTCAGATGATCGACACCGACGACGGCAAGCGGCTGTTGCGCGTCCGGCTCAAGTACGCCGGCACCGGCCAGCCAGTGATTCGAGCGCTGGAACGCGTCTCGACACCCGGCCTGCGCCGCTACGTCGGCGTCAACGAGATTCCGCGCGTCCGCAACGGGCTCGGGCTCGCCATCCTCAGCACGTCCCAGGGGATGATGTCCGACCGCGAGGCTCGTCAGGCGCGCACCGGCGGCGAGTTGATCGCCGTCGTCTGGTAAGGAGAGCACCATGTCACGAATCGGAAAATTGCCGATCGCTATTCCCAAGGGCGTCACCGTGGCGGTCGAAGACCGCACGGTCCGCGTCAAGGGGCCGAAGGGAGAGCTGACGCGCACCGTCGCGTCGGCCATCTCCGTCGCCGTCGAGAACGACACGATCAAGGTGTCGCGTCCGTCGGACGAGTCGAACCACAAGGCGCTCCACGGCCTAACGAGAACGCTCATCGCCAACATGGTCGAGGGCGTCACCAAGGGCTACCAGAAGCAGCTCGAGATCTCCGGCGTCGGTTACAAGGCCGAAGTGCGCCCCTACGGCTTGCAGCTCGCGCTCGGTTTCTCGCATCCGGTACAGTACAAGGCGCCCGCGGGCATCAAGCTCACCGCGCCACAGCCGACGCAGATCTTTGTCGACGGCGCCGACAAGGAAGTCGTTGGCCAGGTCGCCGCCGAGCTGCGACAACTTCGTCCACCCGAGCCGTACAAGGGCAAGGGCATCAAGTACGCTGGTGAACAGGTCCGTCGTAAGGCGGGCAAGGCAGGAGGTAAGTAATGCCGGTGATGCGTCCCCCGAAGTCGAAGGTCGAGCGGCGATATCGTCGCCATCTTCGCGTTCGGAAAAAGGTCAGCGGCACGTCGGAGCGCCCGCGCCTCGTCATTCGTCGCTCGCTCAAGCACATCTACGCGCAGCTCGTCGACGACACGGCGAGCCGCACCCTGATGACCGTCTCGAGTCAGGACATCGAAGGAAAGAAGACGGAAAAGTCGTCGCAGGTCGGCAAACGGATCGCCGCGCGCGCGAAAGAAGCGGGGATCACGAAGGTCGTATTCGATCGAGCTGGCTATCGATATCATGGCCGCGTGAAAGCGCTGGCCGACGGCGCCCGCGAAGGCGGGCTGGAGTTCTGAGGATATGGAAGAGACACATAGCACTGGTGGCGGAGCCCGCCCGGAGCGCAGCCCTCGCGGTGGTGGTGGTGGCGGCGGCGGCGGCGGTGGCCGTGGTGGTCGCGGCGGCGGCGGCGGCGGTGGACGCGGACGCGGTGGACCTGGCGGCGGTCGTGGCGGACCAGGCGGCGGTGGCCGCGGCGGTCCGGGCGGCGGTCGGGGTCGCGGTGGCCCGGGTGGTGGCGGCGGCGGCGAGCGTGGCGGCGACCGCGGTGGTCACGGCGGACGAGAGGGTCGCGGTGCACGCGGCGGCGAAGAGCGGTCGCGCGAGGGCGGCGATCTGATTGAGAACGTCATCGCCATCAATCGCGTCGCGAAGGTCGTGAAGGGTGGACGTCGATTCTCCTTCAACGCGCTCGTGGCCGTCGGCGATGGTCAGGGACGCGTGGGCTTCGCGTCGGGCAAGGCGAACGAAGTCTCGGAAGCCGTTCGCAAGGCGGTCGAGGCGGCGCGCCGGCGACTCACCCAGGTTCCGCTCACGGGGAACACGATTCCGCACGAGATCATCGGCCAGCATGGCGCCGGACGCGTGCTCATGAAGCCAGCGGCTCCCGGCGCCGGCGTAATTGCTGGCGGCGCCGTTCGCGCTATCATGGAATGCGCCGGCATTTCGGACATTCTCACGAAGAGCCTCGGCTCGACGAATCCGCACAACATGGTGCGCGCCGCCATGGATGGGCTCAGCCAACTGACGACTGTGGAACAGGTCGCCCGCGAGCGCGGTATCGAGGTGTCGAGCATTCGGTACCGTTCGCGCGCGAAATCGAAGGAGGCCGTCTAATGCCGCGCACATTCGTCTGGCATCGGACGCGGGGTCCGAAAAAGACGCCTAGCTTGCGGCTTCCCGACAAGGGTAAAGTTCGGATCAAGCAAGTGCGCAGCGGCATCGGCCATTCGTGGCGGATGCGGTTGACGCTCGAGGCGATCGGCCTGCGTCATCATCAGCACGAGATCGTGAAGGACATTCACCCCGCGCTCGTGGGGCAGCTCAAGCAAGTCCGACACCTCGTCGAGGTGTCCCTGGTCGAGAAGTGAGGGCAATCGTGGCTAAGAACGTCGAGAAGACCGAGAAGATCGAGAAGATCGGGCTGCACAACCTCGTTGCCGCGCCGGGCTCGCATCGCGACCGAAAACGCATCGGCCGAGGTCCGGGCTCGGGTAAAGGCAAGACCTCGGGCAAGGGACACAAGGGCATCAAGGCGCGCTCCGGGCATCACGGTCCGGGTGGTGGCAAACCCGCGTTCGAAGGCGGCCAGATGCCGATCACGCGCCGGCTGCCGAAGCGCGGCTTCACCAATCCTTTCCGCGAGGACGCCGAGGTAATTCGTCTCGACGATCTCAAGAGGGTGAGTGGGGAGGTCACTCCGGAGTCGCTTGCGGAGGCGGGGCTCGTCAAGCGCAATCACGGTAAGATCAAGCTGCTGGCGAACGGCAAGGTCGCCGGCGCCGTCACGGTTCGTGGTGTAAAGATGAGTGCCGCCGCGCGTGAAAAGATCGTGGCGGCGGGCGGCCGCGTGGAAGAGTAGAGAGTCGACGGTAGCGGGTAGAGGGTGAATGCGCTCACCCGCCACCCGCTACCCGTTAGGCATCCAGGCTTTCAATTGGTAGGATCACATGGCTCAGAGCAATGCCGCGGCGACGGCGGTGCGCAACATCTGGAACACCACCGAGCTGAAGGAAAAGATTCTCTTCACGCTCCTGTGCTTGCTGATCTATCGGGTCGGCGCGCACGTGACGGCGCCCGGGGTGAACCCCGCGGCGCTGATCGACTTCTTCAGAACCCAGAGCAACGGCGGCGGTCTCCTCGGCCTCTACGACCTCTTCACCGGCGGCCAGCTCTCGCGCGCGACCGTGTTCGCGCTCGGGATCATGCCGTACATCTCGGCCAGCATCTTCCAGCAGATCGCCGGCGCGGTGGTGCCGCAGATCGAGAAGATGCAGAAGGACGAGGAGGGTCGGAAACGCGTCAATCAGTGGTCGCGCTACGCGACGGTCATCCTCGCCTGGGTGCAGGCGTGGGGCTTCGCGCTCTTCACCGAGTCGCTACCGGGTGTCGTCGAGAGCCCAGGGTTCGCGTTCCGGCTGCAGATGGCCTTCTTCCTGACGACAGGCGCGATCTTCGTGATGTGGCTGGGCGAGCAGATCACTGAGCGCGGCCTCGGGAATGGCGCGAGCTTGATGATCTTCTTCTCGATCGTCGAGCGCATTTGGCCGGGGATCGGTGAGACCTTCAAGTTCGTCAGCTCGGGCGCGATCGGAACGTTCAATCTGCTCGTGCTCATCGTGCTGATGGTGGCGGTCGTCGCCTCGGTCGTGGCGGTGACAATGGCCGCGCGTCGCGTCCTGATCCAGATCCCACAGCGCACGATGGCGCGGGGTCGCATGCGCGAAGCGTCGCGGAGCTTCATTCCACTGCGCATCAACTCGTCGGGCGTCATGCCGATCGTGTTCGCGCAGTCGGTGATCGTCATCCCCGGCGCTGCCGCCCAATTCTCCGGAAGCGGCGCGTTGCGCGACATCGCCGATCGTTTCCAGCCCGGAACGCCACTGTACTACGTTCTCTCCGCGATCCTGATCCTCTTTTTCACCTACTTCTACACCTCGATCATCTTCAATCCGATCGATTTGGCGGAGAACCTGAAGAAGCAGGGTGGCTTCATCCCCGGCGTGAAGCCGGGCGCGCGCACGGCGGAGTACATCGATGACGTCGTCTCGAAGATCACGCTCCCCGGCGCGATTTTCCTAACGATCATCGCGCTGCTCCCGATCTGGATCAGTCGGCTCATCAACGTGCCATTTGCTTTTGGTGGTACGAGTCTGCTCATCGTCGTCGGTGTCGCGCTCGATACGCTGACCCAAATGCAGCAGCATCTGCTGCTCCGGAAGTACGACGGCTTCATGAAGAAGGGCAGGGTGCGGTTCCGAGGTCGGCAGGGAGCGCCAGGCGGGTACTAAGGTGGGCCAGGGGGCGGGGGTCAGGGGCTTACGATCCCTCACCCCTAGCCCCCGAGTCCCAGCCCCTCGCATTTCTCCATGAACATCGTCCTGTTCGGCAAACCAGGCGCCGGCAAAGGCACGCAAGCTCCCAAGCTCGCCGAGTCGCTCCGTGTGCCGACCCTGGCGACAGGGAACGTGCTCCGGGCGGCGGTGAAGCAGGGCACGCCACTCGGGCGCGAGGCGAAGAGCTACATGGATCGCGGCGACCTGGTGCCCGACTCGGTCATTCTCGGGATCGTTCGCGAAGAGCTCTCGAAACCGGAATACTCCGGTGGCGTCGTGCTCGACGGCGTCGTTCGCACCGTCCCGCAAGCCGAGGGCGTCGCGGAGATGCTGCGGTCGCTCGGCCGCAAGGTGGACGCGGTCGTTTCGCTCGAGGTTCCTGACGAGGAGATCGTTAGGCGCATGGGGACGCGGACGGTGTGCTCGACCTGTCAAACGCCCTACAGCGACCTCGAGCCGGGCGCGAAATGCCCGAATTGCAGCGGCGTCGTCGTCCGACGGAGCGACGATGAGCCCGAGGCGGTCCGAAACCGGCTCAAGGTCTTCACCGCGCAGACCGCGCCCGTCTTCGACTGGTACAAGAGGAACGGCGCGCGTCTCGTCGTCGTCGACGCGAAGGGCGCGGTGAACGACGTTACCCAACGCGTGCTTCGCGCACTCGGGAAGTGATTCAACTCAAGTCGGCTCGCGAGATCGAGCTGATGGCGCAGGGCGGAAAAATCCTCGCCGCGACCGTCGAGCATCTGCGCCACGCCGTCCGCCCCGGGCTTTCGACCGGCGAGCTCGATCAAATCGCGGAGGACTTCATTCGATCGCACGAGGGCGCGACGCCGGCGTTCAAAGGGCTGTATGGCTTTCCCGGAAGCATTTGCACGTCGATCAATAGCGAGGTCGTGCACGGAATTCCTTCGCACAAGCGCGTCCTGAAGAAGGGCGACGTGGTCTCCATCGACGTCGGCGTCGGCTACAAAGGGTATTTCACCGATAGCGCCGTGACCGTGCCGGTCGGTGAAATCGACGCCGAGACGCAGCGTTTGCTCGTCGTGACGCAGGACGCCCTTGCGGCGGGGATCGCGGCGGCGCGCCCGGGGAATCATGTCGGGGACATTGGTGCGGCGGTGCAGGGCGTCGTCGAGAAGGCGCGGTTCAGCATCGTGCGCGATCTGGTCGGTCACGGCATCGGCACGGAGTTTCACGAGGAGCCGCAGGTGCCGAATTATGGCAAGCCAAAGAGGCGCGAGAAGCTCGTACCGGGCCTAACCATCGCGATCGAACCGATGGTGAACGCAGGCGGCCCCGCGACGAAAACGCTCGCCGATAAATGGACAATCGTCACCATCGACGGTTCGCGGTCGGCGCATTTCGAGCACACCGTTGCCATAACGGATTCGGGGCCTCGAGTTCTGACCGCCCTGTAGGCATCGTGGCAAGGCGAGCAGTCGATCGCGATGCTCGATCCAGCGGTTGGACCTATCGACGCGTAATCCGGGCTGATAAGCTCAACGAGCGCGATCGCGGCACCGTGTCGCGTTTCGCGTCCCACCCGGAGGTTTTCTCGATGAGTACGCGCAGCCTTCGCCCGTGGCGAGCTGCCGCACTTCCGCTCGTCTTCGCGGCGGCGGTCGTGCAGGCCCAAAGCCACATCACGAGTCCCAAAGAGCAATTCGGTCACAACATTGGCGACGACTACTGGCTCGCGACCTACGATCAGTTCCAGGCGTACTGGCAAAAGCTCGCGAAAGAATCCGACCGCATGAAGCTGGTCGAGATCGGGAAGTCAGCGGAGGGGCGGCCGCAGCTCATGGCGATCATTTCGTCGCCGGAGAACATTAAGAAGCTCGACCGCTACAAGGAGATTTCCCGTCGGCTGGCATTGGCCGAGGGGCTCACCGATGAGCAGGCGCGCGCGCTCGCAAAGGAAGGCAAGGCCGTCGTCTGGATCGATGGCGGCCTGCACGCGACGGAAGTGTTAGGCGCCGCGCAGCTGATGGAGACGGTCTATCAGCTCCTGAGTCGCACCGACGACGAAACGAAACGGATTCTGAACGACGACATCATCCTCGCCGTGCACGCGAATCCGGATGGCATGCAGCTCGTCTCGAGCTGGTACATGAAGGACGCGGATTCGCTCAAGCGCAACATGAACATTCCGCGGCTCTATCAGAAGTACATCGGTCACGACGACAATCGTGACTTCTACATGTCCAACCAGAACGAGACCAAGAACGACAATCACGTGATGTTCTGGGAGTGGTTCCCGCAGATCGTCTACAACCACCATCAGACGGGGCCGGCGGGCGCGGTGATGTTCGCGCCTCCCTTCCGCGATCCATTCAACTACAACTTCGACCCCGGCATTCCGATGGGGATCGACGCCGTCGGCGCGGCGATGCAAACGCGCTTCGCGATGGAGCACAAGCCAGGCGTCACGATCCGTTCGGGCTCGAGCTACTCGACATGGTGGAACGGCGGTCTCCGCACGATTACGTACTTCCACAACATGATCGGTCTCCTCACCGAGACGATCGGCAATCCAACGCCGCAGCGCATTCCGTTCATCCCGACGATGGCGCTGCCGCGCGGCGATCTCATGTACCCGATCGACCCGCAGCCGGTGTGGCACTTCCGGCAGTCGGTCGACTACTCGGTGACGGCGGATTACGCCGTGCTCGACTATGCGTCGCGGCAGCGTGATGAGTTGTTGTTCAACATCTACCGTATGGGACGCAACTCGATCGAGAAGGGAAGCCGCGACAGCTGGACGACGACGCCGACCGACATCGCGAGAGTCGAGCGCGCGATTGCCGAATCGGGGGATGGGGCGCAGCTGGCCGGTGAGCAGAGCGCCGGCCGCGGCGGCCGAGGCGGGGCGGGGCGCGCGACGGGCCCCGTCGGCGCGGGCGCCGTCGGCAATCCGGTCGCGCCCTTCGGTAACGGCGCCGATATGAAGTTCTTCAACACCGTGCTGCGCGATCCCGCGAAGCGTGACGCGCGCGGCTATATCATTCCGTCCGCCCAGCCGGACTTCCCGACGGCGGTGAAGTTCGTCAATACGCTGCGCCATGCGGGAATCACCGTGCTGCGGGCGACGAGTCAGTTCAGCGTGGGTGGCAAGTCGTATCCACCGGGCTCGTTCGTCGTGAAAACGGCGCAGGCGTTCCGGCCATACGTGCTCGACATGTTCGAGCCGCAGGATCACCCGAACGACTTCGCGTATCCCGGCGGCCCGCCGAAACGGCCATACGACAACGCCGGCTGGACGCTCGCGTATCAGATGGGCGTGCAGTTCGATCGCGTTCTCGACGGCTTCGACGGCCCCTTCGAGGTGGTGAACGGCCTCGCGGCCGTTCCGGCCGGCACGGTCGCCGGAACGAGCGGCGCCGCGGGTTATGTGTTCTCTCATCAAGTGAACGACGCCTTCACCGCGATCAATCGGCTGCTCAAGGCGGGCGAGGACGTGTATTGGCTCAGGAGCCCGGTGACCGCGAACGGCAAGTCGTATCCGAACGGCTCCTTCTATGTGACGGCAAAGCCTTCGACCTTGCCGATCCTGCAAACGGCCGCGAAAGACCTCGGCGTCAGCTTCGACGGAACGACGACGCGCCCGTCCGCTGACGCGACCAAGCTCTCCGCGCCGCGCATCGCGCTCATCGATGTGTATGGCGGATCGATGCCCTCGGGGCAGATCCGCTGGCTGCTCGAGCAGTTCGATTTCCCGTATACCGTCGTCTATCCGAACGACATCGATGCCGGGAACCTCAAATCGAAGTTCGACGCGCTGATCGTCCCGTCCGGCTTGTTGGGCCAGAGCAGCCGCTTCGGCGGTCGCGGCGGCGAAGACGCCCGCGTGAGCGTACCGGCCGAGTATCAGCACATGCTCGGCAGCCTCTCCGAGCAGCGCTCGATTCCGGCGATCAGGGAATTCCTCGACCAGGGCGGCAACGTCGTCAGCATCGGCACGTCGGCGCGGTTAGGCGACATGCTCGGCTTACCGATCTACAACGCGCTCGTCGAGCGCATGCCGACCGGCGAGGAACGCACCTTACCGGCGGAGAAGTTCTATGTGCCGGGGTCGATTCTCAGCGTCGCCGTCGACAACACGACAGGCATCGCGGCGGGCCAGCCTGCTCGGTTGGATGTGTTCTACGACAACAGCCCTGCCTTCAGGCTCGGTCCCGACGCGGGATTGAAGGGTGTACGTCCTGTTGCCTGGTTCGACTCGGACAAGCCATTGCGCAGCGGCTGGGCGTGGGGTCAGAACTATCTCAACGGCGCCGTCGCGATCGCCGAGGCGAATGTCGGACGCGGGCATCTGTACTTGTTCGGTCCCGAGATCACCTTCCGCGCGCAGCCGCATGCGACGTTCAAGTTCCTGTTCAACGGGATTTATGGGGGAGGGGAGAAGCAGGCCGTTGTCCCTTGATTGAAGGGCAAAGGCGATCACGCTTTGGTCAAAACGGCCTCGACGGCATCCATCGCCGCACGCGCCCGGTCACTCGTCTGCGCCACGAGCTGTTTAGCTTCTTCCAACAACCCGGCGCCGAGTGATTTGTCCTCGAGCGATGCGACGTTGATACGGACGTTCAACGCTGCCCCGCGGCACCCGGCCTCGGCGAGGAGCGCGGCGACGCCGGCGTCGGAGGCGGCGTTCGTGTTCCCCTTCTTCGCCACGACGACCGCCAGCTCCGCGGCGCGAGCGCAGGCGCGGGCGGTCTCCAGCGGAACCTGGGCGGCGCCGATCAGCGCCTTCGTCACCGCCGCCGAGCGCCGCGCCGCCGCGTCGGCCGGTTCGTTAGGCATCTTGTAGGCCGCTGCGACCTCGGCGAACGCCGCGGCATCGCGCGTGACGAGCCCCGAGAGCTGCGTCACCAGGCCCGCCGCGTCGAGCGCAAGCGCGCGCATCTCGGCGTCGACGGACGCGTATTTCTTTTTCCCCGCGGTGAGGCCGGCGACCATTTGCACGAGCGCCGCCGCGAGCGCGCCGACGTGCGCGGCCACGCTCCCGCCTCCCGGCACCGGCGCCGACGACGCGACGCCACTTACAAATCCACTCAACGATTGGCCGCCCTGGACCGCGTCCCGAACGCGCCGGTCGAGCACCATCTCGGACGTGAAGTTGCGCAGCTGAATGTGGCGCGCCGCCGTCTCGAACAGCGCGCGCTCCGGCACGAGTCCGACGATCTCGCTCCATGTGGGAACGACACCCTGCGCCGCCGCTTCCAGTTTCACCATCTCAAAAGCACGAAAGAGAGGAGTCTTTTCGGTGTCGACGAGATTCATCGAGACCTGCGCTTGCCCGTCGACCTCGAGACCCAACGCCTTGACATAGCGCAGACCGCCCGTCGAATGGCGCAACGCCTTGGCGACGTCCTTCGCCACCTGGAGATTCGTCGCCGGACCGAGGTAGACGTTGTAGGCGACGAGAAAGGGGCGCGCACCGATCGCCACGGCGCCGGCAGTGGCGTGGATGTGAGCCGGGCCGAAGTCGGGGACACGCGCGGGGTCCTGGCCGATCTGGTCGCGGAGCCCCTCGAACTCGCCGCGCCGAACGTCGGCGAGATTCTCGCGATCGGGCCGTGTCGCCGCGCGCTCGTACAGGAACACCGGGATCGCGAGCTCTCGTCCGACGCGCTCGCCTAACGAACGAGCGAGGACGATGCAATCCTCCATCGTCGTTCCCTCGAGTGGAATGAAGGGGACGACGTCGGCCGCGCCCATGCGTGGGTGCTCACCGGTATGGTGGTTGAGATCGATCAGCTCCCGCGCCTTGCGAATCCCCGCGAATCCGGCGTCCACGGCGTGCTCGACGGGCACGACGAAGGTGATGACGGTGCGGTTATGCGAAAGGTCCGACGAAGCATCGAGTATCGCGACGCCATCGACCGCCGCGATCGCGTCCCGAATCGCGGCGATGACTTCGGGCCGTCGGCCTTCGGAGAAATTCGGAACGCACTCTACGAGACGCACGAAAAGAGAGGCTGAAGGGGGGGAGGTGCCAGCTGCTCGGTGCTACGAAAACTAAGCACGACCGCCCTATCGCCTATCACGTATCACCTCCAGGAGCCAGGCCTGCATTTTTGGATTCCCCGCTACGATGCTGGTGTGCGTGATCTGGGCTGGAAGTCCCTCGAGATCGGTCACCACACCGCCTGCCTCACGAACGAGCAGGATGCCCGCGGCGATGTCCCATGGCGCGAGGCTCAGTTCCCAGAACGCCTCGTAGCGGCCGCAGGCGACGTCGGCGAGATCGAGCGACGCCGCGCCGACACGTCGCACGCCGGCTGCTTCCTTCATCACCGCATCGAGGCCGCGCAGATACTGCTCGACCTGGTCCGTCTGCTTGAAGGGGAAGCCCGTCGCGAAGAGTGACCGGATCGGCTCCGTGATATTCGACACGTGAATCGGCTGCCCGCCGCGTCGCGCTCCACTTCCCGCGACAGCGGTGAACAGATCGCCGTTGGGGACGTTCAGGATCGCGCTCGCCACGAGAGCACCTTCGTACATCGCGGCGATCGAAACGGCGTACCAGGGGAATCCGTGCAGAAAATTGGTGGTGCCGTCCAGCGGATCCACGACAAAAACCAATCCTGCCTTCATCGTCGCGGCGGCGACCTCCGGCGAGAGCTCCTCGCCGAGGATGACGGCGTCTCGATGGCGCGCGGCGATGACGTCACGAATCGCGTGCTCCGAGTCTCGATCGGCTGCCGTCACGTAGTCGGCGCGCGATTTTTCTTCCCACGCGAGCGTCTCGAGGTCCTGACCATGCGAGCGCACCGCTTCCGCGCCCTTCACCGCGGCGGCGACACACGTCGCGAGCAGCGCCCGTGCGTCCCGTGACCCATCCGCCGCGCGATTTGCGTTTGCTTGCAACGGCTCCCGGGCACTCATACCTTGCGCGAATGTCTCGAATATTCAGCGGTATACAGCCGTCCGGAGAGCTCCATATCGGAAACTATCTCGGGGCGGTGAAGAATTGGGTGAAGCTCCAGCACGAGTACGACACGATCATCTGTATCGTCGACTATCACGCGATCACTCAGCCGTACGATCCGGCGCAGCTGCGTGTGCGCCGGCGTGACATGGCGCTCTCGTTGCTTGCCGCCGGCATCGATCCCAATATCGCGACCCTCTTCGTGCAATCGCAGGTCCCGCAGCACACGGAGCTCGCGTGGATCCTCAACACGATCACGCCGCTCGGGGAGCTCGAGCGCCAGACGCAATTCAAGGATAAGGCGCAGCGACAGGAGAGCGTCAATGCGGGTCTGCTGAACTACCCGGTGCTGCAGGCGGCCGATATTCTGTTGTACCGAGCCAATCTCGTACCCGTCGGCGAGGATCAATTGCAGCACCTCGAGCTGTCACGCGTCGTCGCACGTCGCTGGAACGCGCAATTCGCCGCGGACAGTCCGTTCTTCCCCGAGCCTCAGCCCGCGTTGACGCCCACGCGGCGCATCATGGGACTCGACGGACAGGCGAAGATGTCGAAGTCGCTGAATAACACCATTGGCCTCCTGGAATCTTCGGAGGAGATCTGGAACAAGCTGCGCCCGGCGGTCACCGACCCCAAGCGCATCAAGCGAACCGATCCCGGGACGCCCGAGGTCTGCAACATTTATCACATTCACAAGGCATTCAGCCCGCCTGCTACCGTGGAGCACGTCGCGACGCAGTGCACGACCGCCGGCTGGGGGTGCATCGACTGCAAGCGAGTGTTGTTCGAGAGTATGGAGCGGGAGCTCGTGCCGATTCGTCGGCGCGCTGAAGAATTGCGTAACGATCGAGCACAGGTCGACGCGGCGCTCGGCGCGGGCGCGGCGCACTGTCGCGAGCTCGCTTCAGACACGATGCGTGGCGTGCGCGAGCGGATGGGTTTCGACTAGCGCCTCCCTGGGCATGTGTCGTGCATTTTGCCCCTGCAGTCACTAACCAAGCGACCGATGCAGCTTCTCCGCCAGTTCATCGCCCGGATACAAGCGTGGCGCGCCGCGCGGCGCGCGATGCGCATCAAGACGACCGACGTTCTTCCGCTGATCGCCCTTCAGGCCGCGATTCATCGAGAGGTGACGCCCTCCGGTGTACGCGTGTACAGCTTGTGCGGAAGCTGCGGGGCGCGTCTCGAAGCCAGCGCCACGCTCTGTGAGGATTGCGCGCAGCGCCGGAGTCGTCTCTCTTAGAGGGAGGCATTCCTATGGCAGATCAAAGCGGGCCCCGCGGTCTTCTCACGCTCGTGTGCATGACGTGCGGCAACGAGAAGTTCTACGACCAGGCCATTCCCGAGAGCGTCAGGTGCGAGCGGTGCGGCGGAACGGTGTTTCGCAACTTTGCCACGCCGACGGAACCCGACGAAGCGTCGATCGCGCAGCTCGAGGACCAGGCGCGGAGTATCGCTTATGGTGATTCGTCACCGGACACGGCATCTGGAGACTTGCGCGATCTCGATACGCGCTGACCACTGAACATTCATCCTCTCCCCACACTGCTCCTCCAAGCGACGTCGCTCCAACAGCTGAGCGACGCCCTGCAGTTCGTATTGCTGTTCAAGCTGATGCTCGCCACCGCGCTTGGCGGCGCGATCGGCGTGGAGCGGGAGATCGCCGGCAAGCCCGCCGGTCTGCGTACGAATATCCTCATCTGTGTCGGCGCGGCGCTCTTCACGCACCTCTCCATCCACATCGCGGAGATTGGATTCTCGCCGGACGGGCATCCGTACGGCGATACGACTCGAATCGCCGCGCAGATCGTCTCCGGCATCGGCTTCCTCGGTGCCGGCGCGATCCTGCACGCCCATGGTGCCGTCCTCGGCCTAACGACGGCCGCGACGATCTGGGTCGTTGCCGCGGTTGGCGCGGCGGTCGGTGCCGGAGCGTATGTCGAGGGGGTGGGAACGTCCCTCCTCATCATCGTCGTCCTCGTCGGTCTGCGACCCGTCGAACGGAAGATGCTACTGCGACGACGCAAGGTGAGCGCGACGGTGCGTGTGCAGCGCGACCTTCGCTTCGATACCATCGAAGACATTCTGCGCGGCAACGGCCTGCACCTCATCTCGCGACGCACCTTCGAGCACGAGTCCGATCGGGCGTTCGAGCTCGAGCTGATCGGAACGTCGAAGCAGATCGACACCGTCGTCGATGAGCTCCGCCGGCGTCAGGATGTCATCAGCATCTCGGTAGACTGACCACATGCCGCTGCTGGTCATCGACGGCAACGCGGTATCGCGTACCTGGACGTTGACGAAGGAAGCCGAGCAGCGCCTGCGCGACGAAGCGCCGAAAGGCTGGGAGATCTACTTCGTACGCGCGCAAACGAGCTCCGACGGCGACGGCCCCCGCGGCTCGAGCGAAGAGGTCCTGCGTGAGATTCCAAACGCCGACGTCTACCTCGGCTTTGGAATTCCGCGACCTCTCTTTCTCGCATCCAAGCGACTGCGCTGGGTGCACTCGGCGGCCGCGGGAGTGGGCAACGCGCTCTATCCGGAAATGATCGCCAGCGATGTGATCCTCACGAATTCGGCGGGCGTGCACGCCATTCCAATCGCCGAATACATCGTCGCCGGCATTCTGTATTTCTTTCGCGGGCTCGACATCGCGATCGATCAGCAACGGCGACGCGAGTGGGACAAGCAGCCATTCGTCACCGAGCGTTCGCCCCTGCGCGAGGTTGTCGGCGCATGTGTGCTCGTTGTCGGAACTGGTGGCATCGGTTCCGAAGCCGCGCGCCGGCTGTCGGCACTCGGCGCGCGTTGTACGGGCGCGCGGCGTCGGGTCTCGCTCGGCGCGCCCGAAGGATTCGCGCGCGTCATCAGTTTCGAATCCATCGATTCGGAGCTTCCAAGCGCCGACGTCGTGGTGCTTGCCGCGCCGCTCACCGAAGAAACGCGCGGAATTCTCGACGCGCGTCGGCTCGATTTGCTGCGACCGAGCGCGATTGTCGTCAACGTTGCGCGCGGAGCCTTGCTCGATGAGAGCGCGCTCGCCGACCGATTGCGCTCCGGCCGACTGCGGGGCGCCGCACTCGATGTCTTCCAGGAGGAGCCACTGGCGGCTCAGAGCCCCCTGTGGCAGCTTCGATCGGCGCTCGTGACGCCGCACATATCACCGGTGTCGCCCGGTCGGTTCTGGACGCGCGAGCTGGATCTCTTTCTCGACAACTGGCGGCGATTCGTGCGCGGCGAGCCGCTGCGCAATCTCGTCGACAAGCACGCGGGGTATTGATGAGCCTAACGCTCGAGGGGGTGCTTGGGCCGGTCGTGACCACCTTCCACCGGTCGGGTGAGTTGGATGGCACAGCCTTCGCCGAAAACATTCGTGCGCACCTCGAGGCGGGCATGAGCGGCGTCGTGGTTGCCGGATCGACGGGCGAGGCGGCACTGCTCGACGAGAAAGAGCGAGGAGCCTTGGTGGAAGTTGCCCGCTACAGCGTGCCGGGCAACCGCCGCCTGATCGTCGGAACGGGAGCGGAGTCGACTCGTCTCTCGAAGCGTTATGCAAGGATCGCCGCCGAGCGCGGTGCCGACGCGGTGCTCGTCGTGGCGCCGCACTACTACGGCGCCAAGGCCGTAGCGCTGCGCGATCACTACGTCGCGATCGCCGACGAGAGTCCGATTCCCGTGATTCTGTACAGCATCCCGAAGTACATGCACTTCCCGCTTCCGGCACCACTCGTGGCCGAGCTGGCGCGGCATGAGAACATTATCGGCATCAAGGACAGCTCCGGCGATCTCGAGCTGCTCGCCGGTTATCTCGAAGCGCAGAGTGAGACGTTCACGGTGCTCACTGGGAACGGCTCGACATTCAGGCGGGCGCTCGAGTTGGGCGCGCGTGGCGGGATCCTCGCCGTGGCACTTTTCGCGGCAGGCCTTGCGCTCGACGTGTATTCGTCGAGGTCGGAGCAGGCGCAGCAGCGTCTCATTCCGCTCTCTGGCAAGATCGTTGGTGAAATGGGTGTTGCTGGAGTAAAGGCCGCCCTCGATCGCGTCGGGCTCGCGGGCGGGCCCGTGCGACCGCCGCTCGTTGCGCTCGGCGCTACGGAACTGGCGCAGGTCACCGAGCTGCTGCGCGTCGCCGAGCTGTCGCTCGCGGCGTGAAAGCGCATCTCATGACGAAGAGCAACACTGTCATCCCGAGAAGCAGAGCGGGGAGGGATCTGCTTTCAGACTGGCTCAGTCAAGAGCAGATTCCTCGCTTCGCTCGGGATGACAATCGAGTGCGCGTTCGTCCGTGTTAGTCCGTGATCGAACTCGACGCGATTGCTCGCGAGCATCTACGACGACTCGCTCGACGACCGCGGCCAACAGGATCGCCCGCGGCCGCCGAAGCACGCCGCTACTGCGCTGACGTCCTGAGGGATCGAGGCTTCAGCACAATCGAGCATCCATTCGAGTACAGCGCGGCTGTTGGCAGGTTCGGCACGCCGGTCGCCGGGCTCGCCGCGCTGTTGAGTATCACGTTAGGCGCGCGCCTCGTCGGCGCGATCGCGATTCTTCTCGCCGGTGCCTGGCTCGCGAAACGCGGAGTGCTCGCCCTTCCTTTTCTCCGGCGCGAGGGAACAAACCTCGAAGCGCGCCGCGACGAAGCCCCCGCTCTCTGGCTCGTTGCACACATCGACTCCAAATCGCAGCCGATCCCTCTCCTCGTGCGCTCCGCCGGGATCATTCTCCTCGCTATCGCGTGGATCGGCGGCTGGCCGTACCTTGCGATCGTCGGCGCGCTCCCCGTCGTGGCGTCCGTCGTGGGACGAGAATCTCCTGGCGCGGTCGACAACGCGTCAGGCGTGGCCACCGTGCTCAGCGCGGCGAGTCTCCTTGGAGAGGCACCGGTCGGCATCCTCATCACCGACGCGGAAGAGCTTGGCCTCGCCGGCGCCCGCGCGTGGTGCGCGAAGAACGCCCCAGCCGTCGCAATCAACTGCGATGGCGTGGACGACGAGGGCGAACTCACGCTCATGTGGACCCGACCCCGCGCGCGTCGCCTCGAAGCGGCGTTCAAGCAAATCCGCGCGATTCCGCTCGTGCCGGGAGTCCTCGTCGACAGTGTGGCTTTCTCCGGCGCAAAATGGGAGGCGATCACGCTCAGCCGCGGCACGCTCGGTACGCTGAGCCGAATTCACACGCGAAGGGACGACCTCGAGCATCTACGCGGTGACGGAATAGCGGCCGCCGCGCGCGTACTGGCGGATGCGGCCATTTCACTCACGGAGCGACGCTGATGGAAGTCCTGATTCTCACCGCCGTCCTGGTGCTGTCGTTGATCATGATTCCCTTCGGCATGCCCGGAACGCTCGTGATGTTCGCGGCGGCACTGTGCTACAAATTGCTCGTCCCGAGCGGCGGCATCGGCTGGGCGACGGTCGCAATCGTCGGGGTTCTCATGGTGATCGCCGAGGCGCTCGAGTGGACGCTCGTCGCGCGCTTCACGAAGAAGTACGGCGGCTCGCGTCGCGCCGGTTGGGGGGCGGTGCTGGGCGGGATGGTCGGCGCGTTCGTTGGCATACCGATCCCGATCATCGGATCGATCGTCGGCGCTCTTGCTGGCGCATTCGCGGGAGCCTTCGTCTTCGAGATGAGCCGCGGGAGCGGGGGAGGCACCTCGACGCGCGTCGCCTGGGGCGCACTGGTCGGACGCGTCACCGCGGCCGCGATCAAGATCGCGATCGGACTCGTCATGGCGGTGTGGTTGTTCTTCGCGGCGCTGAGCGAGGTCCTCTAGATTGTCCCTCATGTTCAGCGCGAAAACACGCACGCTCGTCGTCGTCGGTGCCCAGTGGGGCGACGAGGGCAAAGGAAAGCTCGTCGACGTCCTCGCCGAGGAAGCAGATTGGGTCGTCCGCTATCAGGGC
>DATBHD010000076.1:0-12189 GCA_036557635.1 Gemmatimonadaceae bacterium
CGCGCTCGATAGCCGCGCGTGTCGATATGAATGAAAGGTCCGTGCCCGGGCCCGGCTGGATAGATCCCCGCCCCGCCGACGAGCTCCGGATGAGCCGCCTCGACACGGTCGACCGCGGCAAGGATCACCTTGCTGTCGTTGATCGAGATGCGTCCGTCATGGTCGAGGTCGTCCATCACGCCGTCGTGATTGTCATCGAGATAGACGTCCGAGGCGTCGCCGTACATGTGACGACTGAGTGCGGCACGTCCCTGAGTGTTGCCGCCCGACACGTTGTACTGCGGTGTGCGAAATCCGCTCATCACGCGCACGCCGCTGACGTCCACGCCGTGCTTGGCGAGATCCGCGAGAACGAGCTCGAGCTTGTCGACGAGCTTCATCTGCAGGACGAGGTACTTCGGCCACACGTTAGGCTGATCGTGTGTCAGAAAGTCGCGGAGCCGGAAGTGCTGCGAGACGTAAGTGTCCTGGTTGGCCTGAGTGACTTCGATGAAGCCGGCGGGATTGGCGTACGCGGACGACGGTGCCTTTGACGGCCCGACCTTCTTCCCCCGTTCCCCCGGCCAATTGCCGAGGTAGTACAGACCGATACGGCCGCGACTCTTGGCGTTGAACGGAAGCTCGGTGATGACGCTGAAGTCGGTGATCGGACGAATCGCATTCCCAATCGCGAGCGCCACACTCCACACACCCGGGCCCTGCGGCGCCGAATCCACCGGCGACACATCGCCACCCTCGCTGTATCGCAGCTGCGCGCCCGGTGGAAGCGACTCCGGCATGACGCCATGTATCGACGTGTCGATCGTCGCGCGGAGCTTTCCGCTCAGGCCACGAGCGCGGTCGAACAGCGCATTGAGTGTCGCATCGGTCAAGTACGCGACGGATGGAGCGTTCGCCGACGTGAGTGCCGACGCGACGGTGGTCGCGGCGCGAGCCGCCTCGCCCATCGTGGTCGCGTCCTCGCCCGCCGCGAGTGACGCTCGAAGATGCGAGAGCGACCAGACCCATCCGACCGCGAACGCGTACACGAGCACGCCGAGAGCGATCTCCAGCCGGCGTTCGCCGCGCGGCGAGAACCCGACTCGGTACCAGAAGCCGGCAGGCGGCGACGGCAGCCGCAGCGCACGCTCGAAAACGTCAGACCAGTCGTGCTCGTCCTGATGCGTGAGATCCGCCGGACGAGATTCAATGGGCGGCCCAGTTGACCCGTCGCGTGAGCCCGTCGATGTTCCCTTGCTCACGTCCTCCTCCCACCGAGCACTATCACCGCATGCAGTCGATTCTCGATTTCATTCACCGCCTGGGCGATCCACGCGCGCTCGTAGCCTGGGGCGGTTACGTCGGCCTCACGATCATCATCTTCGCCGAGACGGGACTGCTCTTCGGGTTCTTTCTTCCCGGTGACTCGCTGCTCGTCACGGCAGGGCTGCTTGCGTCGCAGACTCAACGGTTCGATCTGAACGTCTATATCCTCGGCGCGTTGCTCTCGGTCGCGTCGATCATCGGTAACAGCCTCGGCTACTACATCGGCAGGATCACCGGACCGAAGCTTTTCAGACGTGAGAATTCGCTCTTGTTCAATCGGAAGCATCTGGAGCGCGCTCATGCGTTCTATGAGCACCACGGTGGGAAGACAATCGTTCTCGCGCGGTTCATGCCGATCGTTCGGACCTTCGTTCCGGTCGTCGCCGGCATGGGGCAAATGCAGTACCGCCGGTACACGCTGTACAACGTCGTCGGTGGTTTGGCCTGGATTTGGTCGATGCTGTTCGTCGGATACTTCCTGGGCCGCTACATTCCGGGCATCGGCGACCATATCGAGCTCGTGATCCTCGCCGTGATCTTTCTCTCACTATTGCCTGGCATCATTGCCTGGCTGCGTGGCCGGAGGGGGAGGAGCAGGGGGCGTGCGAGCGAGGAACGAGCGGTAACAGACGTCTGAACCACAGGAGAGTCGAATGCCGTTCACCCTTCCCGCGCTTCCCTACGCGTACGACGCGTTGGAGCCGCACATCGACGCGCGCACGATGGAGATTCACCACAGCAAGCATCATCAGGCGTACGTGAACAACCTGAACGCGGCGCTCGAGAAGGCGCCGCAGCTCGAGGGGAAGTCACTCGACGATTTGATGCGCGGCATCAACAGCGTGCCCGAGACCGTTCGCACCGCCGTACGCAACAACGGCGGCGGGCACTGGAATCACTCCATGTTCTGGGAGTTGATGGGCGCGAAGAAGGGGGGCGAGCCGAAGGGAAGGATGGCGGACGCGATCAAGAGCTCGTTCGGCGATCTCGCGAAGTTCAAGGAACAGTTCACCGCCGCCGCGACGGGACGCTTCGGATCAGGCTGGGCGTGGTTGATCGACGAAGGCAATGGCAAGCTCTCGATCACGAGCACGCCTAACCAGGACAACCCGCTCATGGACGGGAAGACAGCGATTCTCGGGCTCGATGTGTGGGAGCATGCGTACTACCTGAAGTACCAGAACAGGAGACCGGACTACATCGCGGCTTGGTGGAATGTCGTGAATTGGGATGCAGTGGCGGCTCGTCTGAAATAAGAGTACGCCGAAAGAAGGGCGAACAACTGACGGCGAGCCGGTGCGCGCTACTGACGTCGAATCGCTCTCGTGGATCGCGCTTGCGCCTCGGCGTCATCCGACTGCGAGACTCCGGCGACGAGATCATCGATGCCGCCATCGCCCGGTCGATCCTCGTCCGGCGGCGGCGCGCGGAACATGTCGGTCGTGTTCGCGCGGGCGACGCGACTGAGGAGCGGCGGCGTAACGAGCGTCGTCGTCAGGACCATGAGCATGATCGCGCCGAACATCCCGGCGTCGATCGCACCCGTGCTCAGTCCCATCTGCGCGAAGATGAGGCCGACCTCGCCACGCGGAACCATCGCGGCACCGACCAGCAGCTTGCGTCCGCGGAACCAGTGTGGGACGTAACCCGCGGCAATCTTTCCAAGGACTCCGCAGACGATCAGCGTCAATCCGATTCCTAACGAGCTGGGATTCGCAAGCGCGCGCAGATCCACGTCGGCGCCAACCGTCGCGAAGAAGATCGGCACGAAGAAGTGGCCGATCGTCGTCGTCGACCGCTCGATCCGCTGCTTCTGAGGGACGCCGAAAAGAACGAGGCCGGCGGCGAATGCGCCGATGATGAGCGCGGTGCCACTGAGTTTCGCGAAGAGCGCGAGCGCGAACGCGAAGGCGAGACCGAACATGCCGAGCGCACCCGCCGACCTGATGCGCTCGACGACCACGAACGCGGGGGGCGCGACACGCAGTCCAATCAGAATGGCGCCGACGAAGAAGAGAATGGCGACGATACTGATGCGCGTGACGTGCAGGATATCGATGCTCGTCCCCGTGACGGCGTCCGCGACGACGGCGAGGATGATGAGGCCCACGATATCGTCGAGCACGGCGGCGCCTAACACGACGCGCCCCTCGGGCGACTCGAGACGTCCCAGATCCGAGAGTACGCGGGCCGAGATCCCAACCGACGTCGCGCAGAGCGCCGCCCCGCCGACGAGCGCCGCGATGTGCCCAAGCCCGAAGGCGAGGGCGGTGGCGTACCCTAACGCGAATGGAATGACGACACCGGCCAATCCGACGGTGGTGGCGATGCTCCCGACACTGAGCAGCGACTGCAGGTCGGTGTGGAGTCCCGTTTCGAAGAGGAGGATGATGACGCCGATCTCGGCGAGCGCGGAGAGCGTCGGATCGCTCGGATTGACGATTCCGAGCACCGAGCCGCCGAGCACCACGCCGGCGATGAGCTCGCCGAGGACGGCCGGTTGCCTGAGCCGCTGCGCAAGCTCACCGAGGATCTTGGTGGTGATGAAGATCGCGACGAGTGCCGCGAGCAGCGACGCGACGGGGTCGACGGCGCTGGCGGACAGCTGCGTCGCGACGACCACTACTGCGCCGCCTCGCCCTCGAGGTACGTATACCCCTCGAGTCCGGCGACGTAATCGGCGATGAACGTGTTGGCTTCCTGCCGCGTGATCTGCTTCGCGCCGCTCACCTTGCGACGAAACGTCTGCAGCAGATCGTTCGCGCGGAACTGCACGTAGTTGAGAACTTCGGTAACAGTGTCGCCGTGGACGAGGTGCGTCACCTCGTACTGGCCGTTCGCCGCCAGACGGACGTGCACGGCGTTCGTGTCGCCGAACAGGTTGTGGAGATCGCCGAGGATTTCCTGGTAGGCGCCGGTGAGAAACACGCCGAGGATGTACGGCTCGCCGTCGGTGAAGTAGTGCAGCTCGAGGCTGGGGCGGCCGTTCTTGTCGCCGACGAAGCGATCGATCTTTCCATCCGAGTCGCAGGTGACGTCCTGCAGCGTCCCACGACGCGTCGGCTCCTCCAGAAGCCGATGAATGGGCATGATGGGAAAGAGCTGGTCGATCGCCCAGCTGTCCGGCAGCGACTGAAAGACGGAGAAGTTGCAGAAGTAGCGATCGACGAGCGCCGCATCCAGATCGGAGGTAATGTCCTCGTACTCGTCGCGGTTCTTTTCGACCGCTCGTGAAATCGCGTTGATGGTGGCGAAATAGATCTGCTCGGCCATCGCCCGGCCGCGTAGAGAGAGAACGCCCGAGTTGAAGAGCTCGTGGGAACGTTCCTTGTCGAAAGTCAGATCGTGGTAGATCTCGCGTATCCTTCGTTTGGACACGTTTTTCCGCGATGCGTCTCGGTAGTCTGCGACCATCTCGTGCAGCAGGGGGTGGTCGTCCTCCGTGAGCTCCGGGATCGGCCGTTCGGTGTGGGACTCGACGTCGATCACTTTGAGCAGGAGCAGCGCGTGGTGCGCGGTGAGCGCGCGCCCGGATTCGCTGATGATGTGCGGCATCGGCAGATCGTGCTCGCGGCACGCCTCGGCCAACGTGTAGACGACGTCGTTCGCGTACTCGCCGAGCGTGTAGTTGACGCTCGCGTCGGAGGTCGAATTCGTGCCGTCGTAGTCGATGCCGAGCCCGCCGCCGACGTCGAGATGAGTGATGTCTAAACCCATCTCGCGCAGCTCGACGTAAAAGCGAGTGATCTCCTGTAGACCGAGCTTGATGAATCGGATGTCGGTGATCTGCGATCCGAGATGGAAATGGATCAGCTTGAGAATGTCGAGCCGGCCCGCGCCGCGCAGCTTCTCGATCGCGGTGACGAGATCCGCCGCGTTGAGGCCGAACTTGGACTTCTCCCCCCCGCTCTCCTTCCAGCGGCCGAAGCCTCGTGAGGCAAGCTTGATCCGCACCCCGGCCGTGGGCGTCACCTGCATCTCGTCGGCAACCTGCAAGAGGACGTCGATCTCGCTCAGCTGCTCGAGTACGATGAACACCTGGTGGCCGAGCTTCTGCCCCATGAGCGCCAGGCGCATGAACTCTTCGTCCTTGTACCCGTTGCAGACGATGAGGTGGTCGGTCGTCTCGCTCAGCCCGAGGATCGCCTGCAGCTCCGGCTTGCTGCCGCATTCCAGGCCGACGCCGCGCGACTTGCCGAACTCGAGAATCTCCTCGATGACGTGGCGCTGTTGGTTCACCTTGATCGGATACACGGTCGTATAGCCGCCGGTGTACGCGAACTCGGCGCGCGCTTCGTCGAAACGCGTCGTCAACGCCTCGATGCGCGAGCGCAGGATGTCGGAGAAGCGGAGCAGCACCGGGAGCGTGATTCCCTGCTCCTCGAGGTCCATCGCGACGTCGTGGAGATCCACTTCGTGATCGGGATGCTCCTTGTTCGGCCGCACGACCACGTGTCCACGCGTGTTGATATCGAAGAAGCCGGCTCCCCAGCCCTCGATATTGTAAAGCGCGCGCGCGGCATCGATACTCCACCCAGAGCTGAGTGGCTCGGGCGCGGACAAGGGTTCTACGATGTGTGTCGCCATGGGCGGAATTATAGCGCGGGATGTGGGCCGCTACGGAAATAGAATCGCGACGTGCCATTCATCATCACGCCGCAGATACAGCTCACGCCGGTGCAGACGACTGGGCATCCCCTTCCAGAACTCGATGCGCTCGGGCAGGAGGCGAAAGCCAGACCAGTGCGGCGGCCGCGGCACGGGAGCGCCTTCGAAACGGCGCTCGAACTCCGCGACGCGTCGCTCGAGCAGCTGCTCGTCGCCGATCGGCCGACTCTGCTCCGATGCCCAGGCACCGATCTGACTGCCACGTCCGCGCGACGCAAAATATGCGTCCGCTTCCGCGCCCTCGACCGGCGAGACGGCGCCCTCGACACGCACCTGAATCTCCATTTGCTGCCAGTGGAAACACATCGCCGCGTTGGGATTCGCGAGGAGCTCGCGACCCTTTCGACTCTCGTAGTTCGTGTAGAACACGAATCCCTGCTCGTCGACGTGCTTGAGCAACAGCATCCGCACGCTTGGCTCTCCGCCGGCGCAGGTGGCGAGTGCGAACGCGGTCGGCTCGGGCAACTGATCGCGCGGGATCGCCTTCGCCTGTTCGAGCAACTCGAGAAACCGTGTGAACGGCTCCGCCATCGGAGCGCGGCGCTCGAGCTTCCGCGTCATCCGATCGCGCGCTTGTAAAAGCTGCGCATCCCGAGCGCCCACCCGGCGGCGGCGAGGACCACGAGAGCGACCGTCACGACGCCGAGGCTCATGTGTGGAACCGTTGGCGTCATGACGCCGCGCAATCCTTCGGCGACGTACACCAGGGGATTCAAGAGCACCAGATACTTCACGACCGGCACGGCGTCGAGTCCGCGCCACGGATAGTACGCGCAGCCAAAGAAGATCATCGGCGCGACGATGACGCTGAACATGAGACCGATTTGCTGCGGCGAGATCGCGGTGCCGAGCCACATGCCGAGCGACGAGAAGGCGGTGGCGCCGAGGAGCGCGATGAGCATGATCTCACCGCCGTGCGCGAGCGAGAATCCCGGAATCGGCCCCATGATGAGGCGGGCGAAGGGCAATACGACAATCGCGGCAATGAGTGCCTGAATCACCGCGGCGACGATTTTCTCGGCGGCGACGATGCGCGTCGGCACGGGCGCGAGCAACCGGTCCTCGATTTCCTTGGTCCAGCCGAAATCCTGCATCATCGGGAGCGACACCGCCTGGATCGCCGACATCGTTAGGCTGATCGCGAGGATGCCTGGGAGCAGCGCCGCGCTGTATCCCGCGGCGACAAAGCCCATCCGCGGGAGGAGCGCGCCAAAGACGATGATGAAGAGGAGCGGCTGCATGATCGTCCGCACCAGGAAGAAGGGCAGTTCCTTGCGGGCCACGACCACGTCTCGGCGCAGCAGCGCGAGGAACACCTTCGACGGCGACACGGTGCGCTCACGGGGCACCGTTCCCGGCGGCTCGGGCGGCGACTGCAGATCGCGAGTGACGGTCGTCAATCGAGCTTTCTCCCGGTGAGCGAGACGAAAAGCGTCTCGAGACTGGGTTCGGTGAGGCCGATGTTGCTCACGTGAAGCCCCGCGTCTTCGACGATCTGAATCAGCGGAGAAATGATGCGGCCGCCGCGATCACTGAAGACGCGCAGGCCGTTCTGCCGTGCTTCGGCGCGGAGCACGCCCGGAAGCGCGGTGACAGACGCGACGAGATGATCCGGACTCGCGTCGAGCTGCAACTCGATGAGCGTGCCACCCGGCGCGCGCTCCTTGAGTCGCGAGGGGGTATCGAGCGCGAGCAGCTTTCCTCGATCGACGATGCCGATTCGCTGACAGAGGCGGTCCGCTTCCTCCATGTAGTGCGTCGTCATCACGATCGTCCGACCCTGCTCGTGGAGGTCGCGCAGAATCGCCCAGAGATCGAGACGCGCCTGCGGATCGAGGCCCACCGTCGGCTCGTCGAGAAAGAGCACGTCGGGCTCATGGATCAGCGCCCGCGCGATCATCAAGCGCTGCTGTTGGCCCCCGGAGAGTTGATCGACTTTCGCCTCTGCCTTGTCGGCGATGTCGAGGCGTGTGAGCAGCTGATTCGCACGCGCTTCGGCGGTGGAGCGTGGAATACCGAAGTAGGCAGCGTGGAAGACGAGATTCTCGATCGCGTTGAGGCTGCGGTCGGGGTTGGGCCGTTGCGGCACGACGCCGATGTGCGTGCGCACACGCACGGCGTCGGTGGCGACATCGACGCCGCTGACGCGCGCCGAGCCCGCGGTTGCCAGGACGCGCGTCGTGAGAATTCCGATGGTGGTCGTCTTGCCGGCGCCGTTAGGCCCGAGCAAGCCGAAGAACTCTCCCTCGCTGATGTCGAGGTCGAGCGCGTCGAGGGCGACGACGCCGGCGCCCGGTGTCGGCGCGCCCGGAAGCGCGGCACCCGGCGGCCCTTGCCGATTGGCTCCTCGCTTGGCCGCCGGCGCGGGGTACACCTTGCGAAGCGCCCGTGTCTCGATGGCCGCGGCAACCACCGTCAGTTGTCTCCGTCGAGAAGTCCGCCTAACGCGCCGAGGACGCTGCCCTCTTCACGACGGCTGCCGCCGGCGCGCGGGGAGGCGGCGATGATGCGATCGGCGAGACGCGAGAACGGCATCGTCTGGAGAATGACACGCCCCGGCCCCCTCAGCACCGCGAAGAACAGTCCCTCGCCGCCGAAGAGCGCCGTCTTGATGCCCGGCACCATCTGGATGTCGTAGTCGACGGATTCGTCCATGGCGACGATGCACCCCGTGTCGACGCGCAGCGTCTCCGCCCCAGACAACCGGACTTCATGAAGCGTTCCTGATGCGTGCAGAAACGCGAGGCCGTCGCCCTCGATGCGTTGAAGAATGAAGCCTTCGCCGCCGAAGAAGCCGGCGCCGATACGTTTTGTAAACGCTATCGTGACGTTCACGCCGCGCGCGGCACAGAGGAAGGAATCTTTCTGCGCGATGATCTTACCGCCCCACTCCTTGAGCTCGATTGGCCGAATCTTGCCGGGGAATGGGGAGGAAAAGGCGGCGTCCTGACGCTTGTGCGCCGCGGTGTTGGTGAAAGTGGTGACGAAGAACGAATCGCCGGAGAGCGCGCGCTTCGCTCCCTGCACGATTTTCCCAAAGAGTCCGCCGCCCTGCTGATTCGGGTCGAGCGTGGTGTTCATGACGATCCCTTCCTGCATGTACATCATCGCGCCCGCTTCGGCGACCACGGTCTCGCCCGGGTCGAGGGTCACGATGACGGCTTGGAGATCGTCGCCGATGATCTTGTAGTCGATTTGGTCGCTCATGCTCTCGGATGGTGGGGGGACGCGGAGCGGGCCGTCGGCTCTTCAACTTGACGCATACCCATGGGAAACGAAAGCGGGAGAAGAGTTGTTTCTGCCCCGCTTGTTCTCACTTCTGTTGTCCGACCGCAGCCCCCGCTTGCACCGCCGTCTGGAACTGATCGCGCCCTTTCATGCGATACGGAATTCCGTGAATCATCCAGTCCGGCTCGGGATACCCTCGCAGGTGATAGTCGAAGAACTGCTGCATCCGCATCGCGATGTCCTTCTGGTTCGCGCGCTTGGTCGGATTGTGGACGTCGTTGTTGTAGTCGATGAGATAGACCTCTTTGTTCAAGCGCCGCAAGGCGACGAACATCTCGATCCCCTGATACCACGGCACGGCATCGTCCGCGTCGTTATGCATCATCAGTAACGGCGTCGTGATGCGGTCCGCCCAGAAGAGGGGCGAGTTCTCGAGGTAGCGCGTCGTGCATTCCCAGATCGAGCAGCCGATGCGACTCTGCGTGTGCTCGTACTGGAAAGCGCGCGCGAGCCCGGACCCCCAGCGAATGCCGCCGTACGCGCTCGTCATGTTCGCGACCGGCGCGCCCGCCATCGCCGCGCTGAACAGATGCGTCTGGGTGATGAGAAAGGCCGTCTGATAACCGCCCCAGGAGTGTCCCTGAATGCCGAGCGCCTTCGGATCGACATAGCCCCGCGCGAGCAGCATTTCCACGCCGGGAACGATGGACTTGAGCGCGCTCGCACCGGGGAAGCCGGTCTCGTAATGAATGTCGGGCACGAAAATCAGATACCCATTCGACACATAGTGCGTGTAGTTCACGACGTTCCGCCCGCCGGGTGGCACGTAGTTATGCAGCGTATTCGAGAACTGCTCGTAGTAGTACGTGATCATCGGGTACTTCTTGCGCGGATCGAAATCCTCGGGCTTGTAGAGCAAACCCTGAAGTGGCACGCCGTCGGCGCTGCGCCAGCTCACGAGCTCCACCGTGCCCCACCTGAAGTCCTTCTGCTGCGGATTCGCATCCGAGATCCTGGTGAGGCTCGTGAGACTCGCCCCGGCGTAGAGATTCGGGAAATCCTCGAACGTGCTCTTGGTGACGACGTACTCGTCGGCGTCGGCGGCCTTGAGCGGCGTGCCGAATGCCACGTCCGCCATCGTGAGGCGTTCCGGCAACCTGCTGACGCCCAACTGGTCACGATAAAAGCCGCCCGCTTTCGTCGAATCGTCAAAGGCCGACAGCAGCAGCGGCTCGGCGGGATCGATCACGCCGCGCTCGGCGTCGCCGCCACCGCGACCGCCGCGTCCACCACGTCCACCGCGTCCACCCTCCGCGAGACGAAAGACGATGTGCTCGCGGCGACCGACCGAATCGGTGATCACGCGCGCCGGCTGCGCGCCGCTCGGGTCCAGTTCCCAGAGATCGTAGCGATCGTAGAGCACGACCGACTTGTCGCCCTTCGTGAAGCCCGCCACACCCCACGCGGCCGGCGTCGACGGCGTGTCCCACGTCTCCTGCGCGAAGCTCACGTTCCTGAGCGGCGCCGTCAGGTCGACGGTCTTGCCGCTCGCCACGGCGTAGCTGAACCAGTGGCCGTTGTCGAAGAACAGAACAAACTTCGCGTCGGGCGACAGCTGCGCGCTGCCGCTGATCTTCTCGCGAATCAGCTTGCGGTTGCCCGTCGTCGCGTCGATGACGTAGACGTCGTCGCCTTCGTCACCCCACATGCGCTCGATCGCGTAGCGCTCGGAGCTCGCCGCGAGCGCGACCCGCCCGTCGTCGGACACGCTCACGGTGGGCATCGAATCGTTCGCCAGCCTAACGAATCTCTTCGCGCCGAGCTGATAGATCGTCTCGAAGGAGCGGTTGCGATCGCGTCCGGCTTCGATGCGCTGCTGCGGCTGTAGACGCGAGTCCTTCCAGGACCACAGATCGAATACCGCCTTGTCATACAGTGAGTCGGCGGGAATCGAATCCAGTGGCGCCGGCGCGACGCCGAAAAGAATCGCGTTGCCGTTGCGGGTGAAGGCAACGCGTCCGTTGTCGGAGACGTCGAGCTCCTCGCCGATCGCCGACGACCTCACCACCGGCGTAGCCAGCGGTGATTTCAGGTTTGAGTAATACAGCGTGTAGCGCGGATGCTCCTTCGCTACCTCGTCGCGATCGGAGACGAATGCCGCCTGAGTCCCTGCCCGGTCGAATGCGAACTGCTTGTACGCGCCATGTCCCGTCAGGAGCGCGATCTCCTTCCCTTCCGCCGGGGATTGCACGTACGCGCCATCCCTGGCGTTGTCGCGCGACGCAACCGTATAGCCCAGCCACTTCGCGCTGTCGTCGAACGCGAATGTCATCACGTCGTTGACGCGACGCTCGGCGCCCGTCGCGAGATTGCGCAGCACGAGCGGCGAACCGAATTCTGGACGGCGCCCGCGGCCATTCGCCGAGTCGCGACCGGCGCGAGCGCCACTGTCCGAAGGCTCGAGGAGATAAGCCACCCACTTTCCGGACTCACGCGCCGCGCGGAACGAACGCACTCTCGGAATGCTGGTCACCTGACCGTTGGCCAGATCGATGATCGCCAGCGACGCCTTGGGTTGATCGGCCGGACGCTTCTTCTCACGATGCGCGCGGTCGTACTCGCTCATCGGCGCGTAAGTGAGGGCGAGGGCGAATTTGTTGTCGGCGGTGATCTGCGCGGGCGCCGCGACGTTCGTCGTGTCGCGCGCTCCCGCCACCATTTGCGGTCGGCCGACGAAGCCGCGGGGCACGCGATACTCCGTGCTCCCGTGCGTGGCGCGCACTACGAGCTCGCCGTCACCGACCTGTGGCACGAGGGAGTAGACGACCCATTTCCCGTCGTTCGAGACAACCGGTGAGGAAATCGAGCGCCAGTGATCCCAGTCGGCAGGAGAGAGCGATCGCTTGGGCGCCTGAGCGAGCGAGGAGAGCGCGAACGAGGCGACGAGCATCGCCGAGCTCGAGGCGATGGCGAAGGGACGATGCATGG
>DATBHD010000077.1:0-2850 GCA_036557635.1 Gemmatimonadaceae bacterium
GAACCAGTGGCCGCCAGACGTTAGGCCGTACTTCGGCGATTCCGACGAGTGCCACATGGCGTTCCACTTTCCGGTCATGCCGCGAATGTACATGGCGCTGCGCAAGGAAGACCGCACGCCGATCGTCGACATCATGCGCCAGACGCCGGAGATCCCCGAAGACTGCCAGTGGGCGATCTTCCTGCGCAACCACGACGAGCTCACGCTCGAGATGGTGACCGACGAGGAGCGCGACTACATGTACAAGGAGTACGCGCGCGAACGGCGAATGCGCATCAACGTCGGCATTCGGCGACGCCTGGCGCCGCTGATGGACAACGGCCGGCGCCAGATCGAGATCATGAACGCGCTGCTGATGTCGATGCCGGGGACGCCGATTATCTACTACGGCGACGAGATCGGCATGGGCGACAACGTCTACCTCGGCGATCGCAACGGCGTACGTACGCCGATGCAGTGGTCGACGGATCGCAACGCCGGTTTCTCGGACGCCGACAACGCGGCGCTCTACAGCCCGGTCATCGTCGATCCGCCGTACGGCTTTCAAGGGATCAACGTCGCGGCGCAGGAGCGCACGTCGACGTCCCTGCTGCGCTGGATGCGTCGCCTCATCGCGGTGCGGCGGGAGTTCAAGGCCTTCGGGCGCGGGACCTGGGAACCGCTGCACCCCGACAACCGGCGCGTGCTCGTGTTCCTTCGTCGCTACAAGGACGAGATGATCTTGTGCGTGAACAACCTTTCACGCTTCGCGCAATACGTCGAGCTGGATCTGCGCGAGTTTCACGGAATGGTGCCGCTCGAGCTGTACAGCAAGAACACCTTTCCGCCGATCGGCGACTTGCCGTATCTGTTGACGATGGGGCCGCACAACTTCCTGTGGTTCCGATTGATGGCGCCGGAGCAGGCGAAGCAGTATGCGAGGAGCTAGTAATGCCAATTGGCTTCGAACCAAAGCCGCTCTGTAGTTGTAACTGCAAAGACCCAGATGAACGCAGATGGCCACAGATGAAAGAAGCGGTCGCGATCTTTTCAAAAAAAAGCGTTACCGCTCTTCCTATCTGAGTTCATCTGCGACATCTGCGTCCAGTCGTTCACAACTACAGAGGACCGAACCGACCATAGCCTGCTGTGAACATCTCCATGACATGGACCAACTGCCGTCGCTGAAGGTTCGCGCGCTCGCCGACGCGCTGCTGCCTAACGAACTGGCTCGTCTCACGACCGACGACTTCGCGGCGTTTCTCACCCCGCGGCGGTGGTTCGGCGCGAAGGCGGGGAAGCCGACCTCGGCGCGCGTGCACGACGTGATCCCGCTGCCATGGGAGACCGGCCGCTTCGCCATCGCACGGCTCGAGGTCGTGACCGAGGCCACCGCCGGCGCCGCGAAACTGTACCAGCTCCCGCTCTCAGTGCGTGGCGCCGACGAGATCGCCGACCGACCGCCGCAGAACGTGATCGCGCGCGTCGTCGCCGAGGACCGCGAAGGGCTGCTCTTCGACGCCGTCGAAGATCGCGGCTTTCTTCGCGCGCTCGGCGACGCCGTCGCGCGCGGCGGCGACTACGAAGGCGCCGAAGCGCACTGGATCATCGAGCCGCTGTCCGCCGTGTCGCTCGTCGTCCCGCCGACGGCCGAGATCCGCGTCGGGTCGGTGGAGCAGAGCAACACGTCCGTCATCCTCGGCGACCAGGCGATTCTCAAGCTGTTTCGTAAGCTCGAACAAGGTGCGCATCCCGACGTCGAGCTCACGCGCTTTCTGACGATCGACGCCGAGTTTCCGCATACGCCGTCTCTGCTTGGAGTCGTTAGGTTCGAGGACGATCGTCAGGTGACCGTCGCGGGCATGCTGCAGGAGTACTTGCCGAAGTCCGCCGACGCGTGGGCGTTCGCCCTCGACCGCGCGCGCCCATACTTCCAGGCGCCGCCGAAGCGAGACGTGCCGAACCCATTTCTCGCCGACGCCGAACGCCTTGGCGTCGTGACGCGCGCGATGCACGAAGCGCTCGCGCAAGGGACGAGCCCCGACTTCGCGCCGGAACCGGCGGGGCCGGAGCTCGTCGATCAGTGGGCGGGCCGCTGCAAGCAGTGGGTGCGCGACGGACTCGTGCTCCTCGAGCGGCAGTTGCGCGCGCGCGCGTTACCGAAGGAGCGCGCCCCCGAAGCCGAGGCGCTCGCGCGGCGCGCCGACCGCTACATCGGCACCGTTGATGAAATTGTCAACGCAATCCGTGGCGATACGGGACTCGCGATCCGGATTCACGGCGACTATCACCTCGGTCAAGTGCTGCGCACGGCGCGCGACGACTTCATGGTCATCGACTTCGAGGGCGAGCCGGCACGCCCGCTCGCCGAGCGACGAGAGAAGGCGAGCCCCCTGCGCGACGTCGCCGGGATGCTGCGCTCCTTCGCATATGCGGCGGCGACACTGGGCATCGAAGCAAAAGCGCTCGACCCCGGTACGCGCGAGCTGCGCGTCGGCCGCTGGGAGCGCGATACACGCGATGCGTTCATGCGCGGATATCTCGCGAGCACGAAGAGCGAGGTCCACATTCTTCCATCCGATCCCGCGCACACGCACGCGCTGCTCCGGCTATTCGAAACGGAGAAAGCGTTCTACGAGTTGGCGTACGAGCTGAATAATCGGCCGGATTGGACGTGGATTCCAATGCGCGGGATCGCAAAGCTCCTGGCGTGAATGGTAGAGGGTAGAGGGTGGAGGGTAGAGGGTAGAGGGTGGAGAGTAGAGGGTGGAGAGTAGAGGGTAGAGGGTAGAGGGTAGAGGGTAGAGGGTGGAGGGTAGAGGGTAGAGGGTAGAGGGTAGAGGGTGGAGGGTATAGGGTGGAGGGTGGACG
>DATBHD010000078.1:0-1538 GCA_036557635.1 Gemmatimonadaceae bacterium
GTCGACGACAGCACGGGTAAACGGCCCTTCGTCGAACTCACCGTCACGATTGCGCCAGGGTTTCTCGCCGTCGTCGGTCAGGAAGTTCGTGAACCGAGAGACGAAATTGCCCCCGATGTGCCGGACGATCATCGCGACGGAGTTCCCGTTCGGGGCGATGACGCGGTTGAGGGCGTCGTCAGACACCTGCGCGAGCGCCTTCTCGCCGATCGTGCGATAGCGGCCGTACTCGTCGACGAAGTCTTTAATTAGCGGCATGGGGGTTAGGGTCGAGGGTTTAGGGTTTAGGGTCTAGGATCGAGGGTTGGCACTAATATTTTATCTTCAAAAGTTGGTCGCACGCGACGCAATCCACCGCGCTCACGCTTCTCGCTTTCGCTTCCTCCTTCAATTTCACACGTGTTCCACGATCGTCCAAAATTCCCGCGCGGCTTTCGCTGTGCGAGTCGCAATGTCGGCCTCAAGCCCAAGGCGAAAGATCTCACCCTCTTCGCCAGCGAGGTGGACGCGGCTGCGGCTGCCGTCTTCACCCGCAATCACTTCCCCGGCGCGCCCGTCATTCTCGGACGCGAGACCATCCGCGGCGGAAGTCTCCGCGCGATCATCGCGAACAGCAAGGTCAGCAATGTCGCGACCGGTGCGCCCGGACTGGAAAACGCTCGTCGAATGGCTGCCGCCGCCGCGACCGAATTGGGGACGTCGCCCGATCGCGTGCTCGTCAGCTCCACCGGCGTGATCGGCGTTCCACTGCCCATCGACATCATCGAGCGCGGCGCGAAAGGTATCGCGAGCGAGCTTCAAGACGACCCGCTCATCGGGGCCGAGGGCATCATGACGACCGACACGCATCCCAAGGCGCTTTCGATGAGCGTTGGCGACGCGACCATCACGTGGGTCGCCAAGGGTTCGGGCATGATCGAGCCCAACATGGCCACGATGCTCGTCTACATCTTCACCGACGCCGCATTCGACGCCGCCGCGCTCGACGCACTCCTACGTACCGCGGTGCACGTCTCGTTCAATATGTTGTCCGTCGACAGCGACACGAGCACGTCCGACACCTGCGCGATCCTCGCGAACGGTTTGGCCGGCAACGTCGAGACCGGGGCGTTCGGCAAAGCGCTCACGACAGGCTGCATTCGCATGACCGAGATTCTCGCGCGCGATGGCGAAGGCGCGAAGCATCTGTTGCGCGCCAACATCCACGGCGCGGCGAATGACGGCGATGCGCGCCGAGTGGCGAAGTCGCTCATCAACTCGCCGTTGGTGAAGACGATGATCTTCGGCGCCGATCCCAACGTCGGCCGTCTGCTCATGGCGATCGGCAAGTGCTTCGACTGTGAGATTCGCGCCGACGCGACCGATGTCTCGATCAATCGCTTCGGTGTCGTGCGCGCCGGTCAACGGCTCGACTTCGACGACGCCACCGTCCGCAAAGCGCTCACCGAGGACGTCGTCGACCTCGACGTCCATCTCGGCGTGGGCACCGCGTCCGCGACTGCGTACGGCTGCGATCTCACCCAGGGCTACATCGACGA
>DATBHD010000079.1:0-6281 GCA_036557635.1 Gemmatimonadaceae bacterium
CGTCGACGCCGAGGTGAATGCCGGCGGCTTTCATCAGTATTTCTTCAACTCGTCGGGGCAGTACGCCGGCGACGCACTCGCCGGTTACGAGCTCCTCGGCGCGGAGGAGTATGCCGCCATCATGCGCTCGGCGATCGCGACGTTCGAGATCGATCGGGAGCAGCTAGAGGCGTTCGAGGCCGAGGATCCCGAAACGCTCGCCGAATCGCCGATCCACTCCGCGCTGCGCGAGGTGGACCAGCGGTACTACGCGTTAGGCGATCGGATCTACCATGCCTGGGCGGTACTTGCGGTGAGCCGGCCAGAAGAATTCTGAGGTGAGAGTTGTCAGTTCTCAGCTCTCGGATCTCAGCTACCGCCTTCACTTGTCGCCGCTCACGCATCTCACCCGTTATCGCGATTCCAGTCGCGAGATGGCAGTCGCGAGATGGCAGCCGCGAGATGGCAGCCCTGAGACAGTGGCCTGAGCCCGGTTGAGTGGAGTTAGGTGGCTCAGCTCTCGAAGCTCGCCGCTGATGCGCTTTTTTCGGCTCGCCCTTTTCGGCTCGCCCTTTTCGGCTCGCCCTTTTCGGCTCGCCCTTATGGTTTTCCCCACCGCCATGCCTTCACTTCCGGCATGTCGTCCCCGTGCTCGCACACATAATGGTGATGCTCCACCAGCTTGTCGCGTAGCATCTGCTTGAAGTGCGAGCCGATCCGCGCGAGCCGCGGCACGCGGTCCACGACACTCCCCGCAATGTGGAAGCGATCGAGCTCGTTGAGCACGGTCATATCGAACGGCGTCGTCGTCGTCCCTTCTTCCATGTAGCCGTGCACGTGGAAGTTCGCGTGATTGCGCCGCCGATACGTTAGGCGGTGAATCAGCGTCGGATAACCATGATACGCGAAGATCACCGGCCGGTCGGTCGTGAACATCGAGTCGAACTCCGCTTCCGGCAGCCCGTGCGGATGCTGCGACGGCGACTGCAGCGTCATCAGATCGACGACGTTGATCACGCGGAGCGCGATGTCGGGGAAATGCTTCCGCAAGAGATCCACCGCCGCGAGCGTCTCGAGCGTTGGCACGTCTCCCGCGCACCCAAGCACCGCGTCCGGCTCCCTGCCGCGATCACTGCTCGCCCAATCCCAGATCCCGATGCCGACCGTGCAGTGCCGGACCGCGGCGGCCATGTCGAGCCACTGCGGCGCTGGTTGCTTGCCGGCGACGATGACGTTGACGTAGTTGCGGCTGCGCAGGCAATGGTCGGCGACGGAGAGCAACGTGTTCGCGTCCGGCGGCAGATACACACGCACGATATCCGCCTTCTTGTTCGTGACCACGTCGATGAATCCGGGATCCTGGTGGCTGAAACCGTTGTGGTCCTGCCGCCACACGTGGGAGGTCAGCAAATAGTTGAGTGACGCGATCGGCCGGCGCCACGGAATGTCGCGGCAGGCCTTCAGCCACTTCGCGTGCTGATTGAACATCGAATCCACGATGTGAATGAATGCTTCGTAGCAGGAGAACAACCCGTGGCGCCCGGTGAGCAGATAGCCCTCGAGCCAGCCCTGACAGAGATGCTCGCTGAGCACCTCCATCACCCGGCCGTCGGGCGACAGATGCTCATCGGTCGGGAGAATCTTCTCCATGAAAACGGTGTTCGTCGCCTCCCACACCGCCGTTAGGCGATTGGACGCCGTCTCGTCCGGACCGAACAAACGAAAGTTGCGCGCCTCGGCATTGAGGGCGAAGACGTCACGCAGGAATTCGCCGAGCACGCGCGTGCTCTCCGCGATGCGCTCACCGGGCGCGGGGAGGTGTAGCGCGTACTCCCGAAAGTCCGGTAGCTGCAGATCGCGCAGGAGCAGCCCGCCATTCGCGTGCGGATTCGCGCTCATGCGCCGGTTGCCGCGCGGCGCGAGCGCCTCCAGTTCCGGCATCAACTTTCCCTCGGCGTCGAACAGCTCCTCGGGGTGATAGCTGCGCATCCACTCCTCGAGCTGCTCGAGGTGCTGCGGCTTCGTCGCCAGCTCGCTCAGCGGGACCTGATGCGCGCGCCAGGTGCCTTCGACTGGCTTGCCGTCGACCTCCTTCGGCCCCGTCCATCCCTTCGGAGAGCGCAGCACGATCATCGGCCACACCGGACGCCCGGTGGATCGGTGCGTGCGGGCATCGTGTTGGATCGCCTGAATCTCGTCGACGATCTCGTCGAGCGTCGCCGCCATGAGCTGGTGCATCGCATCCGGCTCGTGTCCCTCGACGAAGTACGGGGTATAGCCGTAGCCCGTGAGCAGCTGCGACAGCTCGTCGTCGTCCATCCGGCCCAGGATCGTGGGATTAGCGATCTTGTAACCGTTGAGATGCAGGATCGGGAGGACCGCACCGTCGCGCGCCGGGTCGAGGAACTTGTTCGAGTGCCAGCTCGTGGCGAGGGCGCCCGTCTCGGCTTCCCCGTCCCCGATGACGCAACACACGAGCAGGTCGGGATTGTCGTATGCCGCGCCGAACGCATGGGTGAGCGAATAGCCGAGCTCGCCACCCTCGTTGATCGACCCGGGGGTCTCCGGCGCCACGTGGCTCGGGATGCCGCCGGGAAATGAGAACTGTTTAAACAGCCGCCGCATCCCTTCGACACTCTGCGAGATGCTCGGATAGAGCTCGCTGTATGTCCCCTCGAGGTACGTGTTCGCGACGATGCCCGGTCCGCCATGACCCGGACCTGTTACGTAGATGACATTCACGTCGCGTTCGCGTATCACCCGGTTCAGATGCACATACACGAAATTGAGCCCCGGCGTCGTGCCCCAGTGGCCGAGCAATCGCGGCTTCACGTGCTCCAACGTGAGCGGCTCGCGCAACAGCGGATTGGCGAGCAGATAGATCTGGCCGACGGAGAGGTAGTTCGCGGCACGCCAGTACGCATCGAGGCGTTGCAAGGCGTCGTCGGAGAGCGGACGCGGAATCGCCCGCTCGCTCTGAGGAGTGGCAGCGGTGGCGGAGGTCGACATGCCGGATAATAGCAAAAAGTCGGACGTAGCGTGCTGTGCATCACGGCGCGTGAGCGCGTGCAAGAACACTCGTGTACGACTCATGGCACCGCGATGTCGCGAGCATGGTGAGCCGGTCTCGTGCGGCTCGTGTCTTGCCTTTGAGTGGTATGCAGTCCGATGCTGGAGGGGCTTACCATGAGCGAAATAGCTCGCAGCGCCGGAGTCGCGGCGGATCCGATGAAGGAGGCCCATCGACTCTTTCATCGCCTCTGGTCGAAGGCGTACGACGCGCCGGGATATGACAAGCGCGAGTGGCTGCGCTTCGAAGAGCTGCTGCGCCAGCTCGGACTCGGCATCTGAGCGCGGAGCGTAGGAAATGAAAAGGCCGGCACGTCATGCGTGTCGGCCTCTTCCCTCCAAACGCTCAACGCGCCACGCTCTACGCGCTCCGCCTCACATGATTCGCGTTGCGCCTGAACGACGGGCGATGCGACACCAGCCACGCCTTCTGATCGCTGGTGAGAACTTTCTGAATGTCCGCGGCGAGCTGCTTGTTGGCCGTCATCAGCCGCTGCCGCTGCGGCGCCATTTGCGCGAAGAACGCCTTCCGCTGATCGACGCTCAGCCGCTGCCCGGCCACGCGTGCCGCCCGCATCTGCTTTCCGACCGTCGCGAGTGAATTGAGATCCTGCTGATGCGCCGAGCGGTATGCCGTCATCAGTCCCCTGATCTGCGTTTTCTGCGCGTCGGTCAGTGCCAGATTGGCTGGCAGCCGGCGGGCGAGCATCATACCACCGCCCGGACCCATCATCCCGAATCCGCGCCGCCCGAATCCCCATGGTCCCCCCCGGTTCACCGAGGCGCTGGGCGCCGAGCTCAGGGCATTCTCCGGTGTCGGGGACGTCGGGGCGGTCACTTCATTGGCGCACGCCGCCACGGAACCGGCGACGAGCACGAGCAGCATCCTCCGCATGTCATCATCCTCCGAATGTACCGCGTCGAGTGGGGAGACGGACGCAATGTATGACTGTTAATACAAGTCGCGGTGGCTGGTTGTTGGTTCCTGGTGAATAATGAATGTCACAACCAATCGTATCACCGACCACACGTCGCCAACGATCACGTGACCCTGTCCCGCCTCTACGCTCGCGCCGCGAGGATGCCGCTCCTGGTCGGCCTCCTCGTCGTGACGTTCGCGATTGCGGCCGACCTCGTCCACGAGGCCTGGGCCACGGCGCTGTCCCAGCAGCAGACAGCGGAGCGTGCCGCGCGGGATTTCGTTCGCTTTTCGGCGACGAGCACGGCGTACGCGGCTCAGGCGTCGATCGAGCTGGGACTCCGCACCCTGTTCGCGTTCGTCGGCGGGAACCACGGCCGGCCAGCGGTCGGGCCAGCCACGCTGGAGCAGAGTGCCGCTCGAATTCGAGATTGCCGCTGCGCGCCCGTCTTTCAGCCGAGCTACTACTTCCGGCTCGATCTCGCGCGCGGGGATGTCGTGACGTCCGGCGACGCGCCGTCATCGGATGAGGAGCGACGTTGGCTCCGCGATACGCTCATGACGCACGCGCGCGCGGTGCGACACCCGGATTGGGACGCCGCGCTCATCTACGGCGGGGTGGATTCGCGCCCGCGCGTCGTCGCGTACGCGGTGCGCGGAGATAGCCACGCGTACGGCTTCGTCAGCGACGTCGGCGCTTTTGGAGACGCCGCCTTCGCGCCGGTCGTCCGGGATCGCCTGCGTCGCGACGTCGAGGTCGCCCTGCAGGCGGCGAGCTACGACTCGTTGATGAGAACTTTCGTATTGGCGCCGGACGGTCACGCCGTGTACGACGCGAATCCGCGTCGACCCGAGGTTCGGGTCACGATGGCTCCGCGCGCCGGTCACGAGACGTACGTCCCTGTTGTCGAGCCGGTGACGCCGACGACGCTCTTCGCCGACACCGTGCGCCTCGGCGATCAGTTCGGCGATCTCCGTCTCGACGTCGCGCTCGCGACGACCGAGCCCGGCGCGCTCGTGGCCGGCGGGCTGTCCCGATCGCGGCTGCTCGCGCTGCTCGGGATGCTCCTGTTGATGGCGGGTCTCGTTGCCGCGGTGGTACTGCAGCTGCGCCGCGAGCACGAGCTCTCGCGCCTGCGCGCCGAGCTCACCGCCGGTGTCTCCCACGAGTTGCGGACTCCTCTCGCCCAGATTCTCCTCTTCGGCGAGACGCTGATGCTCGAGCGCACGCGATCGGAGCGCGAGCGCCGCGCCGCCGCCGAGGTCATCGTGCGCGAAGCGCGCCGCCTGATGCACCTGGTCGAGAACGCACTGCACTTCACGCGCGCCGACCGCCAGCTGCTCCACTTCTCGCCCGAGTCGATCGATCTCGCCGCGGTCACACGCGAGATTCTCGTCAGCTTCGCCCCGCTCGCGTGGACGGCGAAGGTGTCGCTTCGCGAAGTGATCGAGGAGCCCGCGCCGGCGCACATCGATGGCGCGGCCTACCGTCAGATTGTTTTGAACTTGCTCGAGAACGCGGTGCGATACGGTCCGTCGGGGCAGACCGTCACCGTGCGTGTCGAGCGGATGAGCGGCGGTGCCCGGCTCGTCGTCGAGGACGAGGGGCCGGGGATCGCCGTCGCCGATCGCGAGCGGGTCTTTGCGCCATTCGTGCGCCTGACGAGTGGTCCCTCCGCATCGATGGGCACGGGGATCGGCCTCGCCGTCGTGCGCGACCTCGCCGTGCGGCACCAGGGCGAGGCGCGTGTCGAGCGCACCGAGACGGGCGGCGCGCGCCTTGTCGTCGAGCTGCCCTCCGGCGGGCGAACGCCGCCGAAAGACTCGGGCCATCCAGGCGCCGCCCCGCCCACCCGCGCCGCGCTCTGACGAGACTCTGACGTTGGCGCGCGCTCCGAGCGCGCCGCATCGAGGGGCGCAGTTCACCAAACTCTAACGTGACAGTCGGCCTGGTGCCGGCGTATCCCTTGTATACAAATCACGTCTGTCATCCCGAGCGAAGCGAGGGATAGGAGACTCGATCGCATTCGCCAAAGATTCGCGCAAGTCGCGTCCTGATAACCCTGCGCCCTCCACAGCGTGACGAAGTTGCCCTCGTCGCCGACGCCTGCTTGGAGATTTCTCGGGACGCGAATGGCGCGAATTGAGAGGCGAATCCAAGCGCGGGCATTCAGACTCACACCCAGCCACTCCACATGTCACTCTTCGCCCGAAAATCTCTCGCCGATCTGCGCGCCGAGTCGGAGCGCAGCCTCCTGCTTCGATCGCTCGGGCCGCTGAACCTAACGGCGCTCGGCATCGGATCGATCATCGG
>DATBHD010000080.1:0-18267 GCA_036557635.1 Gemmatimonadaceae bacterium
GCCGGCACGCCTAACGGCATGGGATCAGCTGAAGCGCGTGATTCCACCGGAGGTCGCGGTGTTCGGCGAGGCGCCGTGGGAGAATTACACGGTGATGCAGATCGCCGATTCGTCGTATCAGGGAGCGAGCGGCCTGGAACATCAGAGCTCGCACGTGGACGTCGTCTCGCCGGTCGCGATCGGGAGCCCGTTTCAGCCGTCGCTCTACGCGCACGAGATCTTTCACTCGTGGAACGTGAAGCGGCTGCGTCCGGCCGACATGTGGCCGTACGCGTACGATCACGCGCAGCCGACGCCCTGGCTGTGGGTGAGTGAAGGGATCACCGACTACTACGCCGATCTCGCCGAGGTCCGCGGTGGTGTGATCGACGAGAGCGGATTCTATCAGGCGACGGCCGCGAAGATGCGCGAGGTGGGAGACACGCGTCCGGTGTCGCTCGACGACGCGTCGATCGACACGTGGATCCATCCGGTCGACGGAACGCAGTACACCTACTACCCGAAAGGGTCACTCGCCGGACTTCTGTTGGACATCATGATCCGGGACGCGAGCGACAACAAGCAGTCGCTCGACGACGTGATGAGAGATCTCTATACGACCACCTACAAGAACGGCCGAGGCTTCACCGCGACCGATTGGTGGTCGGCGGTGAGCAGGGCCGCCGGTGGCAAGTCATTCGCCGATTTCGCGGCGCGGTACATCGCCGGGCGCGACGACTATCCCTGGGAGCGCGTGCTCGCACTCGCCGGCATGCACGCGACGCGACCGAACGTGCCGCGGTTAGGCGTCTACACGATCGCGGATTCCGGCGGCGTGCTGGTGACGCGTGTCGAGGAAGCCAGCTCGGCGGCGGCGGCCGGCGTGAAGGAAGGAGACTATCTGCTTTCGGTAGGGGATATCCCAGTGTCCGACGAGCAATTCGGCGATCACTTCCGCGCCAAGTTCGGCGCGGCAGCGGAGGGCTCGCCGCTGTCCGTGAAGGTCCGTCGTGCGGGCACGACCACGACCCTCATGGGGAAGCTGCGATTCGCAGCTGGAGATGTCGTGCTCGGCGCTGATCCGAAGGCGTCCGCCAAGGCGGTGAGGATCCGCAACGGCATCCTCCACAAGAGCTGAGATCGCCCCCTCCCCTGCCGCGCGCCGCGGTCAGGTCACCCTCGGTCCAGCTCCTTGGCGTAACCGGCCAACCCTGCTCCGTCGGGCAAGGTCGACTTCACGAGCTTCATCACCGTGTTGAGTGCCTCATCGTCATCGATGGGGATGGTGACGCCATTCACCCGATGTTTGAGGCTGGCGAGAGAGATCCGTGTCGGCGACGCGACGAGCAGCAGATAACCGATTGGACTCGCGCCCGGTCCCGGGTCGCGCAGCCCACCGAATCGCGATGAGGACGACTGGACACTGTCGCGACCAGCGATCGAAGTCGAGTCTCTCCTGGCTGTGTCGCGGAAAACCGGATAGGGAGTGGGATTTGGCGACGGATTGCCGCGGCCCTGCGCCTGACGCCGCATCGCCGCGTACATGCTGTCGCGATTGAAGGCAGCCTCCCTGAACCGCACCGGGATCGTGTGCTGTCCCGCCTCGACTCGCGTGTCGGCGGACGTATCGCTGGGATACACGATGACGGCGCCGCGGCCCGGGACGACGAACAACGCGGCGACGTAGGCCGGGTGATCCAGGTTCACCGTCATCTCCGACGGCGTCTTCTGATTCTGCGGCGTCGTGAAGAGCGGCTGAAGGTACGGGTAGTCGCCGAGCTTATGAGTCTCGGGGCCGCTTGCGCATGCCGTCGCGGCTACGAGCGTTGCGAGCAGGATTCGACGAGGCAAGAGCATGCGTGTCGTGAGCAAGAGATGGGATAGTTTGGGCGCTGGAACGAGCGCCGTCATCGAGAGGCACTGCGAGAATCTTACCATTTCTTACCCTGGGATGGTGAACCGAGAGACGAACAGAGTGCTTGCGGCGCGGTCGCCGGCCGAAGATACTCGCACACCCTCCTCCTCACCTCAGCCCCGCCTCGAATGCGTGCTCATTCTTTCCGCGTAACGCGATCGTATGGACTGACACTCGTGTGCGCCATGTCCCTTATGGCCAAAGGTGTCATGGCGCGAGCGCAGGCGACTCCCCAACCGATCGCGACGTCGATTGCCACCCGGACGGCCGGGTACGAGAAATCGGATGGGTTCATTCCATTCTACATCGATCCGCGCCAGGGGAAGCTGTTCCTCGAGATCCCGCGCGATTCCATGCGCGCGCTGATGGTCGTGACGCAGGCGACGGGATTGGGCTCGAATCCGATCGGGATCGATCGCGGCTCCGATGGCGAGACGTATGTCGTGCGGTTCGACCGGGATGGCGAGCGCGTGCTCGTCGTTCTGGAGAACTGGCGCTATCGGAGCTCGGCGCTCGCGAACAGCGCGCAGGAGCGCAGCGTGGCGGAGGCGTTCTCGCCGAGCACGGTTGCCGCACTGCCGATCGCGGCGATGGAGGGAGGGCGACTGCTGGTCGACGCAACGGAGCTCGTGATGCGGGACTGGACGCGCGTGGGCGAAACGTTGTCGGGGAACCGGCAGGGGACGTACACGCTGGCGCGCGATCGTTCGTCGATCTATCGGCCGTACACGAAAGCATTCCCGGAGAATACGGAGATCGACGTCGCGCTGACGTTCGTGACGAACGGCTCGCCGGGCCCGATTGTGGCGCGCGTGACGCCCGACGGGCATGCGGTGACGTTGCGGGAGCACCTGGCGCTGGTGTCGCTGCCTAACGACGACTACCTCCCGCGGGCCTGGGACCCGCGCGTCGGCTTCTTCCGCATCACGTTCAACGATTACGGCCAGCCAATTCAGCGTCCGCTCGAGGTGCGTTGGATCGCGCGGCACCGGCTCGAGCGGGTGAATCCGGCGGATCCCGACTCGCCGATCAAGAACCCGATCATGTACTATGTCGATCGCGGGATTCCCGAGCCTTTGAGATCGGCGACCTTGCAAGGTGTCCGCTGGTGGAGCGAAGCGTTCGATCGCGCCGGTTTGCGCGGCGGATTCAAGGCGGAGCTGCTGCCGGAGGGGGTCGATCCGATGGACGCGCGGTACAACGTCGTTCAGTGGGAGAATCGAAACGAACGGGGGTGGTCCGTCGGCGGCGCGGTCACCGATCCGAGGACGGGCGAGATCCTGAAGGGGATGGCGCGTCTGGACTCACATCGCGCGCGCACGGACTACAACCTCTACGCCGGCTTGATGGGCGCGGAGGCCGCGGCAGCGGATACGCACTTCGTGCTTGCGCGCGTCCGGCAGGTGAGCGCGCACGAGGTCGGACACACGTTAGGCCTCGAGCACAACTACATCGCGTCGACGTACGAGCGCGCGTCGGTGATGGATTATCCACCACCACGCGTGTCGCTCACCGCCGACGGTCGCATCGACCTCTCGCAGGCGTACGGGGTCGGCCCGGGGCCGTACGACGTCTGGGCGATTCACTGGGGATACGGGATCTTTCCTCGCGCGAGCGAGCAGGACTCGCTCCGCGCGATCATCGCCGACGGACTGAAACGCGGATACCTCTTCCTCTCCGACGCCGATGCGCGACCGGAATACGGTTCGGATCCGCGCGTGAGTCTGTGGGACGACCGCGAGACGGCGATGAGCTTTCTCGAAAATCAGATGGCGGTGCGACGGGTGGCGTTGGACCGATTCGGCGAGCGGAGCATTCGCCCGGAGGATCCGATCACGCTGCTGCAGGAGCGGTTCGCGCCCGTGTATTTCATGCACCGGTTCGCGCTCAACGGCCTAACGAAGACCATTGGCGGGATGGAGTACGCGAACGCGGTGCGCGGCGACGGGCAGCAGGCGACGCGGCCCGTCGCCGCCGCGCGCCAGCGGGCGGCGCTGGCGCTGCTCCTCGATGCGCTGAAGCCGGCCGAGCTGGCGATACCCGACACGGTGTTGACGCTGCTCGCGCCGGGGGCGACGAACGTCACGCCGCCAGTCGAGCTGTTCGGGAGTCGTACTCGACCCGCGTTCGACGAGCTCGGGGCAGCGCGCACCTTGGCGCAGATGATCGTGGATGGTGTGCTGCAGCGCGACCGCGCGGCGCGCCTGGTGGAGTTTTCCGCGCATGGTTCGGGAATCACGTTAGGCAACGTGATCGACGCGATGGTCGGCGCGACGTGGCGGGCGGCGGCCGCGCCAACGGCCAAGCTGGCCGCGCTCGAGCGCGTGGCGCAGCGCGCCGTCGCCGATCGGCTGCTCCTGCTCGCTGCCGATTCGGCTGCGGCACCCGAGGTGCGCGCGATCGCCGAGCTCAAGCTGGTGGAGCTGCGGCCGATTGCGGCCGCATGGGCGAAGGGGACGGCGCGAACCGAGGACGACCGGGCGCACTGGTTGGCGATCGCGACCGATTTCGGGCAGTGGATCGATAAGCGGCAGCTGCCGAATTTGACGCGGGCGCTCGTGGCGCCACCGGGGGATCCCTTCTAAGCAGCCCCCCCCGAAGCGTCATCACGGACGAACACGGACAAGGCCACGGACCAACACGGGCGGCCGGCGCTAATTTTCGCCAGAGAAGATTGGCTCTCGCGGAGAGGACTCGGATGCGCATTGCCAGGTTGGGGGTCGTCGGGGCCGGCACGATGGGGAGCGGGATCGCGGCGTTGGCGGCGTCGGCGGGACTGCCGGTGGTGCTGCTGGACGTGCCGGGTCCGGAGGCGGACAAGAATTCAGTCGTTAGGCAGGGACTCGAGCGAGCGCAGAAGGCCCGCCCGGCGGCGTTCATGGATCCGAGTCGGGCGTCGCTCATACGCATCGGCAACACCGCGGACGACCTGTCGCTGCTCAGCGAGTGCGACCTGATCATCGAAGCCATCATAGAGCAGGTCGCGCCAAAGCGTGACCTGTATGCGCGGCTCGAGCCGATCCTGCGCGGTGAGGTGATCGTCGCGACGAACACGTCGGGCATTCCGATGAGCGTGTTGACCGAGGGACGGTCGGCGGCATTCCGCGCCAATTTTCTCGGTATGCATTTCTTCAACCCGCCGCGCTACCTGCATCTGCTCGAGATCATCCCGACGCCCGATACGCGTCGTGAGGCGATCGACGCCGCCCAGCGCGTGAGCGAGCGCGTCCTCGGCAAGGGGATCGTGCTCGCGAAGGACGTTCCCGGATTCGTGGCGAATCGGCTGGGTGTGTACGGCATGGTGTTGGCGCTCGACATGATGGCGCAGTACGACTTCACGATCGACGACGTCGACGTGCTGACGGGTCCATTGCTCGGCCGCGCCAAGTCGGCGACGTTTCGAACGGGGGATCTCACCGGGATCGACGTTCTCCTGCATGTCACCGACGAGCTGAGTCAGGCGACCGGGGAAGGGTTCGCGATGCCGGCGTGGGTACGGCAGCTCGTGAGCTCGGGGCGCGTCGGGGAGAAGAGTGGCGCGGGCTTCTATCGTCGCGTCGGCAGGGATATCGAGACGCTCGATTGGAAAACGCTCAACTACGGGCCACAGCGAAAGCCCGAGAGCGCCGAGATGGATCGTGTCACGGTGCTGCCGCTGGCCGAGCGGATCGCGGCGGTGCGCGAGCTGGAAGGACGTTTCGGCGATTTCGCGCGCGAGTATCTCCTGCGCTTCTCGCACTACGTGCTCATGAAGACGCCGGCGATCGCATACGATCTCGTGAGCGTCGACCGGGCGATGGAGTGGGGCTACGCGTGGGAGGGCGGGCCGTTCAAGCAGATGGACTACCTCGGGCTCGACTTCCTGAAGAGCGGATTCGAGCGTCTCGGCCTCGCGCTACCGCCGATGCTCACCAAGGTCGAGGGCTGCTTCTATCGCAAGGCGGGTGACGAGCAGCGTTTCCTCACCAACGACGGCGGATACGAGCGCGTCCCAGACTTGCCGGGAACGATTCATCTGGCGTCGCAAAAGCGATGGCGGCGAGTGCTCGAGACGTCGGCGGACGCGAGCCTCATCGACGCCGGCGACGGTGTCGCGGTGTTGGAGTTCACGAGCAAGATGAACACGCTCGGCGATGGGGTGCTGCGGATGCTGGTCGAGTCGCTCGCGAGGGTGCGACGCGACGGGCTGGCGGGGCTGGTGATCGGGAACGACGATCCGCGGACGTTCACGGCGGGCGCCGACCTCGGGTGGATCCGTCGGATGGTGCGCGACGGCAAGTGGAAGGAGCTCGAGTCGGCGGTCGAGTTTTTCCAATCGTGCTCGATGGGCTTGCGGGCGGCGCCCTTTCCCGTCGTCGTCGCGCCATTCGGGCTCACGTTAGGCGGAGGGTGCGAGTTCGCGCTGCACGCCGATCGCGTGCAAGCGCACGCCGAGTTGTACATGGGACTCGTCGAGGTCGGCGTCGGACTGTTGCCGGCGGGGGGCGGAACGAAGGAGCTCCTGTTCCGATTCACCAACGACCTCGCGCCGTACGACGAGGCCGATCCCTTCGACGCGGTGAAGCGCGCGTTCAAGCTGATCGCGATGGCGACGACGAGCACGAGCGCGCTCGAGGCGCGCGGCCTCGGGTTGCTGCGCGTGACCGATCGCATCTCGATGAACCGGGATCGGCTCATCGCCGACGCGAAGGCCCGCGTGCTCGACCTGGCGCCGGACTACGTTCCACCGACGCCGCAGACGATCACGGCGCTCGGGCGCGAGGGGCTGGGCAATCTGAATTACGCGGCGTTCGCGATGCGGGAGGCGGGGCAGATCAGCGATTTCGAGGTACGTCTCGCCCACGAGATCGCGTACGTACTGACGGGCGGCGACGGTGAACGACGCCAGGTGACGGAGCAGGACATTCTCGATCTCGAGCGGGATGCGTTCCTGCGCTTGCTGGGGACGAAGGAGACGCAGGAGCGCATTGAGCATATGCTGAAGACGGGGAAGCCATTGCGCAATTGACCGAGGTGTCATCCCGAGCGTAGCGAGGATCGGCTTTGATTGCTTGGAGAAAAGCAGATCCCTCGTCGCTGCGCTCCTCGGGATGACGAGCGAGAGGCTACACGATGCCTGAGTTACGAGAAGCGGTAATCGTCTCCGCCGTGCGATCGCCGGTGGGGAAGGGGAAGAAGGACGGTGCGCTGGCGTCGGTGCACCCCGCCGAGCTGTCGGCGTGGGTGATGCGCGCGGCGGTGCAGCAGGCGGGAATCGATCCGGCGACGATCGACGACATCTTCTGGGGCTGCGCGATGCCCGAGGCGGCGCAGGGGCTCAACGTCGCGCGATTGGCGTCGCTGCGCGCGGGCATCCCGGTCGATGTGCCGTCGGCGACGATCAACCGGTTCTGCTCTTCGGGGCTCCAGGCGGTCGCGTTCGCGGCGCAGCAAATCATGACGGACATGGCCGACGTCGTGATCGCCGGGGGCGTCGAGATGATGAGCCAGGTGCCGATGTCCGGTTTTCACACGCGCCTGGCGCCCGAGCTCACGGAGTCGTACATCGGCATGGGTTTCACCGCCGAGCGCGTCGCCGAGCGGTGGCACGTGTCGCGCGACGATCAGGATCGCTGGTCGTTAGGCAGCCAGCAAAAGGCGGCCCGCGCCTGGGAGCGCGGCGCGTTCAACGGTCAGATCGCTCCGGTGCCGGTGGCGAAGACGACGTGGCAGGGCGCGCGCAAGGAATCGTGCACGACGGAGGTCAAGCGCGACGAGCTGCCGCGGCCCGACACGACGCTCGAGGGGCTGGCCAAGCTCAAGCCAGCGTTCAAGGTGAAGGGAACGGTGACGGCGGGGAACTCGAGTCCCTACTCCGATGGCGCGGCAGCGCTCGTGCTCATGAGCCGGGAGCGGGCCAGGGAGCTGGGCGCAAAACCGCTCGCCCGGTTCATCACGTTCGCCGCGGCTGGGGTCGAGCCGGACGTCATGGGTGTGGGGCCGCTCGCGGCGGTCCCGAAGGCGTTCAAGCGCGCGAAGATGACGATGAAGGACGTCAATCTGATCGAGTTCAACGAGGCGTTCGCGGCGCAGGTCGTCGCGGTCGTGCGCGAGCTGAAGATGCCCGAGGACATCGTGAACGTGAATGGGGGCGCGATCGCGCTCGGTCACCCGTTAGGCGCCACGGGGTCCAAGTTGACGACGCAGCTCGTGCACGAGCTCGGGGCGCGGGGCGGCGGTGTCGGGCTGGTGACGATGTGCGTCGGTGGAGGCATGGGCGGGGCAGGGCTATTCGAGGTCTTCGCGGCGTGAGCTAGAAGGGCGAGCCGAGAAGGGCGAGCCGAGAAAAGCGAGCCGAGAAGGGCGAGCCGAGAGAGGCGAACTGACAAGGAGGCGGACGCGCGTTGCGCGTCCGCTTCGGCCTTTTATGGCTGCTGCTTGTAGCGAGCGACCAGCGCCGAATCGCGAGACGCGTGCGTGGAGCGAGGCGTTTTCATGATCGCCTCGATTTCCGCCATCTCGCGCGGGGCGCGCGAGATCCACTCGACGCCGTCAGGCGTGGCGATGTAGTCGTCCTCGATGCGGACGCCGATGTTCTTGTATCGATCGACGGCGGGACGGAGCTTGGCGGCGAGGGCGCGATTGCGGGGCGTCGGCGGCAGGACGTCGAGGACGTCGGCGCGCACGTAGATGCCGGGCTCGATCGTGAACGCGCTGCCCGCGGCGATGACGTGCGAATAGTAGAACTGATCCGGGTCGTGCACCTCGAGACCGATCCCATGTCCCAGGCCATGCATGTAGTACAGTTGGTACTGCGGACACTGCGCGGTCTGGCCGCCGAAGTCGCAGTCGTAGCTCGCCGCGGGCGACTCGATGAGTCCGAGCCTCGTTAGGCCCGCGGCGAGCACGGCGGTGGCCGAATCGGACATCAGATGGTCGGGGGCGCCGAGGTTGGCCTGTCGCTCGGCCGCGGCCTGGGCGTCACGCACGATCTGATAGATGGCTCGCTGATCGGGGGAATATTTCCCTGTCGCCGGAATCGTGCGCGTGACGTCGGCGGCGTAGCCCTTGTACGACGCGCCGATGTCCATGACGACGAGATCGCCGCGCTCGATGAAGCGGTCGTCGATGTTGTAGTGGAGCGTCGTCGCGTTCGGACCCGAGCCGATGATCGACGCGAAGGAGGGCCGGTCGGCGCCGTTGCGGCGAAAGGTGTACTCGACGAGCGCCTGAATTTCAAACTCGTTCATCCCCGGCTCGAGCGCTTGCATCGCATCGCGCTCGGCGCGCGCCGTGATCGCGGCGGCCTGACGGATGAGGGAGAGCTCGCCGGGCGATTTCGTGCCGCGCAGCTGAGTGACGAAGGGAGTGGCGTTCTTGATGACGAGCGCGGGATACCGCCGGCGCAGCGCGGCGAAGAATTGCTGATCGGCGCTGAGCGTACCCTGGTCGCCACCGTCGGCGCCGGGGAAGTCACCGACGACGTAGATCGTGGCGCCCGTCGCGGCGAGTGAATCGACGACTTTCGCGAAGTCGTCGTGATCGCGCGTGGGGAGGCCGGTGCGCTGGCGGGCGGCGTCGAGGCCGAGCCGGGCGCCGCTCCACACCTCGCGCGCCGGAATCCGCGGCTCGACGAACAGCGTGCTCGCGACGCCGGAGGCGCTCTTGACGACGACGAGCGCCGCGCCGGGCTCGCGCAGACCCGTGAGGTAGTTGAATGCCGGCGTCTGATCGAAGGACAGATAATCCTGGACGGGTTCGCTGGCGCCTAACGCGACGACGACGCCGGCGGGTATCTGCGCGAGAAGCGCCGCCCGCCGCTGCGCGTACTCCGTCGCGGCGAACTGCGCCCGAGCGGCGACCGGAGCGGCCGCGAGTACGAGCGTGAGGATGTGAGTCCGAAGAGCCATGAACGCAGACACCGCGAGCGGGATGAAGCAAACAAGTTAGCGCCGCCGCCGCGTTCGATGCACGCCCTCTCGAACTCCGCCGCCGTGGCGTATACTTGCGCCAGCTTCAGAACGCGTTGCGGACAACCGATTCCCTTTCAACGTCCCTCATCGTGCTCCCATGCCTCACACTCGACTTGTCATGTTGACGATGCTGTCGGCCCCCGCGGCCCTCGCGGCGCAGGCCTCACCGGTGACGATTCGCGCTGGGCGGATGCTGGATGGGCGTGGCGGCGCGATCGAGAACGCGACGATCGTCGTTGAGCACAGTGTCATCAGCCGTGTCGATCGCGGCGGCGCCTCGGCCGGAGCGACGTACGATCTCGGTCGCTACACGGTGCTGCCGGGCCTCATCGACGGGCACGCTCATCTGAGCTGGTACTTCAATCGCCGCGGGCGGTTTCACACGCCTAACGACGGCGACACGCCGGTGCAGTCGATGCTCGCGATGACCGGCAACGCGTTCGCGACGTTGACGTCGGGGGTGACGACGGTTCAGAGTCCCGGCTCGCCCGAGGACAAGGACCTCCGCGACTTCATCGCCGCCGGTCCAATCCCCGGCCCGCGCATTCTCACCTCGCTCCAGCCGATCAGCAGTCCGCGGCTCACGCCGGACTCGATGCGCGCGATCGTGCGTCGTCGTAAGGCGGAAGGCGCCGACTTCATCAAGATCTTCGCGTCGGCGAGTATCCGCGACGGCGGCGCACAGACGCTGTCGCAGGAGCAGCTCGATGCGATCTGTGGTGAAGCGAAGGCACAGGGTCTCCGGACGCTCGTGCACGCCCACAGCCCGGAGAGCATGAAGGCGGCGACGCTCGCCGGCTGCACGCAGATCGAGCACGGCGTCTTCGCGACCGACGACGTGCTGCGCCTCATGGCGGAGCGTGGCACGTACTTCGATCCACAGTGCGGATTGGTGTTCAAGAACTATCTCGAGAATCGCGCGAAGTACGAAGGGATCGGGAACTACAACGAGGCGGGCTTCGCGGCGATGGAGAAGGGGATTCCCCTGGCGGTGGCGGCCTTCAAGCGGGCACGCGCGATCCCGGGGCTCAAGATCGTTTGGGGCACGGACGCCGTGGCCGGCGCGCACGGCCGCAACGTCGAGGATCTGATCTGTCGCGTCCAGGACGGCGGCCAACCGCCGATGGATGCGATCGTCTCGGCGACGTCGTTAGGCGCGCAGGCGATGGGGCTCGGCGGCCAGATCGGCGCGATCGCGCCCGGCTATCAGGCGGACCTGATCGCCGTCGACGGCGATCCATCGAAGGACATCACCGCGCTGCGACGGGTGGTGTTCGTGATGAAGGCTGGGCGGGTCTATCGGATGGACGGGAACAGCACGTCTTCAACTACGCCTTTGCCAGCTTCACGGTAAAAACCGAACCCTTTCCCGGCTCGCTCCTCACGGAAAGCTCACCGCCCATCCCGCGTGCCAGGTCGCGACTGATGGCGAGGCCGAGGCCGGTGCCCTGGCGTTGGCCGGCGTAGGAGCGATCGACCTGCACGAAGGGCTCGAAGATCGCCTCGAGCTTGCCGGCCGGAATGCCGACGCCGGTGTCGCGCACGTCGATGAGCACATTCGTATCGGTCGCCGAGCAGTGTACGTCGACGCTGCCGCCGTCGAGAGTGTAGCGAAAGGCGTTGGACAAGAGGTTCACGAGTACCTGACGCAGCTTGTCCGGATCGGCCGAGGCGCTCGCGCCGGGGCAGTCGGTGCGCACGCGATAGCTGATGTGCTTTGCCGCCGCGAGCGGCGCGACCAGTTCCTCCACCGACGCGACCGCCTCGTCGAGGCGAACCGGCTGCATGTCGTACTCGAGGCGGCCGCTCTCCACCTTCGCGTAGTTTAGTATATCATTAATCAAGCCGAGCAGGTGCTGCGAGCTGCGCTGAATCCGGCCGAGGTCACCGTGCTGCTCGGCGTTGACCGGCCCGTGAATGCCGACGTCGAGTAGCTCGGCGTATCCGATGATCGCGTTGAGCGGCGTGCGCAGCTCGTGGCTCATCGCGGCAAGGAACTGGCTCTTCGCGCGATTGGCCTCCTGCAGCTGCGTCGTCTGCTCGGCGAGCAACCGGCGCGCCTCTTCGGCTTCCGCGAAGAGCCGCGAGTTGTCGATCGCCTGCGCGGCGCGGATCGCCAACTCTTCGGCGACCTCGAGGTCGTGGTGATCGAAGCGTCGTCCCGACTCGGCGGTGACGAATGACAACGCGCCGAAGATCCGATCGCGGCCGCGGAGCGGAACGACGATGAAGGATCGCAAGCCGAGCGCGCGGAGGAGGCGACGATGCTCGTCGTCGAGCGCGATGTCGGCGAGCAGCTCGTCGGTCACGTCGGTCACGAGCTCGCTGCGACCGGAGTGAATGACGGCGCGGACGCCGTATCGCGACTCGGGCCGATTTGCGTAACGATCCGCCATCGCCCGCGCGTCGCCCATCTTTCCGGGATCGCGATGCATCGTCTCGAGACGGCGAATCGTCTGATCCGGCTCGACGACGTCGACGGCGTACCAGTCGGCGAAGGTGGGGACGACGACATGACTCAGCTCGCAGAGCATCCGCTCGCTGTCGAGCGACGAGATGAGCACGTTGCTCGCTCGCAGGAGCAGCTCCTGTGTCGCCTCCATGCGCACACGGCCGGTGAGATCGCGCAGGTACGCCGTGAACACGGGCGGCCCCGGTATCGGAACGCGCGTGATCGCGAGCTCGCAGGGAAAGAGCGAGCCGTCGGCGCGCATTCCTTCGACCTCGACGCGTTTGCCGAGGAGCGGGGCTGCGCCGGTCTGGCGATAGCGCGCGAAGCCGCGGTAGTGCGCGTCGCGGAGGTGCGGGGGGACAATCGTCTCCGCGAGCTGCCGTCCGAGGACGGCAGCTCGCGCATGCCCGAAGGTGCGCTCGGCCGCCGGGTTCCACTCGAGAATCCGCCCGTCGTGATCGATGGTGATGATGCAATCGAGCGCGATCTCGACGACGGCCGCGTTGCGCGCGCGCTGGGCGTGCTCGGCGCTGAGCGCGCGACGGCTCTCGAGGAAGACGCCGAGCTGGAAGCCCAAGCTCGTCGCCGTGTGTAGCATGTCCTCATCAGGCGCCTCGAGCTGCTCGCTGTACAGCTCGACGACGCCGGTGACGACGAGGCGGCGCGGCGCGCTCGAGGGTTTGGCTTCGTTGTCCTCGTCGCGCCGCGGGAAGCCGAAGACCGGAAAGGCGAAGACAGCGTGGAGTCCCTCGCGTCGCGCAACGTCCTGTCGTGGCAGACGGCTGACGTCGCTCGCGTCCCTCATCCAGACGGGCTCACCGGTTTGCCAAACGAGACCAGGGATCCCACGGCCGCGCGTGAACGTGTAAGCGCGCGTTGCGGCGTCGAACTCCGAATAGGCTCGCGAGCGCCACACGGCGCCGCATCGAAGGAGCTGCCGCTCCTCGTCGAGAAGCCAGAAGGCGCCGAACTGCCAGTCGAGTTGGGTGCCGAGCGCCGACAGCACGCGAGGCAAAGCGTCCTCGACGCTGTCCGACTCGGCGAGCGCGCGGCTGACGGCGTACTGAACGAGCAGCCGACGGTCCAGGTCGTCGCGCTGATGTATCCTCGTGGCCGTGGGGGTTAGGCGTCCACGAGGATACGGCACGCTGTATACCAAACGCGTCGGATCGAGCGCCGTCTACGCAGTATCCGCCATGCGATGCCACCAACTCTCGTAGACGCTCGGCGAAATCTCGGACGGTTTGATCTCGCTGCGACCGCCCCAGAAGACGTTGGTGTACGACACCGGCATGCCGACGCTGGCGAGATGGGCGTCGATCGCCTGCTTGTGCGCGAGTACGGTGGGTTTGTCCGTGCCGTGCGCGACGGCCATGATGTTCACGTTTGCGAACTCGGGACCGCCCTCGCGCCAATATGCGTGCGTGAGAATATGGTGCCGCCCGACCTCACGCCCCGCTTCGATCTCGCGCCCCTCGGGCACGCGCCAGTGAAAGAGCGCGTTGTAGCGCGTCACGCGCGTCCCCGCCGCCGACGGCTTCACGTGCTCGAGGAAGGTCGAGAAGCGGCCGATGACCTTGCGCGCACCGAGATCCTGCGCGACGCGCACGAACTCCGCGAACGACTCGCCTGCCTCGCGGGCCCGCAAATGCCAAATGTCCGGACGAATCTCGTCGACGCGGAGCTCGCGCTTGAGCGCCTCGAGCACGCGCCACTCGCGCCGCGAGAGCTCGACGACGTTTGTGTCGATCACCTCTCCGAGTTCGTCGCTCTTCGCGCCCGGTTCCATGCCCTTCCGTCGCACGTGACCGACGCCGAGGGTGAACAGTTTCTTCGCCGGCATCGCGCGATAGGATTCCGCCCCGACGCGTGCGGCGAGCAGGTCGCAGTGCGCCGTCATCGAGAATCCCTGCGGGACCTTGAGCGTCGTCCACAGACGATAGGTCGAGCCGGTCGTCGCGCCGTCGGTCGACCGAATGACGATGTGACCCGAGAAGGGATCCTCGCGCCACATGAAATCGAATGCGCTATCGAGACGCTCGGCGGGGACGCGCCAGGCGACGAGCGCGCCCGGCGCGAGATTCGTCGCCATGAGTGTTTGCCGAATGCGCCGGATGGTGCCCGACGCGAGCATGCCGCGCAGCCGCTCCAACACGGTGTCGAGCGGGAGATCACTCAGTCGCGCGATCTCGCCGAAGGGATCGGTGAGAAAACCAGCGATGCGATCCTCGGACACGGCGAGGATGCGCGCGTTGATCGGGTCGCCGATCTCCGTGGGGAGACTCGACGCCGGCGGGGAGGATTGGGTGATGGCCATACGCGTAGATATAGCACCCGGTCACGGCCGGTGGCTTGGCGCGGCCCCTGCACCACGGCTGATTCGTGCAACGGAGCAAGCATGCGCGCGCCCGAGCGGCCGCCGGACGCGCTTCACTCGCCGCGCTCGGGGCGTTCGTGCTGACGGCGCTGATCGACGAGCCCACAGCGCTCGATCGAGCGTTGTATGCGCGCGCCGGGCTCGGCTACGACCGCCGGCTGGAGCGTGCGCAACGCCCGCTCGAACTGTTCGGGCTGCCCGGCGTCCATATCCCGCTCGCGTTCATCGTCGCGCGGGCGATGCGACGACGCGGGCGGCGTGGCGGCTACACCATCGCGACGGCCGCGCTAGCCGCGTGGGGGGCGGTGCGCATCTCGCGTCTGCTCATTCGTCGCCCGCGCCCGCCCCGTCCTCCGGGTCGCGGACCGAAGTCAGAGGGCACCTTTCCGAGCGGCCACACGACGGAGATGACCGCGCTCGCGCTGGTCGCCGCGCACGTGCTCGCCGATGAGCGAATACTAACGGCTCGTGAGGCCTGGGCGCTGCGCGTCGGGCTCCCGCTTCTGGCCGGAGCGAATCGCGTGTACGTCCGCGAGCATTGGCTCACCGATGTGTTGGGCGGCTGGGCGCTCGGCGCCGCGGTCGGGTTGGCGTGGCTCACTTTGCCTTCCTCGTCGCTTCGCTCCTCGGGATGACAGCGGAAAATGAGCTGCGATGACGCCTCAACGCCTTGCTCTCTTTCTTCTGATCTTCTTCGTGACCTTCTTCGCCTTCACGCTCTTTGATTTTGCGCGCTTCGCGGCCGGACGTTTCTTGCGAGGCGACGGAGGCAGCGCGCCCTCGAGCGATCGCCAGAGGTACCAGCTCGCGACGCTCGCGTGCGGCGTCCAGCTCTTGCCGATGCGCTTGACGTCCTTGGGCCCGGGCTGCTTGCGCAAGCGATAGGCGCGGCGAATCGCGTTCTGGATGCCGAGGTCGAGCTCGGGCAGGACGTCGGGCCTGCCGAGTCGGAAGATGAGGAACATGTGAACTGTCCAGCGGCCGATGCCTTTCACCTGAACGAGTCGGTCGATGATCTCGTCGTCGGCGAGATGGTCTATCGTGTCCGCGGCAATCGGGACCGCGCCGCTTTCGACTTTGGCGGCGAGATCCTTGAGATAGGAGAGCTTTTGACGCGAGAGGCCGGCGCCGCGGAGCGTCTCGTCCGGAGTCGACAGCAGCTCGTCGGGCGTCGGCGCGCGATTGCCGTACAGTCCGTGCACGCGGCCGAGGATCGTCGCCGCGGCCTTGCCGGACAGCTGTTGATAGACGATGGACCTAACGAGCGCATCGAAGTGCGTCCCCTCGCGGCGCGGCTCGAGGCGGCATGGTCCGACACGGTCGATCACTCCGCCGAGCACGGGGTCGACGCGCTTCAGGTGGCGAATCGAGGGATGATCGTACATGACTGAGAAGTTGATGGGAGGCGGTGACGGCCTTCATGCCAGAATTGGAATGACAGGCCCTCTTCCGTCTCTAAAGCGTATCGCGCCGTGCCAATTCTGGCATGGGGGGCCGTCACCGACTCCCATCAACGTCGCTGTCCGAGTCGGCGAGCTCACGCCAGCTGCCGGGCCACCTTCTTGATGTCGGCGAGGAACTCGCGCTCGGCCCGCGCACGCGCGGCCGCGTCGGGTGCGCGCAACACCGACGACGGATGCACCGTCGCGATGACCGTCCCGCCACTCGGCGCCTCGACGACGCGGCCGCGTTGCTTCGTCACGCGAAACGCCTTGCCCATGATCGCCTGCGCCGCCGTCGCGCCAAGGCAGACGACGACCCGAGGCCGCACGAGGCGAATTTCCTCCGCCAACCAGGGATGACACGCCCGCACTTCGGCGTCGTTAGGCTTCCTGTGGATGCGACGCGCCCCCTTCTGCCCGCGGTCCCACTTGAAGTGCTTGACCGCGTTCGTCACGTACACGTCGTCGCGATCGATTCCTGCCGCGTCGAGCGCGCGGTCGAGCAGTTTCCCCGATGGGCCAACGAAAGGATGACCGGCACGATCCTCCTGATCGCCGGGTTGCTCGCCGACGATCATCACGCGGGCGCGCTTGGGACCCTCGCCGAACACCGTCCGAGTGCCGAGGGTCCAGAGATGACAGCCGCGACAAGTCATCGCCGCGCGACGCAGCGTCGCCAGCGTGGGATTCCGCGGGATGAAGTCCGCGGCCGAGGTGGCGGCGGTGGCGCGCTTTCGCATGACGGATGAGCGGGCAAGTGCGAGGCCACGCCTCGCGACTTGCCATTTGTGGTTAGTTATCAGAGTGATGTCGACTCGTGAAACGTTGACATCGGTCGAACTCTCCCTCCCTCCCTCCCTCCCTCCCTCCCCCCTCCACCGCAATGTCCCGCCTGCTCAACTACTTCTTCCGTGGAGTGATCGTTGTCGCTCCGGTGGCGGTCACGATTTATGTGTGCTACGCCATCTTCACGAGCATCGACAACTGGCTCGGGTTCCGCATCCCTGGCGTCGGCTTTCTGCTGACGATCGTGCTCATCACGCTCGTCGGGTTCCTGGCCTCGAACCTCATCACGCGGGGCCTGTTGTCCGCCGTCGAGGCGACGCTCGAGCGATTGCCGTTCGTGAGGCTCCTCTACGGATCGACGCGCGACCTGCTCAACGCGTTCGTCGGCGAGAAGCGGCGCTTCGACAAGCCGGTGCTCGTTACGCCGATGCCGGGGAGCGGGATCCGAGTGCTGGGATTTCTGACGCAGGACTCGTTGGCGGTGATCGGCCTTCGCGAGTACGTCACGGTCTATGTACCGCAGTCGTACGGGTTCGCTGGCCAGTTGATCGTCATGCCGACGTCGCAGGTCTCGGCGCTTCCCGCCGAAAGCGCGGACGTGATGGCGTTCATTATTTCGGGTGGGGTTACGCAGATGCCTGAGCGGCGCGTGGGCTAGAACGGCGGATACCGCGTGAACGGCGGAGACCGCGTGAACAGCGGATACCGCGTGAACGGCGGATACCGCGTGAACGGCGGATACCGCGTGAACGGCGGATACCGCGTAGACGGCGGAGACCGCGTAGACGGCGGATGCCGCGTAAACGGCGGATGCCGCGTAAACGGCGGAGACCGCGTAGACGGCGGAGACCGCGTATACGGCGGATGCCGCGTAAACGGCGGATGCCGCGTAAACGGCGGATGCCGCGTAAACGGCGAGACGAATTCGGAGTGCGGCGCTGGCGCGCCGCTCCTTCGACGGTCACCGCCGCTTACGCGGTTGCCGCCTTTAAGCGACAGCCGCTGTTCACGCGGTATCCGCTGTTCATGCGGTATCCGCTACTCATGCGGTATCCGCTGTTCACGCGGCAGCCGCCGTTCACGCGGTCTCCGCCGTCTACGCGGTCTCCGCCGTCTACGCGGTCTCCGCCGTTCACGCGGTCTCCGCCGTTCACGCGGTCTCCGCCGTTCACGCGGTATCCGCCGTTCACGCGGTCCCCGCCGTTCACGCGGTATCCGCTGTTACATGGTATCCGCTCTCGATTTGACCGCCGCCAACCGCCGCTTCATTTCCTGAAACGCAGCATCGTCGCGAGTCAGCGTTCGCTCAATAGCCGGATCCACGCGATCGACGATGCGTTGCGTTTGATCGATGCGTTCTTCTT
>DATBHD010000081.1:0-17064 GCA_036557635.1 Gemmatimonadaceae bacterium
TGCTGCGCTGGGAGGTGCCGGACGTTCCGCATCGCATCATCCCCGACGACGCCATCCCCGCCGAGCACAAGCGATTTCTCAGCGCGCTCGAGGCGGCGAAGGAGCGCCTGCGCCACATTCGCGCCCGTGTCGAGAGCACCGTCGGTCGCGAGGAAGCCGCGATCTTCGAGGTGCAGCTGTCGATCCTCGAAGACCCGGACCTCAGGCGCGGCGTCGAGGAGCTGATCAATCAGAACATGGCCGCCGAGAAGGCGTTCGACATTCAGATGATCGAATCGCGGCAGCGCTTCGCGCGCGCTGCGAGCCCGATGGTGCGTGAGCGCGTTGGCGACCTCACCGACGTGCACATTCGCGTGTTGTCGCTGCTGCTCGGCCACGACCCGATCGACTTGCCGTCGGGGGCGGCGGCGATTCTCGTGACTCACGATCTGACGCCGAGCCTAACGGTGCAGCTCGATCGCAAATCGATTGTCGCGATCGCCACCGACGCCGGTACGCGAACGTCGCACGTCGCGATTCTCGCGCGGTCGCTGAATTTGCCGGCGATCGTCGGCCTGCGCACGGCGACGACGGAACTGCGCGGGGGCGAGCGAGCGATTCTCGACGGCTCCACGGGCGTGATCGCGATCGATCCGACGCACGCCGACCTCGAGTCGTATCGCGAGCGCGCCCGGCAGGAGGCGGTCGCCGAGGAGGATTTGCGCCGGCTGGCGTCGCTCGAGTCGGTGACGACCGACGGCGTGCCCGTCACGCTGCGCGCGAACGTCGATCTGCCGGAAGAAGCCGACCTCGCCGCGTCGAGCGGCGCCGACGGCGTCGGTCTCATGCGCACGGAGTTCCTCGTGCTCGGCCGCATGACGATGCCTGACGAGGACGAGCAATACCGGGCGTACAAGCGCGTCGTCGAGGCCTTCGGCGGCAAGCCGGTAGTGATTCGAACCTTCGATATCGGTGGAGACAAGCTGCCCGTCGGCGGCTTCCCGAGTGAGCCGAATCCGTTCCTCGGATGGCGTGCGATCCGCATGTGTCTGGATCAGCCGGATCTGTTCCGCACACAATTGCGTGCCCTGCTGCGCGCCGCGTCGCATGGCGACGTCCGGATCATGCTCCCCCTCGTCGTCACGCTCGACGAGGTGCGGAGCGCGCGCGCGTTGCTGGACGACGCCGCGCGCCAGCTCGAGCGGCGCGGCATCAGCGTGCGCCGGGACGTCCCGTTAGGCGTGATGATCGAGACCCCCGCCGCCGCCGTCGCCGCCGACACCTTCACGCGCGAGGGCGACGTCCAATTCTTCAGCATCGGCACGAACGACCTCGTGCAGTACACGCTCGCCGTCGATCGCGGGAACGCGAACCTCACGTCGCGCTTCACGCCGCTGCACCCCGCCGTCTTGCGGCTCATTCAGCGCACCGTACAGGTGGGAGAGAGTGCCGGCCTCGAGGTCGCGGTCTGCGGCGAGATGGCGTCACAGCCCCTGATGGCCTTCGCGCTGATCGGGCTTGGCGTTAGGCAGCTGAGCGTGGCGCCGCGTTCGGTGTCGCTCGTGAAGCGGATCGTGCGCGGCATCTCCGCCACCGTCGCCGAAGAGGCGGCGAAGGCGGCGCTCGCCGCGCCGACGGCCGAGCATGCGCGCCGCGAGCTGTATCACCGTTTGAGCCGCGCGATGCCCGAGCTCGGACTGCTCGAAGAAGAATTGCCCGTTTAGGCCTCGGTAGTTGTGAAAGGCTGGACGCGGATGAACGCTGATTACGCGGATGAACGCAAATTAGAGAGTGCAAATGATTCCTTTTTCGCGATCGTTCACGCTTGTTCTCGTCTGTGTGCATCTGCGTAATCAGCGTTCATCTGCGTCCAGCTTTTCAACTATCGAGTAATTTCCCACAGAGGGTGATCGTTTACTGGAATTCCTCACTAACCACTTTTCACTTGTTCGATCGCCATCTCTTCACCTCGGAATCCGTCACCGAAGGCCATCCCGACAAAATCGCGGATGCCATCTCCGACGCCGTGCTCGATGCGATCCTCGCCGACGATCCCACGGCGCGCGTCGCCTGCGAGACTCTCGTCACGACCGGACTCGCCTGCGTCGCCGGCGAAATCACGACGTCGACCTATGTGCACGTGCCCGACATCGTGCGCGGCACGATCGAGCGCATCGGCTACACCGACGCGAGCTTCGGCTTCGATCATCAAACCTGCGCGGTGATGAGCACGATCGATCGCCAATCGCCGGACATCGCGATGGGTGTCGACACCGGCGGCGCGGGCGATCAAGGAATGATGTTCGGCTACGCCAGCGACGAGACCCCCGAGCTGATGCCGATGCCGATCATGCTCGCGCACCGGATCACGAAGTCGCTGGCGGATCGCCGGAAGTCGGGCGATCTGAAATGGCTGCGCCCCGATGGCAAGGCACAGGTCACGGTGCTGTACGAGGATCGTCGTCCCGTGGCGGTCGACACGGTCGTCGTCTCGACGCAGCACGCGCCGCACGCGTCTCATCGCACGATCAAGCGCGCGATCATCGAGGACGTCGTCGAGCCGTCGATTCCCGAAGAGCTGCGTTCGGGCAAGATCAAGTACCACGTGAATCCGACCGGCCGCTTCGTGATCGGTGGGCCGCAGGGCGACGCCGGCCTCACTGGGCGCAAGATCATCGTCGATACGTATGGGGGCATGGGTCGCCACGGCGGCGGTGCCTTCAGTGGCAAGGATCCGAGCAAGGTCGACCGCTCGGCGTGTTATGCGGCGCGCTGGGTCGCGAAGAACATCGTCGCCGCCGGTCTCGCGCGACGCTGTGAAGTGCAGCTCGCGTACGCGATCGGCGTCGCCGAGCCGGTGTCGGTGATGGTGGACAGCTTCGGCACGGCGGTCGTGCCGGAGTCCGGGATCATGAAGGCGGTGTATGACGTGTTCGACCTCACTCCGCGCGGGATCATCGCGGCGCTCGACTTGCGCAAGCCGATCTACTCGGCGACGTCGGCCTACGGGCACTTCGGACGCACTCCCGAGCGTCTGAATGGTCGCAAGGGCGGCACGACGTTCACGTGGGAGCGAACGGACCGCGCGGCCGCGCTCAAGCGAGCAGTGAAGGGCTGATCCCTTCCGGTTGGTCCGCGCGATACTTTCCAGACAGCTTCAGTAACCTCAGCCCCTCGTCACGTGGTGGAAGTCGTCGTTGCTCGACTCGGTCTCGACAGTACGACGCAGTCGTACGTGCTCGTCCTCCAGGAGAAGGGCGGGACGCGTCTCCTGCCGATCTGGATCGGCCAACCGGAGGCCGAATCCATCGTTATGCAGATCCACAGCATCAAGCGTGTGCGGCCGCTGACCCACGACCTGTGCAAGAATCTGATTCAGGGGCTGGGCGGCTCGCTCCGCCGCGTGCAGATCACGCGCGTCGAGAAGAATACGTACTACGCGGAGCTGCACATCAATCGAGGTGACGCCGTCGTGCAGATCGACGCGCGTCCATCGGACAGCATCGCGATCGCGCTCCGTCTCGCCGCGCCGATCTTCGCGGCGGAGACGCTCTTGTCGTCGATGGAAATGGACGAGCAATCCGAAGACTCGCCCACCGCGCCGACGACGTCGGACACGGGTGAGCTCAGCGCCGATCAGCTGAAGGAGTACCTCGAGAATCTGCGCCCCGAGGACTTCGGCAAGTTCAATCTCTGAAGAGATCCAAGCCACTCTGCAAAACAGACGCAACCCACTCTGTAGTTGAACAGCCGGACGCAGATGAGCGCAGATGAACGCAAATGAAGCGGCGTTGACGATTTCTTTCAAAAGAATCGTTCGCGTTTTTCTTTATCTGCGTTCATCTGCGTTTATCCGCGTCATCAGCGTCCTGCTTTTCAACTACAGAGTGATCGCCTATGGGTTGCTTCTAGCGTCGGCGATCATTTCGCCATTCGCATCCGTAAAGGCCCAAGCGCCTCGCACCGTCGACGGCGTCGTTATGCACGGCGAGCCGAAGGGGCCGGTCCCGCTCCCCGGCGTGCGCGTCGTACTCCACCGCGTCGGGTCCGATAGGGCCGGGCCGCTCGACTCGATGCTCACCGACGGCCGTGGCCGCTATCACTTCCGCTACCAGCCCTCGGGGAGCGATGAGGCGCTCTACTTCGTGTCGGCGTCGTACGACGGCATCGCGTACTTCGGGGTCCCGCTGCGCGAGCCCCAGACGCAAGGCGACGACGCGCAGATCACCGTCTTCGATACGACGTCCGGGCCGGTGCCGATCCACATTCTCGGCCACCACATCATCGTCGGCGCGCCCGACTCGCACGGCCAGCGCGAGGCCGTCGAGGTGTTCGAGCTGGGCAACGATTCGAGCGTGACGCGCGTGAGCGGCGGCACCGATCGCCCGGTCTGGGAAGGGCATCTGCCGAATGGCGCCGTTGGCGCGAAGGTGAATCCCACCGGTGAAATTTCCCCAGCCGCGATCAACTTCGCGGACGGCCGCGTTAGGCTGTATGCTCCGCTGAGCCCCGGCGCGCGGCAGGTCTCGTACGCGTTCCAACTGCCGCGGAACGCGTTGCCGCTCTCGTTCCCGATTGCACAGCCGACGAGCGTGCTCGAGGTACTGCTCGAGGAACCGCGAGCGACCGTTACAGGCGCCAACCTCGCCGAGGTCGCGCCGACGACCACCGCCGGCCGTTCCTTTCGTCGCTTCCTCGGACAGAACGTGCCGGGGGAGGCGGTGCTCCATGTCGACGTCCCATTCGCGCTCGGCGACGCGCGCGCTCGCTACTTCATCGCGATCGCCGCGGTGACGGGCGCGGCGATGCTCGCCGCGATCATGTTCGCGGCGCGCCGGCGGCGCGCCGTCGTTGCGGCGCCGACGGGCACGGGATACTCGCCCGCGACCGAGGAGCTATTGCGAGCCATCGCGCTGCTCGACGCGCGCTTCGAGCAAATGAGCGGCGAAACGGCCGACGAGCGCGCGCAATACCGCACCGAACGCGCGGAGCTCAAATCGCGTCTCGCCGCGGCGCTTGCCGGCGAACGGCAGCGCGGATAAGATTCGCGAGACAATCGAAGCGGACGCGGGACACGGAAACCGGTGTGATGCCGGTGCGGCCCCGCCACTGTAACGGGTCGAGAAGCGAGCGCAGAGCGCGAGCGACTTCTCATAAGTTTGCTCACGAGCGCAAGCGAGTGAGCGCATGCTCATCAGCCACTGACGGCCACGGCCGGTCGGGAAGGCGAGCATGGCGGCCCGGAGCCAGGAGACGACCCACGTCCGCGCCACGTTTTTTCAGCTCCTCGGGGGAGGACTGGTGGCGACGACGCGCCGGATCGTGCTGGGCGCGCTGGCGTTTCCGGGCATCCCTCCTCGAGATCGGGTGCCCATTTGCGTTTCGTCCGTTCGCGTCGCTCGCTGCATCGGTGGCTCGCCGTCCTGTTCGCGCTCGGCGCGGTGGGCGCGTGCCGCGAGCATGCCGGATCGGCGCCGTCGAAGACCGACATCGTCGACGACTACGGGCGCGTCGTTAGGCTCGAGACGCCGCCGCGCCGCATCGTGTCGCTCAATCCCGCCACGACCGAGCTGTTGTTCGCGCTCGGCGCCGGACCGCGCGTCGTCGGCCGCACCCGATACGACTTCTGGCCCGACTCGGCGACGCTCGTCCCCAGCGTCGGCGCCGGCATGCGGCCCAACCTCGAGGCCGTGCTCGGCCGCCAGCCCGATCTCGTCGTCATGTACGCCAGTGGCGACGATCGCGCCGCCGCCGACCGCCTAACGGCTTCGGGTGTCGCCACCGCCGCCTTCCGTATCGACAAGATCTCGGACTTCAGGCGCGTGACGCTGCAGCTCGGCCGGCTGGTCGGCGACACGGTGCGCGCCCGCAATGTCGTCGATTCCGTGACGGCGACCCTCGACCGCGTGCGCCACGCCACCGCCGCGCTGGCACGCCCCGCGGTCTTCCTGCACGCGTGGGAAAAGCCGCTCATGACCATCGGCGGCGGCAGTTTCCTCTCCGAGCTCGTGACGATTGCCGGCGGGCGCAACATCTACGATTCGCTCCCCGCGCCTTCACCGGTCGTCACGCTCGAGGACGTGCTGCGACGGAATCCCGACATCGTGCTCGTGAGCCCCGTCGAGCGCGAGCAGCTCCTGCGCAGCGCGCGCTGGCAGGCGCTGCCCGCGGTAGGCGCCAATCGTGTGGTTTCGTACGACACGAACCTCGTCGAGCGTCCCTCGGTAAAGCTCGGCGAAGCGGCCGTCTCGCTCGCTCGCCTCCTCCACCCGGGCCTCGTGCCGTGACGGCGAACAGGAGTCGCCTCCGATGGATGGCGTTCGCGCTCGGCCTCGTCCTCGCGATGCTGCTCGCCATCGCCCTTGGCACCATCGCGCTGTCGCCGCGGGACGTGTGGAACGCGCTCTTCGGACGGGGTAGCGCGGCGGCGGTCACCATCGTGCGTGTGCTGCGCTTGCCGCGCGCCGTGTTGGCGGCGCTGATCGGCGCCGGGCTCGGCATGTCCGGCGCCGCGCTCCAGGGCACGATGCGGAATCCGCTCGCCGAGCCGTATCTGCTCGGCGTTTCCGGGGGTGCGGCGGTGGGTGCGGTGACCGCTGTCTCGTTAGGTCTGAGCATCACGCTCGTGCCGATCGCGGCGTTCGCGGGCGCCCTCGCCGCCGTCGTCGTCGCCTTCTTCGTCGCCCACGCCGCCGGCACGAGCGGCGACGCGCGCATCCTGCTCATGGCCGGCGTCGTCGTCGGTGCGTTCGCGAACTCGGTCATCATGCTCGTCCTTGGCAGCGCGCCGGCGAACGTCGTGCGCGACGCCATCTGGTGGATGATGGGCTCCGTCGCCGCCGCGACCTGGTCGGACAGCGGCTGGCTTCTGGCGTACCTCGTCCTCGGCGGTGGAGCTCTCTTCTTCTGGGCGCGGCAGATCGACGTTCTCTCGTTAGGTGACGACAGCGCCGCCGCGCTCGGCCTCGATCCCGACCGCACCGCGCGAAAGATCTACGCCGCGGCCTCGCTCGTCGCGGCGGCGACGGTCGCCGCCGCTGGCCTGATCGGTTTTGTGGGGCTGGTCGTTCCGCACATCGTGCGCGGAACGGGCGTCCGACAGCACCGCGCGCTCCTCGCCGGCAGCGCGCTCGTCGGGGCGGCGCTCGTCGTTCTCGCCGACCTGGCCGCGCGCACGCTGCGTCCCCCCGCCGAGTTGCCGTTAGGCGCGGTGACCGCGATCGTCGGCGTGCCCTTCTTCCTCGCGCGGCTGCGGCGCCTCGCATGATTCGCTATCAGGACGTGGTCGTGCGATATCCACGCGCGCGGCGCGACGCTCTTGGCGGCGTCGCGTTGGTCGCGCGGCGGGGGCGACTCACCGCCGTCGTCGGGCCGAATGGAAGCGGAAAGAGCACGTTGGTGCGTGTCCTCCTCGGACGCGTCGCCGTCGGGGCGGGGAGGGTGCTGCTCGACGAGCAGCCGATTTCCGATCGCGCCGGCTTCGCGAAACGCGTCGCCGTCGTCACCCAGCGCGAGGAGCTCGCCTTTCCACTCGGCGTCGAGGAGTACGTCGCGCTCGGGCGCTTTCCGCACCTGGGCGGTTGGCGCGGCGCGACCGCGCACGACCGCGCCGCGATCGCGCGCGCGATGGAGCGCGCGGGCGTCGAGGAGTTCGCGCGCGCCGAGCGGAAGCTCGACGAGCTCTCGGGCGGCGAGTGGCAGCGGGTTCGGCTCGCGCGCGCTCTCGCGCAGGAGGGAGAGGCGCTGGTGCTCGACGAGCCGACGACCTTCCTCGACGTCGCCCACGAGATGTCGGTGTTCGAGCTGCTCCATCAGCTCGCCGCCGAAGGGCTCGCCGTGCTCCTCGTGAGTCATCAACTCAACCTCGTCGCGCGCTTTGCCGACGAGATCGTTCTCCTGCACGACGGCCGCGTCGCCGCGGCCGGTGCGCCTGACGACGTGATGCAGGCCTCGGTGCTCGAGCGCGTCTACGAGTGGCCACTCGTGGTGACGCGCGATCCGGCGGTCGGCGCGCCGGCGCTCCTCCCGTTGCGTGTTCGTCGTCGTACCTAACGTCTTGCCTCGTTACCCCATGCGAAAGTCTCGAACCGCTGGACTGTCGATCATCGTTATGCAGTCGTTGGCCATGCCGCTCGCGGCACAGCGCCCCGACAGCGCGCGCGATACCGCCCGCATTGCCCCCGTCGTCGTCACCGCGACGAGCACGCCGCTCGCGCTGGATCGCGTCCCGGCCTCGGTCACGGTCCTCGATGGCCCCACGCTCCGCGCGCGGGGATTGACCCACGTCGCCGACGCGCTGCGCGCCGTCCCGGGAATGGCGCTCGTCCAGTCCGGCTCCTACGGCGCGCCGACTGCACTCTTCACCCGCGGCGCCCAGAGCAATTACACCAAGGTGCTGGTCGACGGTGTGCCGCTCAACGATCCCGGCGGCTCGCTCGATCTCGGATTGCTCACCCTCGACGACGTCGAGCGGATCGAAGTCGTGCGTGGGCCGGCGAGCGTGTTGTATGGTTCGGACGCCGTCGCGGGTGTCGTTCAGATCTTCACTCGGCGCGGTACGTCGAGGCCACGGGCATCGCTCGACGCGCGCGGTGGCACGTATGGCAGTTACGACTTCGATGCCACCGCCGACGCTCCCGTGAGCGGCGCGCGCCTCTCGATCGGCGCCGCGCACCACCTCACCGACGGCATTTACGATTTCAACAGTCGCTATCGCAACGACGTCGGCAACGCGACGCTGACGTTCGCGCCATGGAGTGGCGCGGAACTGGTCGGCACGGGGCGCTACACCGACGCGATCGCGCATTTCCCGACCGATTTCACCGGGGCACCCGTCGATCCGAACGCGTACCGCACCGAGAAACGCACGCTCATCGGTGCCGACCTCCGTCAGCAGATTGGTCGGGCTCGGGCGACGCTCGATCTCACCTCCAATCTCGCGAATGATGCGTCGATCGACCCGCCTAACGCGCCCGGGGATTTCGGCAGCTCGCTCGCGACGCGAACCTTCCGCCAGGCGGCGGACCTGCGCGTCGCATTCCCGGTCGCGCCGGCCGTCACGCTCACCCTTGGCGGCGCCGCGGAGCGACAACATCAGGCGTCCCCCGCGTACGACCGCCGGAACGACGCCGCGTACCTGGAGATGGTGCGTTCTGTAGGCCTAACGACGGCGACCCTCGGCGGCCGGCTCGATCACAGCAGCACCTTCGGCGACTTCGCGACGTATCGCGTCGCCGCTTCACGCATTCTGCCCGGTGCGCTGCGCGCTCGCGCGAGCCTCGGCACGGCGTTCCGTGAGCCGTCGTTCTTCGAGTCTTTCGACACTCCTTTCTCCACGGCCAACCCCGATCTCCGCCCCGAGCGCACCACGAGTTGGGAGGCGGGCCTCGAGCACGAAGTCGCGGCCGGCGCGGCGACCATCGGCGCGACGTACTTCCAGCAGCGCTTCGTCGATCTGATCGATTATCGCTTCGATCCGGTGAACCCGGCGCTCAGCGAGTACGAGAACATCGCCCGGGCACGTGCGTATGGCACCGAGTTCGAATTCCGTCTCGCGCCGGTGCACGGCGTGAGCGGGGACGCCAGCTACACGTGGCTGGACACGAAGGTGCTCCAGAGTGGATTCGATCCGTCCCCGCAAGCGACGCTCGTGAACGGAGGTCCGCTGCTTCGCCGCCCGAAGCACTCGGGATCCCTTGGCGTCAGGTACGACTTCCTCACCGGCGTGTCAGCGACGGCGCGTGCGACGTACGTCGGCGCGCGCGAGGATCGTCTCTTCCACGGGGCGCCGAACTTCAACACGGACGACGTCACACTCGACCCGTACACGAAAGTGGATGCTTCCCTCGTCGCGCCGCTCTCGAAGGGTGTCGATGCCACGCTTCGCATCGACAATCTCTTCGACGCCCGCTACGTCAGCGTCGCCGGCTACGCCACGCCGGGTCGGGTGTTCATCGCCGGCTTGCGCGCCGCATTCTAGCACCTGTCGTATGTTTCAGCATGTCCCTGCTCGTCTCCGAAGCGATCGTGCTGCACGCCTTCGACTATCTCGAATCCTCGCGAATCCTTCGCCTGGTCACTCGAGAAGCCGGAGTGCGTTCCGTGCTCGCGCGTGGGGCGCGTCGCTCCTCGCGACGATTCGGAAGCGCGCTCGATCTCTTCGCCCAGGGTAGCGCGCAACTCCACATCAAGCCCGGCCGTGACCTCGACACCCTCGGCAATTTCGAGGTCGAGCGTGCGCGGCCGGAGCTCGCGTCCGAGCTCACCCGCTTCACTGGCGCGGCCGTCGTCGCCGAGCTCACGCTCCGCTTCGGACGCGACGCCGCGGATCCGGAGCTGTTCGACGCGACCGCCAACGCGCTCGACGACCTCGCCGTCGCCGCCGCGACCGATGCGCCCGAGGCGACGCTCGCCGGCGCCTGGCGGATCATCGCCGTCCTCGGATTCGGGCCGGGCGTCGAGGCCTGCAACGAATGTCACTCGCCCATCGCGCCTAACGATTCGGCGCTTTTCAGCCATCCCGCGGGCGGCGCGTTATGCAGAGTCTGCGCGCGCCTCGCGCCCTCCGGACGCCTGCTTCCCGCCAGCGCGCGCGCCGCGCTCCGGGCCTGGACATCGGGAGAGCGCGCGACCCTCGCCGGCGAACCCGACGTCCGCGCCCACCAGCGACTCCTTCGCGAATTCCTGCGCGAGCACCTGAGCGACGAGCGCCCACTGCGCGCCTTCGACATGTGGGAGCACGATCCCCTCGGCGCGTCCACTCTCATTGCCGACGTCGCGCCGTGATTCTCGGGACCGCCGGCCACATCGATCATGGGAAAACGACGCTCGTCCGCGCTCTCACCGGCGTCGACACCGATCGTCTGCCGGAAGAAAAGCGACGAGGCATAACGATCGAGCTGGGGTTCGCGCCACTCGACATCGCGGGCATCGGTGTGATCGGTGTCGTCGACGTCCCGGGCCACGAAGGATTTGTGCGAACCATGCTCGCCGGAGCCACCGGCGTCGACCTTGCCCTTCTCGTCATCGCCGCGGACGAAGGGGTGATGCCACAGACGCGGGAACACCTCGCGATCCTGCGCTTGCTCGGCGTCACTCGCGCGGTCGTCGCGCTGACCAAGTGCGATCTCGCCGACGCGGAGTGGCGAGAGCTCGTCACCGAGGACGTGCGCGCGCTGCTCGCCGGTACGCCCCTCGAGTCGGCGCCGATCATTCCGACGTCGGCCAATACCGGCGAGGGACTCGACGAGCTGCGTGCCGCGATTGCCGCCGCCGCGCGCGACGTTCCCGCGCGCGCCGCCGACGATCTCTTTCGTATGCCCGTCGATCGCGCCTTCACGATCAAGGGAACCGGCACCGTCGTCACCGGCACCGTGTGGTCGGGGCGCCTAACGCGCGACGCGAGCGTTCGCGTGCTTCCCGCCGACCGCGCGGTACGCGTCCGCGGCCTCGAGACGCACGGCAGTCAGGTTCAGGTGGCGGAGCCAGGGCATCGCACCGCCGTCGCGTTGGCGGGCATCGACGTCGCCGACGTGCAGCGTGGCAGCTTTCTCGTCGCGGATGGAGCGTGGCACACGTCGAGCACGCTGCGCGCCGACGTCCTCCTCCTCGACGACGCGCCCAAGCCCCTGCGCGCGCGCACCGCCGTGCGATTCCACATCGGCACCGCCGACATCGGCGCTCGCGTCGTGGCCGCCGACGGCGTCCTCGCTCCCGGCGAACGCAAATTCTCTCGCATAGTCCTCGACGAGCCGGTAGTGCTCCGCGCCGGCGACCGATTCGTGCTGCGCTCCGCTTCCCCCGCGGCGACGATCGGCGGCGGCGTCGTCGTCGATCCGTACGCGACGCGTCGCGCGCGGCCATGGGAGCTCGAGCCGCAATCGTCCGCCGTCGCTCGTTTCAGTCTCATGCTGCGCGAGGCGGGGGAGTCGGGCGTCGAGATCGCGTCCCTCCCCGTTCGCCTCGGCATTCCGCCACGCGAGCTCGCCAGGTTGTTGGCGGAAGACGGCACGCTCGAGATATCCGGACGCGCCTTCGCCGCCGCCGTCGCCGCGTCGCTGGAGACGCGACTCGTTAGGCTGATTTCCGACGCGCACCGAGCGCGCCCGCTCGAACCCGGTGTCTCGCTGCAGGAGATCCGTTCGCGACTCGGCGCGCCGGCGGAGCTCGTCGACTATGTCATTGCGCGCGCGGCCGAGGTCGAGACGGACGCGGGGATGATTCGCGCCGCCGGCTGGTCTCCGCGGCTCACCAGTGCCCAGGAGCTGACCCTGCGCGAGATAAACGAGACGATTCGCGCCGCCGCCGCCGAGCCGCCGAGCGTCGCCGAGCTCGAAGCGCGCTTCGGTACCGCTGTGAGCGATCTGCTTCGTCATTTGGAGCGCGAGGGACGCGTCGTCGCCGTGGAGCCTCAGCGCTACTATGACGCGAGCAGTCTGGCCTCTCTGATCGAGCGGCTCCGCGCGGGGATGACGAACGGACGCGAATATTCGCCCGCCGAGCTGCGCGAGCTGCTCGGCTTCTCGCGCAAGTTCCTCATTCCATTTTTGGAATACTGCGACCGACAGGGAATTACGGCCCGCGGCGCCCGTGGACGGACGTTGCGTAGAGCGTAGAGGGCAGAGGGTAGAGGGTTGTCGGGTAGAGGGTTCTGGGTAGAGGGTTGAGGGTAGAGAGTAGATGGTTGAGGGCAGAGTGCAGATCGTCGTGGGTAGCGCCGTCGCCGAGCGCCTGCCTAACTCTTACGCTCTACTCTCCACCCTCCACCCTCTACCCACAACCCTCTACCCTCTACCCACAACCCTCTACCCTCTACCCTCTGCCCGCAGCGGGCCCTAGCTTCGCCACCACTCATCCGTGAGGAGATCGACTCACCGTCCTGTTTCGTCAGCCCCCTGGAGAATTTTATGGTGCACCGCTGGGCATCACCTGCCCTCGGCCTGCTCGCGTGCTTCATCATCGGCTCGCGCGCCTCGAGCCAGGTGTCCGACCAGCGTGAAGGCAATCGCCGGCGCGGCGTCCTCTCACAAAACGAGCCGAATCCGTTTTCGCGCGAGACGACAATCCCGTTCACGGTCGGCGATGCCCAATGCGCGGTTGGCACGCAGCAGCATGTCGTGACGATCAGGATTTACAACATCCTGTCTCAGGTCGTCGCCACGCCCATGCTCGTCGACAGCACCGCCGCCGACGGCGTTGCCGCGAGCGCGCAGTCTCGCGCGTTGTCGAACGTATCGCTCGCCTGCGGATCGTACACCGCGCGCTGGGATGGCAAGCACGCGCGCAACAATCGCGCGGCGGCGCCAGGCGTGTACATGTATCAATTGGTGATCGACGGCCACCCGTCCGGGATGAGGAAGATGCTGTTGAAGCGGTGATGCGCATACCGCGTCCCGCTCCCCGCGTCCCGCGAATGGCCGCCGTCTTGCAACCGCGTGGTCATGATGAGCTTGCCCGCGCGCAGCGGAGACGTCGCGTCACGTCCCAACCGAAGAAGATTTCTCACCAGCGAGTGGCCGAAGTGGCCACCCGGCGGGTTGCGTCCCGTCGGACGATTTCTCAGCACCGGACGCGTCGCGCTCGGCGCGCTGCACTGGCTCGCGTGGATCATCGTGTCGCCGCGCTCGGTGGTGAGCGGCGGCGTCGCCCGTGAGATCGACGCGCTCGGCGTCAGTGCCTTACGACTCGTCGGCAGCGCGTCGATTCTCGTCGGACTCATCGCGACGTTTCAGGTCGCCTACCAGCTCAAGCAGTACGGCGCCGAGTCGGTGAGCGCTCTCGCGATCGGCTGGTTCGGCACACGCGAGGTCGGACCGTTGGTCGTCGCATTGCTCGTCGTGACGCGCAGCGCGTCGGCGATCACCGGTGAGCTCGCCGCGATGACGACGGGGGGCGAGATCGACGCGCTCCGCGCGATGAATCTCGACCCCGTCAAATACCTGGTCGCGCCCAAACTCGCCGCGCTGTGCATCGCGCTCCCCGCGCTCACCATCATCTCCGACGGACTCATCACCCTCGGCGGCTGGCTCGGCACGACGCTCTTTCTCGGATTCAACTCGCGCTTCTATCTCGAGCAGATTCGAACTTCCTTATCGACCTCGGACATCGCGATCGGCGCGGCGAAATCGTTGGCGTTCGCCTTCATCATCGCCATCATCGCCGCCGACGAAGGGCTCGGCGTCGATCGGCGCGTCGCCGCCATCGGTGAGGCGACGAGTCGCGCCGTCGTCTACTGTCTTCTCGGCGTGCTCGCCGCGGACACGCTCGTCAATGCGATCTTCTACTTCATCCCCAACCTCATCTGAGCGGGCGCTCGAGGTCCACCGCCTAACGGGGCCGGCGCGCGCGCCGCTCATCCATGACATCGAGCTCAGCGCCGGATGCGGCGAAACGGTGCTCGTGCTCGGACCCAGTCAATCGGGAAAATCGACGCTCATGCGCCATCTCGTGGGACTCGAGCTGGCATCGAGCGGCACGGTCGCCGTCGACGGCCGATCGTTCGATCCAACCAAGCCCGACGAGAAGGCCCTCCGAGGTCTCCGCTCGCGCGTCGGCGTGCTCTTCGAGGGCTCGGCGCTGCTTCGCCGCATCAGCGTGCTCGAGAATGTCGAGCTGCCGCTGCTCGAGCACACGCACCGCTCACGGACCCGCGCGCGTGGTGCGGCGCGGGAGTTGCTCGCCGAGGTCGGTATCGAGATCGCCGACGAGACGATGCCCGCGCAGCTGGGGCGGGCCGGACAGCGGCGCGCCGCCCTCGCGCGTGCGTTGGCACTGCGCCCGCGTCTATTGCTCCTCGACGAGCCGACGCTGGGGCTCGATTCGCAGGCGGCGCACGAATTCGACGACACCCTCAACGGACTTCAGAAGAAGTACAACTTCGGCATCGTGATCTTCTCTCATGAGATTCGACACGCGTACGGGCCGGTGAACGAGATCGACGTGTTCGCCGCCGGTCGCATCGTCGCGCGTGGAACACGCCGGCAGCTCATCGAGAGCGACGATCCGGTGATTCACGGACTCCTGCATCGACGAGAGCGCGAACGATGAATCGTCGCGGTGAGCTGAAATTCGGCATCGTTTGGCTGCTGGGCGGAACGCTGGTCATTCTCGGCGCCCTCGTCGTGCTCGCGCGATATCCAGGCGTCTTTCGCATGGGCGTGAAGTACAGCGCCGTCTTCAAGAACGTCGCGGGACTCAACAAGGGCGACGAGGTCCGGTATGGAGGACTCCCCGTAGGCACGGTGACGGAGATGGACTTCGATCCCGCGGATCCCACGCGCATCATCGTCGTCTTTCGCATCAGACGCGGTACGCCGATCCGCACCGACACCAAGGCGTCGATCACCCAGGTCGGTCTGCTCGGCGCGCCGTACCTGCAGCTCGAGCCAGGGTCGCGCACCGCGCTCGCCGTGGCGCCGGGAGCCACGCTCCCGACCGTGGAGAATCCGAGTTTTCAGGACGCGATGCGTCGTCTTGCCGACTTCTTCGATCGCACCGACACACTGCTGCGCGGCGTCGAGCGCTTTGCGCACAGCTCGCCTCTCGACAGGCTCGACACGACGCTCAGTCGCATGGACACGCTGCTCGCCGTCGCGACGGGCGGCGCGCGAACGAGCTTCGCCACGCTCGATCGCACCTTCTCGCGCGTCGATAGCGCAAGCGTTAGGCTCTCGATCCTCATGGATCGATCGGAGCGCCTTCTCGCGACGATCGATACGGCCGCGCGCACCGCCGGCCCGCAGCTCGCCGCGACGCAACGCGAAGCGGTCGAGTCGCTGCACGAGATTCACATTCTCCTCGCCGACGTCCGCGACGCGCTGTCGCAGGAGGGGGGCGTCGATCAGATGGTGCGCAACTTGAGCGTCGCGTCCGACAACATCGCGCGCCTCAGCGCGCGCATCGAGCGGGATCCGTCGAGCGTCCTCAAGCAACGGGCGCCGCCGAACAAGCCCGCGGGACCGCCGGCTCGTGATTAGCAAACTTTTCATCGCCGCGATGACAATCACTCTCGCGGCCTGCTTTCACGGCAAGCTCCCGCCGCAGGAGTTCTATCGCCTGCGAACGCCGGTGCTCCCGGAGTCGCTCGCGACCCTCGACCACGACGGCGGATCGGGCGGACGGCTCGTGGGCGGCATCGCCATCGTCCCGTACGTCGCGCCGGGGCTGTACGGCGACCGCGGCATCGTCTTTCGCATCGGCGACAACGAATACGGCGCCTACCCGAATCGCGAGTGGGCCGTCCCTGTGCCGACGATGCTAGGGCTGATCACCGAGGACGTTTTCGGTGCGCACCCCCTCACGACCGAGGGGGCCGTCTTCGATCCTCCGTCGCCGAACTCGTATCCCTACGTCTGGCGCGGGCTCGTCCGGGAGCTCGAGGAGGTCGACCGCGGCAGGCGCGTGTACGCCTCCGTCCGTCTGGACGCGCGCATCGTTCGGACGAAGGACGACTCGATTGTCTGGTCGGGGAGCGCCCGACGCGAGCGTCCGGTCCCCTCCGGGACCATGCCGGCCATCATAGAGACGCTTTCGCGGCTCTCCGCCGAGGTGATATTGCAGCTACAGGAATCGGCGCGAGTATCGCTCGCGGAATCGGCCGCTTCGGCAGTGCGTCAGACACCACGAAGATCGAGCGCCAGACCCTGAAGACGTTGCACGGCGATTCCGCGCCGCATTGGCACGTCCGCGCGGCACCGGCGTTGCCTTCGTTAAAGCGGATGACTCGGATTCAATCGGATCATTCCCTGTGGTGCACGGAGATCGCTGCACGACGAGGTTGGAAGAGGTGCTGTCGTTCCCAGAAAACAAAGTGTCAAGCCCGACGCACGGCACGCGCCAGGTTGAGTGATCCGGTACATCCGAATGATCCGAGTCCCCTGTTCAGCCTTATCGAGAATTCCGCCCGCATAGCAACAACCATTAGCCATGATCAACGCTGAACGTCTCACCGTGAAAGCCGGCGAAGCACTGAACGACTCGGTGACTCTCGCGCGCCGCAACGGAAATCCCGCCGTCTACGACGTACATCTCCTCTCCGCGCTGCTCGACCAGCCGGAGAGCATCGTCGTCCCAATTCTGCAGAAGCTC
>DATBHD010000082.1:0-62729 GCA_036557635.1 Gemmatimonadaceae bacterium
TTCACCGACGGATAGCTGAAGCTTTCGGCGAAGAGCCGAGCCTCGAGCCGCTGATTGGGAGCGCGCAGCGCGTCGAGCATGTTTCGCCGCACCCAGAACACCGGAACGTTAGGCGCCGCCGGTCCACGCGCCGACGTCGCGCCGGCCGTGTCGAGACCATATCGACCGCGCGCCAGTGCCGCGCCGCCGAATCCGAACGCCATGTCGTCGTCGGCGACCGAATCGGAGACCATGATCACCGCGCTTGCCCCGCGCTCGATCAACGCCTGCGACTGTTGGCGAACCGCGAGGGCTGCATAACGATAGGCACGGAGACTCACGTTCGCGGCCGGCGCGTTGTTCGGCGCGTGGATCTCCGCCACCGCCGCCTTGCCGCGCACGTCGACATCGATTTGGCCCTGACCGACGAACACGAGCGGCGCGTCCACCGTCACCGTGATCGGCGCGCTCACCAGCACGTCGCGCCACAGGGTAAGTGAGCGTCCGCCGATGGTTATTTCGCTCGCGCTCGAAAGGCGCGTGCGTCGCATCGGCCAGAACTGGAAGTAGGTACCGTCGTCGCCTGCGGGCTCGAGCCCCGCTTCGCGCGCCGCCTTCGCGATCCACATCGACGCGCGCAGCTCGTCGATCGTTCCCGCCTCGCGGCCGCGCATCGTGTCGCTCGCGAGGAAGAAGATGTCGCGCCTGAGGTCCGACTCCCGAATGGCGTCCAGCGCCGGCGGCGCCGTTGCGCTGGCGGCCAGCGGCGCCGCCTCACGAGTGGTTGTCGTCGGAGTGGCGGCCGGCGATGTCGCGCATCCAGCGGCGCATGTCGCGAGCGCCGCGATGAGCACCCATTCACTTCCGCGAATGGCCGCGCCCCCCCCCGCCCGATCCGCGACCCGCACTCCGCGCCTGCGCCTCGACCGTCGCCGAGATGACCGACTTGATCCCGCCCCGAATGTTGAAATCACCCGTCACCTCCATCCACCGTGGTTTGCATGCCGCGGCGAGATCATCGAGGATCCGGTTCACTGCGCGCTCGTAGAAGATCCCGTCGTTCCGAAAGCTCCAGAGATAGAGCTTGAGACTCTTGAGCTCGAGACACAGCCGGTCGGGCACGTAGTCGATCACGATCGTTCCGAAATCCGGAGCACCGCCGGCGAGCGCTTTCAGTTCGCTCGCGTCGCTCTCGATGCCGCCCACCGGGCACAACGATGTGAACTCCGGACACTCCATGCTGATGGAGTAATCGCGATCGGGATACGGGTTCTCGAACGTCTCGAGCAGCTCTGGCCTGGGCATGGCTGTACAATGGCTCGACTATGGGGTGCACGGTAGTCGAGCCCAAAATCCGAGAGCTCTCGGACCGATTGCCCTAAGGTCCAATCCGGCGTCGCCAATCCGGCTGATTTTGGGGCTGGCCTGGGTCGTGCACGTTTTCCATATTGCCAATGGTCCGGTGCACTCTGCGCCGGCCATCGCCGCCGCGAGAACGGCGTGGCGGCACCCGCCCCCCGGCATAGCCGGGGGGCACTTTCTTTCCCTCTGTGCATCCCGAAGAGCGAAGCGACGAGAGATCTGCTTTTCTTGATCGGCGATAGGAACGGGAGTGCGACTCCGAACGAGATCCCTCGCTGCGCTCGGGATGACAGTCAGCGCTCGGGATGACAGTTAGTCGCTCTTGCCGCGCTCGGATGACTAGTTAGTGGCTACTGCTTCCTGAGCCGCCTCGACATCTCCTCGAGAATACTCCGCTCATCGCTCGTTAGGCTGTCGAGCCCTTCCGCGGAGATCTTGTCGAGCACGCGATTCACGTCTTCCGCCTTGAGATCGCGCGATGCGAGCTTGCGCGCGGGGGTGACGGCGGCGGGTCGCTTCGCGGCGATCGCTTTGCTCTTTGCGACGATCTCGTCCACTTCCTCGATGCGCTCACGCGACCGGGGCAGCGCGCGCGGAATCGCCCGCGGCGGATCTTCGGAGTCCGGCACCTGTGAGATCCGCTGACGCAGCTGCTCGATGCTCACGCTCGGTGGCGTCCGCATGTACAGCCAGGCGACGATGAAGCCGCCCAGGTGCGCGAAATAGGCGACGTTCGTTCCGCTCCCGCCGGCGAGACTGAAGAGTCCCATCGCGAGATTGAAGCCGACGAGCAGCAGCACGAGCGTGAGCACGCGCATCGGCAACACGAAGAACAGGAAGACCTCCTGCTTCGGCCACTGCAGCGCGTACGCCCCCATCACGCCGAAAATCGCGCCGGAGGCGCCGAGGAGTAGAGCGCCGCTGTCACGGAAGAACAGGGTGTAGCAGATCAATGCGCCGAGGCCGCTCAGGAAATAGAAGAAGAGGAACTTCTTCGGGCCCCAGAGATGTTCGAGTCGCGGACCGAACAGGAACAGCGCATACATGTTCCAGAACAGGTGCCAGAACTCGCCGTGGACGAACATGTACGTGACTACCGTCCACCACCGCGTCGGCGCTGTCGCGAAGTTGAAGCCGAGCGCGTCCTGCATAACGTCCGAACGAACGATCGTCATCTGCAGGAACAGGATCACGACGTTGATCGCGATCAGCGCCTGCACGGCGGAAGTCATCCGCGGATAGTCTTGTTCGTTCGTCGCCGGGTAAGTCATGGTCCCGCCGTCGCCGGCTTAGCCGGCCCTAATGCTCAGCTCTCGCGAGCTATTCGGCGCGCTCTCGCTCGGCGCCGCTGAATGCGAAAATTAACCCTAAAACACGAACCCGCGACGTGAGTTCCGTCACGCGGAGGGAGGGGAGGAGGGGAGGTGCAGGATGCTAACTCACGCCGCGCGCTCAGCCGTCACCTCATTCCCGTCGGCGGCGGGAGTTTTAACGCAAAGCGCACGTCGTTGTGCAGCGCCGCCGCCCGCTCGAGCAACGTCATCCATCGTCGATCCCGATCGACTGGCACTCCCGGCGGAGGATGAATCACGATTTGCGTCGCCCCGCTGACCCCTCGTGCCTGCTCGACGATCCGTAAGAGTTGAGCGTCACTCGTCTGCTCGCTCGAACATAGTACGAGTGCATGCTGCATTCCGGCTTCTGCCGCCGCGCGAATGGTTTGTAGCCCGCGCTCCGTGGTGGCCTCGAGCATGTGTCCCTCGAGCGTCACCTGCGTGAGTCCGACGAATTTCTTGAGCGCGGGAATCGCCTCGGGTCGCTGACCATCCGTGTCCAGCATGACCGGAAGATCAACCGGCGGCTTGGCGAACGCGGCGCAGAGATAGTCGACGTTCGATAGCGGATCGCGCCCCGAGATCGAGATCGAGTGATACGCTGATCGGCTCGTGCTCCGGCGGAGCTCGTTCGCGAGTGCGTCCGCCGTGTACATCGTCGCCGTTTCAGCTTCGGCGGCAAAGCGTACGAAAATCTGGCGGCGGCCCGACCACACTCCCTGGGCCTGCAGCCCCGCTGGCACGCCAGCGAGAGCAGCGGTCGGTCCGGCGACATGCGCCATCGAGTCTATCCTCCCGTTCCGCGCTCGTCGAGCGCGACGCGCACGATGCGTTCACAAAGTTCCGGGAACGTGATTCCCGCAGCCGCCGCGGCCTGCGGAATCAGACTCGTTTGCGTCATCCCCGGCAGCGTATTCGCCTCGAGACAATAAAACTTGCTTGTCTTTCCCTTCTCAACACTCATTCGAAAATCGATGCGTGCATAACCACGCAGCTTGAGTGCAAGAAACGCGCGGCGCGCCAACTCCTGCACACTGGATGTCTGCGCCGCCGTAATCTTCGCCGGAAATTCCTCGACGGCCATCCCCGCCTGGTACTTGCACTCGTAGTCGTAAATCTCGTGCTTCGGGATGATTTCGCCAACCGGGAGCGCTTCATGACCCAGGATGCCGACGGTCAACTCGCGGCCTGCAACAAAACGCTCGATCATGACCTCGTCGTCAAATCGAAACGCTTCGCCAACGGCCGCGGCGAGATCCTTTGCCTTCTTCACGACGCTGAGTCCCACCGTCGATCCCTGCTTCGACGGCTTCACCACGACCGGAAGTCCCAGTGTCTGGAGAGTCTTCGCACGAAAACGCCTTCCATCATTGTCTTTCTCGTTCGCCGATTCGGGCGTCGCCATCACCCATTCGGCCGTGAGCACCTTGTTTCGCACGAACAGATGCTTCGACAGTTCCTTGTCCATGGCGAGTGCACTCGCGAGGTGCCCGCTCCCCGTGTACGGCACACCCGCCAGGTCCAGCATCGCCTGAATCGTCCCGTCTTCTCCGGCCCCGCCGTGCAGACCGAGGAACACGATGTCCGCCTCCTGAAGCGACGGGAGCACTCGCTGCATCTGCGGTAGCGTTTCGCGAGCCATGCGCTGCAGCTCCGATTGCGACGGAGGCGTTGGTTGCACCACGCGGCGCGCAAGTAGCGCGCGCTCGTCGTCGCGACTCAGCGCGCCGCGCGCCGTATCGATCGCAATGACTTCATGACTTCGCGTGCGCAGCGCCTCGGTGACACGCAGCCCGGACGCGAGCGACACATCGCGCTCGGCGGACGTGCCGCCCATGAGAACAGAAATCTTCAAGGGGGTTAGGGGCTAGCAGGAGGGCAAGGGGGTCAATAGGGGCCAGGAAGAACGGGCTTAGGCGATTCAGTCTGATCTGCCAAGCACTTGGCTCTGGGCCCTAGCCCCTGGCCATCAGATAGCTCAGCATGTCCGACCGCGTCACGATCCCCAGCACGGTGCCGTTCGACCTAACAAGTACCGCCGGGTTCGACTTCGAGAGCAGTTTCGCGATCGCGTCTACGGGTTGTTGTGCGTCGACCATCGGAAATGGTGGGTCCATCACGGCGCTCACCGTGGTGTCGAGCACCTTGGTGTCGTCCAGACTCTTCGCCGAAAGCGACCAGTCACTCACGGATCCGATGCAATTGCTGCCCTCCATGATCGGAAGCTGAGACACGTCGTGCAGTGACATGAGGCGCAGTGCCTGTCGCACTGTCGTCCCGGGCGCGACGCTCACCACCGGCTCACCGGTTGGCGGCTTCGAGCTCAATACGCTCGCCAGCGTGGTTCGATCGGCATCGAGGAGCTGATTCTCTCGCATCCATTCGTCGTTGTAGAGCTTCGAGAGATATCGCTCACCCGTGTCCGGCAAGATCGTCACGACGCATGCATCGGAATCGTCGAGCCGACGCGCGAGATGAAGCGCCACATGGACGATCAACCCCGACGACCCGCCGACGAAGAGACCTTCCTCCCTCGTCAGGCGCCGCGCCATGGCGAACGACTCCTTGTCCGTGACGGTCATGAAGTCATCGATGACCGCCATGTCGAGGGTGCCCGGAATCTTGTCCTGTCCGATTCCCTCGACCTTGTACGGGGTGCCTTCTGGTTTGCTCTGCCCCTTCGTTCGCCACATCTCGGCGAGGATCGAACCGACCGGATCGCCCGAGATGATCTGAATCTTCGGATTGCGCTCCTTGAGATAGTGTCCGACACCGGTGATTGTGCCGCCCGTGCCCGCGGCACAAACGAAATGCGTGACGCGGCCTTCGGTCTGCTCCCAGATCTCCGGACCCGTCGTCGCGTAATGTGCGTCCGAGTTGGCGTCGTTGTAGAACTGATTAGCGAGGATCGCGTTAGGCGTCTCGTGCGCGATTCGCTTCGCCATCATCACGTAGTTGTCGGGATGATCGGGCGGCACCGCCGTCGGCGTCACGATCACTTCCGCGCCGAACGCCTTGAGCAGTCGCACTTTTTCCTGCGACATCTTGTCGGGCATGGTGAAGATGCACCGATAGCCCTTGAACGACGCGGCGATCGCGAGCCCGATGCCCGTATTCCCACTCGTCCCTTCGACGATCGTTCCGCCGGGCTTGAGCCTCCCCTCTTTCTCGGCGCGCTCGATGATCGGCATCCCGATGCGGTCCTTCACCGACCCGCCGGGATTGAAGAACTCGGCTTTTGCGTACACCGGAGTGCGCACGCCTCGGGTGACGCGATGGAGCCGGATGAGCGGCGTCCACCCGATCGTCTCCAGGACGGAGTCGTAGGGCTTCAGATTCCGCGTAGTCATGAGACCCTATCCCCTACCCCTGGCCCCTTTGCCCAGGACCGTGTCTCCCGGCAGTGGCGGCGCTCCTGGAAATCGAAAATAAACCGGGAACAGGATCGTCACCGGTTGCGGTTCTCCCTTCGTCTTCGCCGGCACGAACTGTAACTCTTGTGAGCCGCGAACCGCGGCGGAGTCGAACGAGGCGTAGCCGCTCGACTCGACGACCTGCGTGGAATCTGGTCGCACGCGCCCGTCGCGATCGATGAAGAGCCGCAGAGTGACGTTCCCCTGCACTTTCTTCGCGTACAGCGCCGACGGATAGTGAAAGGGCAGCTCCTTGTTGAGCATCTTTGGAGCTTCGTCCGGATGTGGCGGTCCGTTCTCGAAGCTCTTCATGAGCTTCTGCGATTGCTCCTTGTCGACGCACGCCGTCGCACCCAGCCACGCGATGAGGAAAAGCGTCAGGCGCATGGAAGGAAATGTAAGAGCCCCATCTCAGAAACGCTTTGCATCACGCGACAGCTCGGCCAGGAGCGAGAGTGCCTGAAGTGGAGTGATGGAATCCGTGTCGAGGGCCGCGAGACGGTTGATGACCGGGTTCGGCGCGTGCGCAAACAGACCAAGCTGATCCTGCGGCGCTTCGGCCTTCTCGCTGCCGTTCACACGCTTGCCTTTCGCCAACTGCTCGCCCTCGAGGAGCTTCAGCACGTGCCGCGCGCGTTCGAGCACCTCGGATGGCAGGCCCGCCAGCCGACCGACCTCGATGCCGTACGATCGATCGGCGCCGCCGGGCTGCAATCGATGCAGGAACAGGACGTCGTCGTTCACCTCGCGCACGGCGACGTTGAAGTTTCGTACTGCCTCGAGATCCTGCGCCAGCTGGGTCAGTTCATGATAATGCGTCGCGAAGATCGTTTTGCATCCGGTCCGATCGTGCAGATGCTCGCTCACCGCCCAGGCGATCGACACGCCGTCGTAAGTCGATGTCCCCCGGCCGATCTCGTCGAGCAGCACGAGGCTGCGCGCCGTCGCCGAGTGCAGGATCGAGCTCGTTTCCGACATTTCGACCATGAACGTCGATTGACCGCGCACGAGGTTGTCGCTTGCGCCGACGCGGGTGAACACCCGATCCGCGAGACCGACGCGCGCCGAACTGGCGGGCACGAAGCTCCCCATCTGCGCCATCAGCACGATCAGCCCGACCTGACGCAGGATCGTCGATTTGCCGGCCATGTTCGGCCCGGTGAGAATGATGACGCGGGCATCCTCGGTGAGCCGAACGTCGTTAGGTATGAACTTGTCGCGCGGCATCATCCGCTCGACGACCGGATGCCGTCCCGCGCCGATGTCGAGCGTGAAGTCGCCGGTGACGTCGGGGCGCACGTATCCTTCGCGCGCCGCGACCTCGGCGAGGCTGGCGACGACGTCGAGCAACGCGATCGCGCGCGCCGCGCATTGCAGCGCGGCAATCCGCGCGCCGATTTTCGCGCGCAGCGCCTCGAACAGCTCCCGCTCTCGCGTCTCGATCCGCTCGCCAGACGTCAGAATCGTCTCCTCGTACTCCTTCAGCGCCGGTGTGACGAAGCGCTCACCATTGGTGATCGTTTGCCGGCGCTGATAGTCCGAAGGCACGAGGTGCAGGTTGGCCTTGGTCACTTCGATGTAGTAGCCGAAGACCTTGTTGAAGCCGACCTTGAGCGAAGCGATGCCGGTACGTTCGCGCTCCGACGCCTGGATGTCCGCGATCGCGTCCTTTCCGCCATCGCGCAGCGCTCGCAGCCGATCGAGCTCGGCATCGATGCCGGTCACGATCGTCGGCTCCTCGCCGATCACGAGCGGTGGATGTTCGACGATCGTCCCTCTGATCGCGGCCGTTTCGGCGGCGCAGCCGTCCCACTCCGCGAGCAGGCGATCGAGCAGAAAAATCTTCCCGTGCCGCGCGAGCTCCTCGATGAGCTGTTCGACGCGCGGCAGCCGGGCAAGCGAGATGCCTAACGACCCGACGTCGCGCGGGGACGCACGGCCGGAGGCGATCTTCGCGCTCAGTCGTTCGACGTCGCGCACGCCGTCGAGCGCGGTGCGGAGTGCCTCACGCGTGAGCAGATCGTCGACGAGGCTCGACACGACGGCCAGCCGCTCGTCGATCGCCGCGCGATCCGTGAGCGGCGCGAGCACCCACTGCCGGAGGAGGCGAGCTCCCATCGGTGTGACCGTTCGATCGAGCACGGAGAGCAGCGTTCCTTCGGAGCCGCCGCCACGCAGCGATTCGACCAGCTCGAGGTTGCGGCGAGTCATCTCGTCCAGCGCCATCAGTCCAGTCGCTCGATCGATGCTCGGTCGCGAGAGCTGCGGCACTCCCCCTGGTTGCAGCTCGCGGAGATAGCGCAGCAGTGCGCCGGCCGCAGCGACCGCCGGCTTCTCGGCGTCGCCGATGCCGAGTCCTTCCAGCGATTGCACGCGGTATTGGCGCGTCAAATCATCCGTCGCCAGCTCGCTGTCGAACTCCCACGCTTCGCGCTCCGTGATCAACGCCTCCGCGCGCGAAGGGGGGAGCGCGAGGTCCGAGCCCTGCGGTAGGATGATCTCGCGCGGCGCATAACGAGCGAGCACGGCGTCGAGCGCTCCGCCATCGGTTACGGAAAGCCTGAGCTCTCCCGTCGACACGTCGGCCGCCGCCACGCCGATGGATTCGACGGTCGCGCCCTTGGCGCGCCCCGCGCTCCACAGCGCGCATATGAAGTTGTTGCGCGCGCCCTCCAGCAATTCCTCGGCGAACGTGACGCCCGGCGTGACGGTTTCGACCACTTCGCGGCGCACGATCCCGCGCGCGAGCTTCGGGTCTTCGGTCTGCTCACAGATCGCGACGCGAAACCCCTGCTGCACGAGGCGGCGCACGTACTCTTGTATCGCTTTCGCCGGCACGCCGGCGAGCGGCACGTCGGCGGCTCCGCCGTTGTTCCGTGACGTCAGCGTTAGGCCGAGGACGCGCGAAGCGACTTCCGCGTCGTCGTAGAACATCTCGTAGAACTCGCCCATGCGGAAAAACAGGAGCGCGTTCTGGTGGCGCGCCTTGATCTCGCGGTATTGCTGCATCAGGGGCGTCGGCGCCTGACCCACGCCGCTCACTTTCGCACCGCCGCGCTCGCGCTTTCGTTGTCTGTCGTCGTCACGAACCCTTCGATTCCCTTTCCCTTCAGCTCGCGCGCGGTCGCCGTTGCCTCGGCGTCGGTGGCGTAGTGGCCGACGCGAACGCGAAAGGGCTTCGCGATCGTGGCGACGCGCGCCACGATGCCGCGCGCGCGCAGCTTGGTCACGAGGTTTTCCGCCGAGTCCCTCGTCGCATACGCCGCGACTTGAACGGTGTAGCGACCTGGCGGCGACTGGAGTGCCCCGTTAGGCGGCGGTGCGCTGCGTCGGGCTGTGTCTTTTGGCGGGGCGCGGCGACCGGTGTCTTTCGCCGCCGTGTTCGTCGCCGGCGCCGGTCGACGGCTGGAGTCGGGACGCGCCGTGTCGCGACGTGCCGGCGATCGCCTGGTCGTGTCGGTGTGTGCCGAGTCCTTCGTTGGTGGCCGGCGGCGCGTCGTGTCCGCTCGCGTCACTCTCGTCGGCACCGCAGGTCGCGCGACGGGCACGACGGTGTCGACCCCGGCGCAGCGACCAGCGTAGTAGTCGACTTGATTGCGCGTTTCCACCGCCGTATCGCCTAACGTGGCTCGCGTCCGCAGCAGCACGGCGCAACCCTTCGCGAGCTGGTTCTGGTCCAGTAGCAACCGACCGAGCCAAATGCCGGCTCGCACGCGCTCTGGATCGTTAGGCCACTGGAGCAGGAATCGTTGCAAGTGATCGATGGCCGGATCGCGGTCGCCGCGCGCCATCTCGAGCTGAGCGAGCGCGAGCAGCGCGTCGCCGGAGTGCGGCGAAAACGGGTATTCGACGATCACGCGCCGGTAGTCCCGTTCGGCGTCGGCTGCCGTCGCCGCCAGCGCGGCGCGCCAGTACAGCGCCGTGGGATAGTCTGGCGTCCCATCGCTCGCCGTCACCGCCGAGTCGACCAACGCTCTTCCAGCCGGTCCATTCCCCGCGAGCACGAGCTTGCGCGCGCGAAGGAAGAGCGAGTCTCGCGGATCGACCACGGCAGCCCGCTGTTTCCCACTGGAATCCGTCTGTGCGCTCGCGTTGCCCGCCGTTGCGGCAACCACGGCGAACAGAGCGATGATGGTTGGCTTCATCATGCCGCGGGACGCGATATCTGTCGCGTCGAAGCGCACAGCGTCAGGATGAGCGACTCGAGTAATTGCTCATCGGTCGAGACGCGGCTCTCCTTGATCGCGACATCCGTCGCGAGCAGCGCCGCGAGCGCCGCATCGAGATCTCTCGGCCCCCAGGAGTCCATCGCGCGAACCCAATTGCTCACGGCGTCGCCCCAGCTCCGCCCGGTGAATGGGGACGAGTCCTTGAGCAATGCGTAGAATTCATCCCTCATGCGGTGTGGCGACACGCCGGCCTTTCGACGCGCATGCCCCCACGCCAGCGCGAGCGTTTGCGTTCCGAGCGCCATGACAATCGTAACGGCGCTCGTCTTCGGCTGCAGCAAAACGTGGGGAAGGAGATCGAGTGCGCGAGCGGCGTTTCGGTCGGCGACCGCGTCGAGCAGGTCGCCTAACGTCTCGCCACGCTGAATCCCGACGATCGCGGCCACCGCCTGCTCGTCGATGACGCTTCGCTCACCCCCGATCACGAAGCTCGCGAGCTTGTCCAGCTCGATCTTGAGCTGCGCGAGCTCGGTGCCGACAGCGTTCTGTAGCAAGCTCACCGCCTCCGGCGTGATCTCGCACCCGAGATCGTGCGTCGCGTAGTACGCGATCCACTTCGGAACACGATTCCCGGAGAGCGGCTCGAAATCCACCGGCGTCGTACGCTCGAGTAGGACGCGGTCGTCCTTCGTTCCCGCTGTCGCCACGAGCACGAGCACGATGTCCTTCGCCGGTCGCTCGAGATACTGCTCCAGCGCGCGACGCGCCTCTTTTCGTAGGGCACCGACGTCTCTCACGACGACGACGCGGCGTTCCGCCATCATCGGCGGTGTGGCGAGCAGAGAACCGAATGTCTCCGCATCGAGATCTCCGGCACGAAGTATCTCGAGATTGAAATCGCGCGTCGCCGGATCGACGGCGGCATCGATCACCTGGCGCACCATTTCGTCTTTCAGATAGTCCTCGGCGCCGTAGAAGTAGTATGCGGGCTCGAAGACGCGCGTCTGCAGTGCAGCGCGAAGCGATTTCTGTCCGGCGGAGGGAGGAGCGGCGGCCATGCGCTCACAATATAAGAAAGACGCCGCGGCATGACCTCGGCGTCTCGCGGCGCACTACTCGTTAGCGAAGCGAAGCTTGTTGAAGTTCGACGCCGGCCATGCGGCGCGGCGCTTCATCCACCATCAACACCGCGGGCCAAACGGGCATGCCCGTCGAGATTCCAGCCATGTACGCTGTGCTGGTCAGCGATGGAACTGGCTTGGGAGCGGGAGCGGTGGCAACGACCGGAGGAAGAACAAGCACCGGTGGTCTTCCGAATCGATGCACTGCTTCGAGCGCGACGTAGCCGAACAGTGTGAGCCCAGCCGCCAGCGCCGCGAACGCTCCCGACGTCAGATGGAAGGGAGAGGTGCTCGCCGTGGCGTCGCCTACGGGCTGCAATTCCGCGATTCGATCGCCGAGCCGCGTCATGAAATCAGCGGATGGTTCGATTTGCGGGAGGCTTCGCACGAGCATCAGCCCACGCCGAACAGCGATGTCATGTCGCGCGCAGCGATAACAACATTGCACGTGTCGACGCATCCGCTCCATCTCCACCGCTGGAAGCGTGTCATCGACAAAGCCGACGTGTTTCTCTCGGAACTCGCGACAATCCATCAGAAGCAATGTGCTCGCATGAAACAGGGTCCGCGTCTGGGTACCCGGCATGCCAATGCCAGTTCCGAGAACTAACTAGACATCTTGCCCGGGTGCTAGTGCACGGAAGTAATCACAGAGACCATGCAAATGATACGATCAATTATCGAAGAGAATCACCCGAAAAGCGAAACGCCGGCGCGAACTTTCCGCGCCGGCGTCCTCAGTGTTTTTGCGGAGTTAGTGGAACTTTTCGGTGCTTAATCCAACCAGGGCTCGATGATGGAGGCGAACGCGTTTCGTGCACGATTCAATCGCGACTTTACCGTCCCCAGGTTGCAGTCCGTGATCTCGGCGATCTCCTCGTACGACTTTCCCTCGAGCTCGCGGAGCACGAACACCTGACGATGGTGCTCAGGTAGCTTCGCGACCGTCTCCTCGACGAGATGACGCAGGTGCCGCTTGCGGTACAGATCGTCCGGCCGGGCGGTCGCATCCTCGAACTGCAGTGGTCGCTCTTCGTCCTCCCAGTTGCTCTTGATGGTCTGAAAGAGGACCAACGGATTTCGCGACCGATTCCGTAGTTCGTTCTTTGCGAGGTTCGAGGCGATCGTGTAAACCCAGGTCGAGAATTTCTTCGACCGGTCGAACCGCTGAATGTGTCGATAGACTCGGATGAAGACTTCCTGAACCAGGTCCTCCGCCTTCTCACGGTCGCCAATCGTCCGGAAGATGAAGTTCAGGAGCCTCGTCTGGTACCGCTCGACGAGCTCCTGGAACGCGCGCTCCTCACCACCGAGGAAGGCAGACACGACCTCGCTGTCGTCCTGGGTCCGGAGCTTCTCTCTGATTGATGCGCCTGGAAGCGGCGCCCGTTTGAATGCGACTTCAGCCATGTGACTATGCCCCCCTTGGTCCTGCTCCAGGGCTCGATTCGGAATTCTGAATCGATCTGGGCCTCTCCGATGTGTTGTGCGACCCTGCGCCTCGGAACCGTCACCCCCTTCAAAAGCAGGCAACGTGCCCCTGTTAGACGCTCCCTGCCAACCAGTGTTAATTCCCTAAAGAACAACGACTTAACTCAGATCGCCGTAGCGCGCCCGTAGCTTTCTTGCGGCCTCGGGTGTCCACTCGAAGCGACGCCCAGGATGGACAGGACTGCGATCCTCATAGCCATTCGACACAGGCCATGACTCTCGCGTTTCTCTCGTCGGCGGTGATCTGGCCTACCGTCCGGCGCGATAGCCCGCGGCGAAAAGGATGAGCACTGTCGTCTTCGCGTCGCGGATCTCGCCCCTCCGGATCAAATCCAACGCGTGCGAGAGGGTCATCGTTTCGAGCGTCATGAATTCGTCGGCCTCACGGCGACTTTCACCCCGCGTGAGTCCGGTAGCCATGAAGCCGTGAATGCGCTCGTCGATGAAGCCAGGGGTCGTGTAAAAGGTGTAGAGCGGCTCGAGTCGCTCGGCGGTGCAGCCCGTTTCCTCCCTGAGCTCGCGTCGCGCGCAATCGATCGGCGACTCGTTAGGGTCGAGTCGGCCGGCCGGCACCTCGTACAAGAAATCTTCGGCCGCGTACCGGTACTGCTTGATGAGAAGAATTTGTGGGTCGTCGCCCGCGGGATCGCTCAGAAAGGGAATGACGGCGCTTGCCCCGGGGTGACGAATGATCTCGAGCTCGCCGACTGATTTGTCGGGGTAACGAACCTGGTCGATGTCGAGGTTGAGTACCCGACCCGTGTAAACGCGGCGCGAGCCGAGCGTGGCGTCGCCCATCGTTAGGCGGGACGGCCCTCGACGTCGTAGACCTGGACGGGCCCGAACGCCATCGCCTCGACGCTGTCTCGCACGGCCGCGGCATTGCCGACGACGACCATTTGCAGCGCCTCTGGATGCAGGTGACGCTCGGCCGCCGACAGCACGTCCGCTGCCGTCACCCCCCGAACATGTTCTCGATACACGTCGTACCAGTCGTCCGGCAAACCGTACACGACCAGTGTCGTGAGCGCTGCGGCAATGGCGGAGGTCGTCTCGAACCGAATGGGAAAAACGCCGTCCAGATAGCTCGTCGCGAGAGACAGCTCGTCCGCGCTGATCGGCGCCGAGCGAATGCGCTCGATCTCCTTGATGACCTCGATCGCCGCCGAATGAGTGACCTCACTCGCGACGGCTGTCGCGACGACCCAAGGTCCCTTCTGCCGACGCCAATCGAAGTACGAGCTCGCGCCGTACGTGTAGCCGTGCGCTTCTCGTAGATTGAGGTTGATTCGCGACGAGAAGAGCCCGCCGAGCACGGCATTCATGATCACCGCCGAGAAATAATCCGGGTGGCGCCTCGGCAAGCCGACGTGGCCGATGCGCAATTCGGATTGCGGCGCGTCGGGTTTGCTCACGATGTGCACCGCGCGAGATCGGCGCGCCGCTTCATCCGACGACGTCATCGCGACCGGCACCCCGCCCTTCCAATCGCCGAAAACATCGCGCGCGAGACGTTCGATCTCCCCCGCGCGCACATCTCCGGCGACGATCATCGTCGTGCCATTCGGCGAATAGCGCTTGGCGTAGAAGCCCGAGACCGCGTCGCCGGTGAGACCGCGCACACTTGCCTCGTCGCCGCCGTCAGGCCGTGCATAACGAGACGAGCTTTCGTACAGAAACCTCGAGAAGAACTCGTCCGCCAGACCGCGTGGCTCCGCGCGAAGCTGCAGCAGCTCGGCGAGTCGCTCATTCTTGAGTCGCTCGACCTCGCGCGCGCTGAACGCCGGCGCGCGCAGGACCTCGCCCAGTAGCTCGAACGTCGGCCGAAGTTTGTCGGTCAACGTCGTGACAGTCACCGTGGCGACGTCCCAATCGGCATGCGCCTCGACCGACGCGCCGAGCCGCTCGAAGCGATCGGTGATCGCGGTTCCGTCGCTCGAGGTCGACCCTTCCAGGAGCAAGTCCGCGGTGAGCTGCGCCAGTCCGAACCGTCCCTGCGGATCGCACACGGCGCCGGCGTCCAACAGCATTGTGATCGTGGCGATCGGCAGCTTGGGGATCGGCGCGATGACGAGATTGAGCCCGTTAGGCAGTGCCGTGCGGTCGAAGCGTGGAAACTGATACGGTCGTGGTGACCCGGACGATGGCCGCGGGGCGCGCTCGAGCACCGTGCTACCGCCATTCGTGTGTGCACTCATGAGTGCACCACCGAGCCGACGCCCGCCGCGATCTCCTCCGACGGCGCCGCCTCCTCCGCGCCCCCCTGTCGCGGCACGAAGAGGAGACTGGCGCGGTTCGCCTCGCCGAGCCGCTCGCGCACGAAGGCATTCACGTCGTCGGCTGTGATCGCCTCGTACTCCTCGACCTGCTCGTTCACGAGTTCAGGATTCTTGAAATAGGTCGCGAACTGGGAGAGACGATCCGCTCGGTCGCCGGCGGATTGCATGGCCGCGACAAATTCCGTCTGAACGAGGGCCACCGCGCGAGCGACCTCTTCTTCAGTGACGCCGTCGCGGACGAGCAGATCGACTTCGTGTGCGACTTCGCGCTCGAGTGCCTCGGCCGCGATCGACGGGCGCGCCGTGACGTCGATGACCAGCAGATCACTTCCCTTCGTGAGATCGTACGTGAAGGCCTGCGCTTCGGCCGCGACCTGACGCTCCCGCACGAGCCGCCGATGCAAGCGGCTCCCCTTGCGCAATCCAAGAACCGCCCCGCAGACGCTCGACGCGTAGTACCCCTTCGTGCCGAACACGGGCGCGCGAAACGCGAGGAACAGCCGCGGAAGCATCACGTCGTCCTCGACCACCAGGCGCTTCCACCCACCGAAGGTTGATGGAAGTGTCATGTCCGGGAGCGGAGGCCTGCCGCCGCCCGACGGAATCGAACCGAAGTATTTCGTGATGAGTGCTCGCGTCTCCGATTTGTCGAAATCTCCGGCAATCGAAAGCACCGCGTTGTCGGGCGTGTAGTAGGTCGCGAAGAAATGCTTGATGTCCTCCAGGCTCGCCGCGTCGAGATCCGACATCGAGCCGATGAGCGAATGATGAAATGGATGGTCTTCGGGAAAGACCAGCGCCGGCAGTCGCTCCCACCACGTGCCGTACGGCTGATTGTCGACCGACCACCGCCGCTCGTTCTTCACGACGTCGCGCTGCGTATCCAGCTTCTGTTGCGTCATCGCCGGCAGCAGCCAGCCCATACGGTTGGCTTCGAGCCACAGGACGAGCTCGAGCTGATTCGACGGCACCGTTTCGAAGTAGTTCGTGCGATCCAACCAGGTAGAACCATTCAGCGTGCCGCCGGCACGTTGAATGAGCTCGAAGTGCTCGTTCGCGCCGACATCAGCCGAGCCCTGAAAGAGCATGTGCTCGAACAGGTGAGCGAAGCCGGTGCGCCCTTCGCGCTCGTTCGCGGAGCCAACGTGATACCAGAGGTTCACGGCGACGATCGGCGCCGTATGATCCTCCGATAGCGTCACGAACAGCCCGTTCGGCAACCGAAAGGTTTCGATTGGAATACGCATCCGCGTAAATTGCACTCCCCGAGACTCATCAGGAACCCTGCGCACCCGGCGGCGCCCATTAGCGTTTCGCGTCACGTGCTCTTGCTCGCCCCGCTCGCCGCCGTCGTCGTGTATCTGTTGCTGCTCACGCTCATGTGGGCGCAACAGGAGCGAATCGTCTTCCAGCCACCATTCGTGCTCGGCAGATTCGCTGTCCGCTCGGGCGGCGAGCACGTCCGGCAGGTCTCGTACCGCGCAGCGGACAGTACCGATCTATTCGCATTTCTCGTCGGCGACCTCGCGCGTGCTGATCGTGTGCTGCTCGCATTCCACGGGAACGCCGACCTCGCCCGCAATCTGGTCCCGTGGGCCCAGGTGGTGACGCGAGTGGCGAACGTTGCCGTGGTCTTGCCTGAGATCCGTGGGTACGATGGCTTGTCCGGCCGACCGACCTACGTCGCCGCCGCGCTCGACGCACGCGCCGCTCGCGACTTCGTCGTCGACGAGCTTGGCGTCGCGACTGCCCGACTCGTCTACTTCGGTCACTCGCTCGGAAGCGCAATCGCCGCGGAGCTCGCGAGCGAGCACCCTCCGGTCGCGCTGCTGCTGCAGTCACCCCTCACTTCGGCGCGAGCGATGGCCGGGCGAATGGCGTTGCCCGGCCTCACCCTGTTCTGGCCGATCGTGTCACGAGTACACTACGACACTGAGCAGCGCGTGCGCGAGCTCGATGTGCCAGTGTCGGTCGTGCACGGACTTCGTGATCGCGTAGTTCCAGCGAAAATGGGCAAGGAGGTTTACGACGCGGCGGCCGTGAAGGGCAAACTTCTCCTGGTCCCAGACGCCGGCCACAACGACGTCGCCGAGCGCGCGCCGGCAGAGTACTGGGATTGGCTGCGCACCGCCATCACGTCTTAGTTGGCTCGCGCGCCTACTCCGCCAGGCTCAACATCGCCAGCCAGAAGACGTCGAACGCGACGCGCGACGTCGCGGCGTTTCCGGCATCGACCGATAACCCTGCGTCGACCGCGAGCCCGTCGACGAACGCAACGAATACATTCGCGATGAGCGACGACTCGATACGCGGGCGCAATTCGAGAATCGTAAACAATCGCTCTACGGTCTCGTTCGCCGTTGCGCGACGCAACTCGGCGGCCCGTCTCGCCGCCATCTGAATGGTGGCTCCGCGACAGGAATCGAGCTCGAGTAGCACGCGAATGTCGCCGCGTCGGAGCTCGCCTTCCAACCATTGCCAGAGCGCGTCGACCGCGAGTGGATTGTGCTGGCCTTTGTAAGGAACGAGTGCGTTACGCTCACGCGCAACGAGGTCGTGCGCGATGTGGTCGACGACGCACGAGAGCAGCGTCTCCTTATCACGAAAGTGATAGTGAATGAGCGCCTTGCTGATCCCCGCCTCCCGAGCGACGTCGCTCAGCGCGAGGTCGGCGGCGCCGCCGCTGAGGATCTGCCGCGCGGCCGCCTCGAGGATCCGTCGCGGCGCGAGCGCTTCATCACCTTCGGCGTCAGTGCGAGACACGCACAGGGCGAATGATCACGGTTGGTATTCTTTCATTCGCGCGAAATTAGTAGCTTCCCGGCCATGGACACCACCCCTGCGTTTCCGACGCTGCGCATCGTTTCGCACCCGTTGATCCAGCACAAGCTCACGATTTTGCGCGACCGAGGAACGCCGACCAAGATCTTCAAGGAGCTGGTGGACGAGATCGCCATGCTGATGGCGTACGAGGCGACGAATGATCTCGCCCTCGAGTCAGTGCCCGTCGATACGCCGCTCGAACCGACGGTCGGCCAACGCGTCAGCGGAAAGAAGCTCACGCTCGTGCCGATCCTTCGCGCCGGCCTCGGAATGGTGGAAGGAATCTATCGTCTCGTGCCCGGCGCCCGCGTCGGCCACATCGGCTTGTATCGGAATCATGATACGCTCGAGCCGGTCGACTATTACTTCAAGGTTCCCGGCGACGCCGCGGAGCGAGACTTCTTTCTGCTCGATCCGATGCTCGCCACTGGTGGCAGCGCCGTCGCGGCCGTTTCATCGCTCAAGCGAGCGGGTGCGACGCGTATTCGGTTCTTGTGCTTGGTCGCCGCGCCCGAAGGCGTGCGCCGTCTCGCGCAGGGACACCCGGATGTCACCGTCTATTGTGCTGCGCTCGATCGCGCGCTCAACGAGCAGGGATACATCATGCCTGGTCTTGGCGACGCCGGCGATCGACTGTTCGGGACGCGTTGACCGATTAGCGGTGGCGACGTCGGGCGATGAGCAAAATTGAAAAAGGGCGCCATCTGGCGCCCCTTTTCGTCCGCTGTTCTTTCCACCCCACCTTCACTCACCCCACGCCCACCACCCGCACCCATCAAATCAGCCGAACCACTCCCGCGGGCAATCCCGCTGCTGTCGTGCGGCGTCGATCACCCACTGTTGCGTGTGCGCGTCGACAACTTCCGACGCCACTCGGTTGAGCCACTCCGCCGCGAGCTTCGCGTCCCCCACCCGTCGCCACAATTCTCCGACGAGATAGGTGAGCACGGCGCGCTCATCACGCGCAACGCCATCGAAGCTCTGCAGCGCTTCCTCGAATTTCCACGCCGCCTTACGACGGAAGAACCGCTCCGCTTCGACGTCGCCTTCGTCCACGCAGCACCACGCCGCGCGCAGAAGCAGATCGGCAACGTGCCGCGCCTCCATGCCCTGCCAATCGGCGACTTTCGCCGCCGCCTCGTATTTCTCCGAGCCGGACACGGGCCCGATCGCGATCGCTGGCGCGAGCTCGTTCCACACCCGCTCTTTCAGCACGGGCGAGACGTCGGCGTCTTCGGTGAAATCGCGCTCCGACCCGGAGTATCCACAGCGGCTGCAGGTGTGGATGAGATACGGCAACGGCTGTGTGCCCGCGGCGCGCTCGTGGAAATCAGTGCGCTTGCCACCGAAGGAATTCGTCGACACAACCGCCTGCGATCGAAAGCGATTCTCGCAGATTGGGCATTGCAGGTCGATTTGCTGAAGCGTCGTCATGGTGCATCTCCAACATCTGTTACGTGCTGCCGAAGGCTCGAAAGGGAAGAAGCGTGCCATGGGTGGTTGCCCCTCCCGACACCTAATTGCGCGCGCGTTTACACATCGATTCAACCGTTATTCGTCGGGCGCGCTCGGCCGCGTTGAGCGTCGCGGCTGTTGCTCTTGTTCCTCCATCTGGTCACAACTATCATTTCCGCGTCCATCGTGCCGCCGCGCCGCCTTCCCGCGCTCTGGTCGAGATGCTGATCAACCTGCTGCCCGACTTCTTTGCCGTTCTCGATAGCACCGACCGAGCTGCCGCCTACGACCGATACTTCGCCGCGCACCGTCGCCTTCTCGAGGCGTATTGGAACAACTACGTCGTCGACCCGGATGGCCCGCACTTTCGAGATGTCGCAAACGCAACGGTCTACGCTGACCGGCGTGATCTGCGCGGAATGCTGGAGCGAACGGACGTCGTCGCACTCGCGCGTGACGCGGAGCAGCGCTGTGCAGCGCTCCTCGACACCGACGTCGACGTGGATGTCGTCCTCATGGTTGGCGTCGGTGCCGCGAACGCCGGTGAGCTCGTTGTCCGCGGCCGCGGCGTCGCGTTCGTTTGTCTCGAGCACTTCACCGGTGTCGTCAATGAGGAGACCGATGGGCTCGGGCTCGATCCGGAGCTCCTGCCCCTCTGGTTAGCGCACGAATATGCGCACGCCGTTCGCTACACCTCGCCGACGAGCCGCAGTGCCTTACGAGAATTCATCGCGAAAGCGGATGGCGACTATTCGTATTGGGACACGGGTCGTCGCGTTCCGCTGCGCGAGCTCCTCGTGAACGAAGGTCTCGCGGTGCACGCCTCACGAGCGATCAGCCCCGGACACGCGGCCTGGGAGTACTTCGGCTACGAGCGGCGCCAGTACGCGCGCATTCGCGAGTTGGAGCCCGTCCTTGCTCGTGCCGTGACGTCGGACCTCGATCGTGCCGCGCTCGGACTGCGCCTGCGCTACTTGTCCGGGGGGATGAGCGACGACGCGCGCACCGTGGACGGTCGCTATCTCCTTCCCGAGCGAAGCGGCTATTTCATCGGCGCGCGGCTTTGCGAAGCGGGGATCGATGCACACGGCCTCGCGTGGGCGGTTCGCGCGAGCGACGTCGAGCTGTCGGCGTACGCGCACAGCGCGGCGGTCAGTGCCTGATCGGAAGGAGCGGCGTCAGAACATCGTGCTGCGCGAGCTGCTCGACGAAATGATCGAGCTCTCGCGTCATCTCTCGAATCATGCGCCGACGCTCGCCACCGCCGAGCTCACGTACGCGCGAGAGCGCATGGAGTGGCTCGGCGATGAGATCTGGCGACACGTCACCGGCGAGGATCGTCCGAACTCGTAAGGCGGAGTCCTACTTCCCGACGCAGAATCGGCGGAATACCTCGTCGAGCACCTGTTCGGTGTCGATGCCGCCGATGAGGTCTTGCAGTGCTTCGCCCGCGGCCTGTAGATGCACCGCGGCGATCGTCGCCGGCAAAGACGCATCCCGCCACGCGCGGCGAAATGCGCGCAACTCTTCCAGCGCGAGCGCCACCGCGTGCTGGTGTCGCGATTGTGTGAGAAGCGGCGCATCCAGCTCCGGGGCGCCGACGGCGCGGCCCAGTGCGTCGCCGATGACCCCGAGAAGTCGCTGTATTCCCGCGCCGGTCTCGGCGCTGACGTGAACGCCCGCCGCCGCGTGCGAGTCGGCGCCCAACGCCTCGAGCTCGGCGCCGAACGGCCGAGGCAGATCGCACTTCGTGTGGACGAGGATGAGCAGGCTCTCATTTGCCGGTTGCCGCCGAGCCATTCGAAGGCGCTCGATGGCCGACCGCATCGATGGCTCGTCTTCGCCGCAGCAGAGCACGATGGCAGCTCGCGCGAGGTACGACTCGGACACCTCGATGCCGAGCCGCTCGACCGGGTCGGTCGTGGATCGGAGGCCGGCGGTATCGACAAGACGAATCGGCCAGGGGTCCGCGTCGATCACCGCTTCTAGCGCGTCGCGCGTGGTCCCGGGAACTGAAGTGACGATGGCCCGGCTGCGGCCGATGAGCGCGTTGAACAGCGACGACTTGCCGACGTTAGGCGCGCCGGCGAGCACGACCAGCGCGCCCTCGCGAACGAGCTCGCCCCCGCGCGCCGTGGCGAGAAGCCCTCGCAACGCCGCCTCGAGACTGTCGAGCGCGGTAAGAATGCGCGCCGGCGCAATCGGTCCGTCGTCCTCTTCGGGAAAATCGATGTCGTACGCGATCAGCGCCTCGATGCCAACAACCTGCTCTCGCAAAGCGGCAATGCGACGAGAGAGGCCACCGTCCAGTTGCTGAAGCGCGACGCGCTGCGCCGCGCGCGATCCGGCGGCAATGAGATCCGCCGTTGCTTCGGCCTGGAGAATGTCGAGCTTCCCATTGAGCACCGCGCGTCGCGTGAATTCACCTGGTGCCGCCATGCGCGCGCCGCCAGCAAGCACCGCGGCAACGACCGTGGTTGGAACGACGATCCCGCCGTGTGTCGTGATCTCGATCGAGTCTTCACCGGTGAACGACGCCGGCGCGTCGTAGCGCACGACGACGACCTGATCGAGTTGTGCGCCGGACTGGTCACGTACTTCGGTCAGCACCGCCTCACGAGCCCGATCTGGCCAACGCGAGAGCATGCCGCGGCCGATCTCGTGTGCCCGACGACCGCTGACGCGGATGACGCTGAGCGCGCCGCGCCCGGTTGGCGTCGCGATCGCGACGATGGTATCGGTCGCACCCGGTAAGGCCTTCGCTGGTTCGAAGGCGCCGCTCACTGCGGCGCGTGCGGCTCGGGCTCGGCGCGCTCTTCGCCGACCTCGCCGCCTCCGCCCGGGTCGTCGAACGCGCGGTCGGCGGCCCGTCGCTTCGGATGACTCAACCGGGATTCCGTCTCGCGCGACAGATCGAGCGTTTCGCCTGGCTCGAGAATTCGCACCGCGGCGCGAAGGTGGTGTGCCTCGAGGCCCTCGACGAGTCGGTTGATGGCGTCGTGCGACCGCGCCGTGATGTGATGGAACGTGCCCCAGTGATAGGGCACGAACACCCGGCCGCCCAGGCGCTCGAAGAGTGTCAGCGCGTCATCATGGGTCAGATGACCGCGACGGAATCCGGCTCGCTTCCACCATGGCGCATAGCCGATCGGCAAGAGCGCGACGTCGAGCCGACGCCCACTCGGCACGAGATGTCCGTGCACGAGCTCGTGCGTGTCGGGGGTGAGCGCGGTATCGCCGGCGAAGAAGCAACTCTCGGTGCCGCCGTCGAGGAGATACATGTTCGCCGCGCTTCGCCAGCGATCGAAACCGTACCGATTGCCTTTATGCGTCGCCAGCGCGGCGTGCACGTCGACGGTTCCGATCCGCGCCGTATTCCCGGGCGCGAGATCCTCCGCGTGGGCGTAGCCCCGGCGGCGCAGCCACTTCGCAATTACCGGCGGTGCGTACAGCGGAATGTTTCTCGGGAGTGCGTCTAGTGAGCTGAAGGACAGATGGTCCGCGTGCGCGTGCGTGAGCAGGAGCGCATCGAGTTTGGGCAGCCGTTCGATCGAAATGCCGGGGGGCGCGACGCGAGGAAGAAAGCCGCCGAGCGTGCGGTCGAAATTTGGATCCGTCAGCAGCTTGACGGCTCCGAGCTCCACCAGCAGCGTCGCATGCCCGATGTAGGTGACCTTCACCGGCGGCTCTCCTCGATTCGCGCCGTCGCGCCGCGCGCGTCACGTCGCCGCGCGCCGACTCCGCAAAGGCGGCGTGGGCGCGGCCGCCGGCGGCGCCGCTTTCATTCGCTCGCGCGTCAGCAGCAACTGCTGCGGAAGCGCGGCGATGTTTTGCACGGCGTAATAGAGGTTCAAACCCGACGCGAACCTCCACAGCACCGCCGTCATCATCGCCGGCATCATGTAGCTCATCATCTTCGTCTGCGGATTCGGCGGCGCGGCGCGCATGCCGATCCACGACAATAGGAGCATCGTTAGGCCCATGACGACCGGCATGATGTAGTACGGATCGTGCAGCGAGATATCGGGCAGCCAGAGGAAGCTCACGCCGCGAAATTCGATCGTGTTCTGAAACACGAAGAAAAGCGCGAAGAGCACGGGCATCGGCAACAACGCCGGCAAACAACCCATGACCGGGCTGAACGGGCTCATGCCGTGCTGTTGATAGAGCTTTACGATCGCTTCACGCTGCTTCTCCGGCTCGTTCTTGTACTTCTTCTGCACTTCGGAGAGCTCGGGCTGGATCCGCTGCATCTTGAGGCTCGAGCGCATCGCGCTCTGATTCAACGGCCACAGGAGCAGGCGCACGGCGATGCCGAAGATGATCAGCACCCAGCCGTACGAGACGTTGAACGTCTGGCGAATCCAGAGCAGCACCCGCAAGCAAATCGCGGCGAAGGGCTGAACACCCGGGATCCAGCCACCGTACGGATTCACGTTCTCTAAATCGTGGCCAACGGCGCGAAGCTGCGACCACGATTGCGGCCCGGCATAGAGATCGAATCCGAAACGACCGTCGCGAACCGGTTGAATGGCCGTCGCGCGCGCGGTCGGTGCAACCTTGTTGGGCAAGCGCGCGCCCCCCTGCATGCGCAACGCCAGGAAGGACGTTGCCGGCGACGGGGCGACGAGCGCGACGAGGAAATACTTGTCGCGCACCGCCACCCACGTCATCGGTCCGCTATCCGTTCGAACGAATGCCGTGTCCAGCTTCGTGAATGCTACGCTCTTCACGTCCTCGCGCTCGAGCTTGTATGCGTACGCCAGGTGGCGTTCGTCGTCGATCGAGTCGGTCTCTTGCGAGCGCAGTGTCACCGGGAGGTCCACCAGCAGCTGAGTCGGCCCGCTCGTCGCCGCGCCGCCCACCTGACCGCTGACGTGCGTGAGGTAGCCGTCATTAGTGAACTGATAACGAACGGTCATCGGCGACTGCCCGGCGCTCCGGAACGTGATCGCGTCGTTGCTCCGCTCGGCGGTGAACGCGACCGTATCGAGCGCGACCGTGTCCGCGCCGCGCACAAGCCGATAGCGCAGCAGTGGGGGCGCTGTCCCTGGCATTCCCCCCTCGAGCGTCGCCTTCGCCTGCGTCTTCGTGCTCGCGCCGAGATTGCGATACGCGCTGAGCGCGACGGATTGAGGGACGGCGCCGGATACGGAAAACGTGTACTGCGCTTTGGCGAAGTCGACGGCGATCGTATCACCCTGTCGGCGCGGCGCCGTTGGCGTTGCCGCGACGGTCGCCGGAATCGGTGCCTCCACCGCGGGCGCCGGCGCCGGAGCCGGATTCGCCAACGTTGCCGTCGTGTCGCCCGGTGCGCTTGCGGGCAGCTGACGACCAACGCCGATTCGCCGAAGGAGAATCGGCGTGAACACGATCACGATCGCCGTGAGGAAAAGCGCCAGAAGCGTGCGTTTATCCATGCAGGCAAATGCCTCTTGTCATACCGCTATGGAACGGGGTCATACCCACCTGGGCGGAAAGGGTGGCAACGCGCAATTCGTCGAATCGCCAGCCACGATCCGTGCGCCGCGCCATGCTTCTCGATCGCCTCGATCGCATACGCGGAGCAACTCGGAAAATAACGACACGACGGCGGGAGTAGCTGCCCGAGGCTGACCTGGTAGCCGCGAATGGCGAGAATACACAGCGTGCGCATCGAGGACCCGCGCTATTGGTCGGCTGACCGTCGCGCTACGCCAGGTCGCACGAGTCGTGCGCGGAGCGATTCGAACTCCGTGCGGAGCGTCTCGTACGAGGCCGCGTAGGCCGCCGGCAGCGCGCGCATAACGATATCCATTCCTGACCCTGCTTCCGACGCGCGAAGCGCGGGAAGTACCGTGAGTCGCGTCAGCTCCCGCAGAGAGCGTTTGAGGCGATTGCGACGCACCGCTGAACGACCGTGCTTCGGAACGACGAAACCGACCCGACTGTGCTGATGCGGCGTGAGGACGAAACGAACGTCGAGAAGCGCCGTCCGTATTCGCCTTCCGTCACGCGTCGTTGCTTGCAGGTCGGCGCCGCGGGTGAGCCGCTCGCGCCGAGTGAAGCGGTGGTCTTCGCGCGTCGACGGATCACGCGCCCGCGTACTTCGAGGGCAGTTGAACGGTGAGGCGCTTCCGCCCCTTCTTGCGCCGACGGCTGAGAACTTCGCGTCCCCATCTCGTTGACATGCGCTCGCGGAATCCGTGCGTGCGAATGCGCCGCTTGTTACGGGGACGATACGTGGGCTTGCCCATGTGCTACTCCAAGATGCGTTCGTAGTGATTCGGTGCAGACCGGTAAACGTATCTGGCACAGCGACATTGGGTCAAGGCGCGGGACACATCAATCGAGTCACGCGCAGCGAGCTTTTGCGTGGCAATTGCAATTTCACTTTGGCGGGTCTAGCTTCGCTGCCCCCTCGAGTTTTCCACATCCCCCCGCCATGAGCCTTACCGCGCAGGAAACCTGGTCGCGCCTCCTCGAGCGCGCGCGCCAGGAGTTGCCAGATCAGACTTTTCGAACGTGGCTCGAGCCCACCGAGCCGCTGTCGATCGACGGGGGGACGATTTACGTCGGCGCACCGGACCAGTTCGCCGCGGATTGGAACGAGTCGAAGCACGCCGATCTGCTGGCGAGCTTGGCACCTGTGGCACTCGGCCATCCCTTGGCGGTGGTCTTTCGCGTCAACGAAGAGAGAAAGGCGCGCCCGCAGATGGATCTCTTCGTCGCTCCCCCGCCGCCGCAGCGAGAACCTGGCGCGGGACAGGATCGTGGCAGCTATACGCCACCTCTCAGTGAGCGCTACACCTTCCGATACTTCGTCATTGGAAAGTCGAATGAGCTCGCCGCTGCGGCGGCGCATGCTGTAGCCCAAGCGCCAGCGCGAGTTTACAACCCGCTGTTCATCTACGGCGACACGGGCGTCGGCAAGACGCATCTCATGCAAGCCATTGCGCACGAGCTTCTCGCGAGAAAGCCAGACACGCGCATCACTTTTATCGGCACCGAGCAGTTCACAAATGAGCTCGTCGGTTCGATTCAGAACCGCACAACACACCAGTTCCGTCGCCGCTTTCGCGAGACTGACCTCCTCCTCGTCGACGACGTCCAATTCCTGAAGGGCAAAGAAGCAACGCAAGAGGAGTTCTTTCACACCTTCAACGCGCTTTACGAAGCGGGCCGCCAGATCGTGCTCACCAGCGATCGGCCGCCGTCTGAGATTCCAGGACTCGAAGCTCGCCTCGTCAGCCGGTTCCAGTGGGGCATGGTCGCGGATGTCGAGCTCCCCGACCTCGAGCATCGCATTGCGATTTTGCGGCAGAAGGCCGAGCTCGATCACCTCGAGACGACGATGCCGGAGGATGTCATCCGCTTCATCGCCGAGAACGTGCGCTCGAATGTCCGTGAGCTCGAAGGCTCGATCATCAAGCTGCTCGCGTACGCATCACTCAAGCACCGAGAGATTACCGTCGATCTCGCACGTGAGGCGCTTCGCGACAAACTGCGCGGCGCCGAGGTCGGCGGCGGCTCGAGTTCGTCGCTCACCACTCAGACGATTCAGGATGCAGTCGCTCGCGAATGGGGCGTCACGGCAGAGGGCCTTCGCTCGAAGACGCGGACGAAGACGCTGACGGTCCCCCGTCAGGTCGCGATGTATCTCATGCGCGAGCTTCTCGGAATGCAGCTGGTGGAGATCGGAGCGACGTTCGGCGGCAGGGATCACTCGACGGTGATCCACAGTCTCGAGCGAGTTGGGGAGATGGTTGGCGAAGATCCGAGCTTCGCCGAGCGGGTGAAGCGGCTCCATTCGGCACTGGAAAAGTTGCGGACATGATGGGGAAAAGGACGCGCGCGTCCACAATGCGGCGAGCGTCTTCCCCATCGTCCCGTGATCATCCAGACAGCGAGAAGATGTTCACACACCTCGCCTATATGCGAAGCGGTTGGGATGATGTAAGTTGCAGCCGATTTCCACATGCTCCACAGCTCTACTACGGCTGCTAGGATATCTCTCTTCTTTCGGAAATAGAGCAGTTCCGAAGGATTTGCACATCAGAGGAGCGGTAATGCGGTTTACGATCTCCCGAGAAAAGTTGCAGGAAGGTCTTACCGCGGTCACGGCCACGATTCCGGCGAAGACAACGCTTCCCGTTCTCGCCAACATTCTCGTGGAGACGACCGAGAAAGGCATACGTCTCTCCGGCACGGATCTCGACATCGCTGTGAGCACCGAGGTCGCAGCCGACGTCGAGACCGCAGGCGCGATCACGATTCCCGCGAAGAAGCTGAGTGAGATCGCGCGCGAGCTGCCGCCCTCACCAGTGAAGATCGCTGCCGCCGGCGAGCAACGCATTACACTCGATTGCGGTCGATCGCACTTCAAGATTCTCGGTCTTCCGCGCGACGAATTTCCATCGTTCCCTGCGGTTCGCTTCAACGAAAGTTGGCGCGTTCGCTCGGGCGAATTGCAAAAACTCATCTCGCATACCTCGTTCGCGGTGTCGACCGAGGAGAGTAGACCGATCTTGAACGGTGTGCTGTGGGAGCTCCGTCCGGACATGATGCGCATGGTGGCAACGAACGGTCACCGCCTCGCGAAGATGGAGCTGCCGATCAAAACCGTGGCGGCACCCTCGAGTGATCTGATCGTTCCACCAAAGGCACTCGAACAGGTTCGGCGCCTGTTTCCCGAAGACGAGGAGCTCGAAATCGCGCGCGGTGAGAATCACCTGGGCTTTCGCTCTCCGTTCACCTCCGTCTTCACGCGACTCATCGAGGGACCATACCCGCCGTACGATCAGGTCATCCCGCGCGACAACAATCGCATCGCTATCGCCGATCGTGCCGCGCTCGCGAGTGCCTTACGACGCATGTCCGTCATCGCCTCCGATCAGACGCATCGCATTCGGCTCTCGTTCAACGCGGCGTTGGTCCGGTTCAGCGTGCAGACGCCCGATCTCGGGGAAGCGACCGACGAGCTACCGATTCGCTACACCGGGGATCCGCTCGACATCGGCTTCAACGCGAATTATCTGCTGGAGATCTTGCGGTATATCCCTACCGAGGAAGTGAAGTTGACCTTCAAGGCTCCCGAGCGCGCGGCGACGCTCGAGCCCGAGGGATGGTCGGATCCAGCGACATACCTGTGTCTCGTTATGCCGTTGCGCCTGCTCGACTGAAAAAGTGCAGAGGGTAGAGAGCAGTGGGCAGAGGATTTTTCTCCCTCTCCTCACAACCCTCTACCCTCTGCCCGCGTGCGTGGCCTGTAAGCCGGGTTCTGTAGGGCTTGCGCCCTGACGGTCATTCCTCTCGGAGCGCGATCGCTCGCGCCCTCTAGCAGCCTACCCGCAGCGTCTTGATCGAGGTGGGCGCCTCTCGCTGCCTATTTGGCCTTGCTCCGGCTGGGGTTTACCCTGCCGCGACTGTTGCCAATCGCGCGGTGGGCTCTTACCCCACCTTTTCACCCTTACCCGTGGTGAATCGCTTCACCTCGTCGGCGGTGTGTTTTCTGTGGCACTGTCCGTCGCAGTTCCCGCTTTGACGCGAGCACCACGCCCAGGCGTTACCTGGCAGCCTGCCCATTGGAGCCCGGACTTTCCTCGGCGGAACGGTGGCTGGCACCGCCCGACGCGACCGCCCGGCCACGCACGCATTCGCGTCCATTCGCATCGATCGCCGACGCACCTCGCATCGAACGATCGCCGATGAAAGATAATTGTTGCCTCACGTGGCCGCCAATTCATCCTGCGCGTCGCATTCGATTGCACGACGCATCGTTAGGTTCCCCAGACCAAGCCGGGCGCCAGCGCATGACGCGACGATGACTTCCCGTAGTTAGGATCAGCCACATCGCCGAAGTCGGCGACGCGCTTCGTTGAATGACGCGAGGCTCCGCCATGCTCGACCAAACCGCCCAGGCACTCGCCGCCGTTTCCACCGTGCTCACGCCGACCGAACGCATCCACGTCGATGCCGCGGGAGAGGGATCCTACCACGCGCTGCATCGCGACACGGTTGACGACGTCGTCAACGACATCAAAGCAAACCGCGCTGCCGCCGCGCTCGTCTCGGTCGCGCGCTGCGATCAGATCGCGCGCGCCGGCGTCGAGATGATGGTCCGTGAATTCCCGCGCGTCCCCACTGTTGTGCTGCTGTCGCAGGTCGAGCCGGGAACGCCGCGCACGATGCTCCTGCTCGGGCAGAGCGGCATTCGACAGCTCATCGACGTGCGCGAGGCCTCGGGATGGCGCGAGCTGCGCAGCCTCTTGCTCGGAACCCAGGTCGATAGCATGCAGCGCCGCGCGTTGAGTCAGCTCGCGGTCGACCTCACCGGCGCGAGCGCCGATTGCTGGCGCTTCTTCGAGGCGCTCTTCCTCGCACCACCGCAAGTCGCCACGGTCCGCGGCCTCTCGCAATATCTGCTCGTCCTGCCGAGCACGTTGATGAGCAGATTCTTTCGCGCGGGTTTGCCCGCACCGAAGCGATACCTCGCCGTGGCGAGGCTCGTACGCGCCGCGCGTCTATTCGAGAATCCCGGATTCTCCGTCGCGAACATCGCGAATCATCTCGACTACTCATCGCCGCAAAGCTTCGGCCGACACGTGCGCAACCTGCTCGGCGTCACCGCCGTTCAGTTCCGGCGGCAGTACGACGGCGCGTCGATGCTGCTCCATTTTCGCGAATCGCTCGTGCTGCCGTACGCGGATGCGCTGCGCCAGCTCAAGCCGCTGACAGCGATCGCCCGGATGTGTGGGGCGCCGACTTCGCGCGAGCCGACGAGTCGTCATGTGGGTCGTTAGGCATTGCCCCCGCGACGACGCCCGATGGGATACTGAACCGCCCGGTGGAGCGACGGAGCCGCTCGGCGAGCTGCGCGAGACCCCGCGACGTTTCGGCGAGTCCCTCGAGTGCGCGCATTTGCCTCGTCGCCGCTTCCGACGCCTCGCGCGCCTGCGCCGCCGCTTCGTCCGACACGCCCTGTACGCCGTCGATCACCTCCGCCAGCTGGCGCATCGTCGTGCTCTGCTCGCGCGACACCGTCGTCACGTCGGCGATCAGCTGCGCGATGCGCCCGATGCCTGCGAGCAACGTGCTCAGCGCCGTGTTCGCCTCGTTCGCGATCTCGCCCACACCGCGCACTTCACTCTCGCCCTCCGTCATCGACTGCACGGCAACGGCGATGTTGTCTCGCACATCGGCGATCGTCGTCGCGATCTCCTTCGCCGCGCGACCGCTCTCCTCCGCCAGCTTGCGCACCTCCTCGGCGACGACGGCGAAGCCGCGACCATGCTCTCCCGCGCGCGCCGCCTCGATCGCCGCGTTGAGCGCGAGCAAGTTCGTCTGGCGCGCGATTCGTGAAACCGCTTCCACGAAATCGCCGACGCGCTCCGATGCGACGCCAAGGGCACTCACGGTGCCCGCCGCGGTTCGCACACGCTCGCCTATCGCCAGGAGCGTATTCGACGCGCGCACCACCGCATCCCGGCTGGCCTGCGCAGTCTCGACGAGCCCCACTGCGTCGTGCTCCGCCTCCTCGGCGCGGACGCGCAGACGGTCCGCGGCGGTCAGCACCTCCGCGGCGCGCTCCCGACCGACAACAGCGTAGGCGCGCTGCCTGTCGATTTGCGCCGCGAGACTCTGCGCTGTCCCGACGAATCCCGTCCCCGCCGAATTCAAACCATGCGTCGTCCCTGCCAACTGCTCCGCGGCAGCGGCGACTTCTTCGGCCTCGCGCTGCATCGCCCCGATCAGCCCACCCAGTTGCTCGAGCATGCGGTTGAAGCTCTGTTGCAGGAATCCGAGCTCGTCGGCGTAGCGGCTCTCGGCCCGTGCCGAGAGATCTCCAAACTCCGCATCGCTCATGTGTTCGCGCGTGTCCCTAATGCGTCGAATGAGCTTCGACGCGATGGGGACTGTCTGCCACGAAACCACCAGGAACAGAGCAGCCGCGACCGCGGTCCAGACCGGACGCACGACGACGCTCGGGTTCATCGTCGCGAAAAACCAGCTCGAGACGACGAATGCCGACGTCGAGAGGATCGCGGCATACTGGCCCAGCGATCGACCACGATCGAACGAGTACGGCACCACGATGAGAAAGTAGAGCGAGACGAGCGCCTCGTTGCCGAACGTCATCACGACCGTGCTCACGAGTAAGACGTCCAACGTCGCGAAGGCGTAGCGATGCCACGGCCGATGAGTTTCCGCTCGCAGCGTGAAGCGCGTGAGCAGAAAATTCACCAGCATGATTCCAAGGGTGACGGCGATCGCGATCGCCGGCTTGGCTTCGCTGATGTGCAGAAACGCGCCGACGATCGCGCCGGCGCCGATAATCGCGGTCGCCCGGAAACGGCGGCGCGAGCCGAGCCGGAAGGTGACCAGGTCCTTCTCGTGTTCTTCGTTGTCGCGGAAACGTTGTGAACGCTCTGGCTGCCGACGCATCTCTTCGCTCGTGTGGTTCTCCCCGATTGGGACGCCGGCGCGGGGCAGAAGTCACCGAGCAGTACTGGCTCACTCGGCGGTGGTCACACGGGCACCGCCAGAATGTCGGAGGCGGTTACGAGACTCACGACTTGAAGGCCATGGGCCTCGATGGCCTCTCGGCCGCCCTCTTCGCGATCCACGAGCGCAAGCACACCTGCGACCTCGCCGCCGGCGGCGCGAACGGCTTCTACGGCGCGAAGGGCCGACCCGCCGGTCGTGATCGTGTCCTCGATGACGGCGACACGATCGCCCGCTTGGAACGGCCCCTCTATGAGCTTGCCCGTTCCGTGCGCTTTCGCTTCCTTCCGTACCGTGAAGGCCCGAACTGGCGCGGCCGTCAGCGCGCTCGCGTAGCTGATCGCGTACGCAATCGGGTCCGCTCCCAGAGTGAGCCCACCGACCGCGTCGACACGCCACCCGGTCGCGTTCAGTGTGCGGAGGCCCAACGGTCCGATGAGCGCGAGGCCGTCCGGGCTCATTGTGGTCAGGCGGGCGTCGATGTATAACGACGATTGTCTGCCCGACGAAAGCGTAAAGGATCCGCGCCGCGCCGAACGTGAAGCGAGCAGCGAAACGAGCGCGCGCTTGTCATGTTCCGACATGGGTGAGATGCTGAAGGTAGGACGGCCGTGCCAAGGATGTCCGCGAGCAATTAAGTGATAGTCGCACCGAGAGTGAATACGTCTACCCCCTCCCTGTCACGTGCCGGCATCGGTCTGTTCTCCACACTGCTCGCCGCGGTGCTGATGCTGATGGTGGGCGCCCTCCTCACGGCGGATCGCGCCCTCGTCTCGGCTAGCGGTGACGCTACGGCGATCGATGCGAGGGACTCCGCGCTCCTCATCGAGCAACTCCTCGCGCTTCGGATCGACGCCCTGACGTCGTTTCATGCGCCGCTGATGTCTCCACCGGCCGAGCGGAATCGCGAACTCGACGAGCTCGCCGGTCATATCGGACACGAGCCTGGAGGACCGCGCGGACTCTGGGTCACCGACTCGACCGGCCAGCTCATCTATCAAACGAAGTCGTCACCTCCGCCGCGGATCGGGGCGGCGCCACCGCAAAGCACGAGCGTCGTCATCGAGAATGCAAACGGCGCACGAGCGCTGATTGTTGTCGCGCCACTCGTCGTCAACGGGCGACCGGTTGGCGCGGTTGGCGCGCGCTTCGATCCTGCGGCGATCTTTAGCGTGGCGATCGACTCCGCGCCGCAAACGCGCGTTCGGTTTGTCGTTGCTGCCGGCGCCGACACGGTGCTGACCCTGACGTCGCGCGGTAGCCGACAGAGCCTAACGTGGCAACATGCGCATGTTCACGTCCCGGGCGCGACGTGGAATCTCACCGTCGCCCATACGCAAACCAGTCAAGCGTTGCGCCTAACGCTGTGGACGCTCGGGCTGGTGGCGGTACTCGTCCTCGGCGGCGGCGTGCTTCGCGAGCGACGACAGGCGCTCCGCGTCGCCGAACGTTCGGCGGAGCTCGAGCGTCTGTCGAGTGAGCTCCTGCGAGCCAATCGCATGAAGAGCGAGTTCCTCGCGAACGTTTCTCACGAGTTGCGCACGCCTCTCAACGCCATTGTCGGGTTCGTCGACCTGCTGCGAGATGGGGTGTACGGAGACCTCTCCCCTCGTCAGGCGCCACCGGTGGAGCGCATCGCCGCGTCGGCGACGCATCTCCGGCACCTCGTCGATCAGGTTCTGGATATCGCGAAGATCGCCGCCGGACGTCTCGAGGTACACGCCGAGACGATCGTGCTCCGCCCATTCGTGCTGAATGTCGTGAGCGAACTGGAGCCGCTCATCACGGAGCGCGGGCTGAATCTTTCGATCGCGGTCGGCGCATCGTTGCCTCGCGTCCGAACCGACCCGACCCACCTCCGACAGATCCTGGTCAACCTGATTGGCAACGCCATCAAGTACACGCCGGCCGGCGGCATCGCCGTGCGCGCTCGAATGACGGGCCTGCCCGTCGGAGCGAGCGGTCGCCATCCGTCACCGGAGGACCCAACACTCTCGAGTCGATCGCCCGATCGCCGGAAAGCATGGATCGCGCTTCAGGTCATCGACACGGGGATCGGCATATCGCCGTCGGACCAGGAGCGGATCTTCGACGAATTCGAGCAGGTGAACGCCGGACCGCGCACGGACTCGATGGAACGAGGGACAGGACTCGGCCTCGCCATCTCGCGACGCCTGGCGCGGCTGCTCGGAGGCGAGATTTCGGTGGAGAGTCAGCCGGGAAAGGGATCGACGTTTACCGTCTGGCTTCCGCTCAGCCCAGCCGACGTGACGCCCGAATCCGCCGACTCTCCGGACGCGCCCCAGCAGGCCGCGGTCTGATCCCGCGTCAGAGAAGTTTACTTCTTTCTAAACAGAGACTTCATCCGCGCGAGCAGGCCGTCGTCGTCCTCTTCTTCCTGCGGGGCCTCGAACGCCTTGTTGAGTTCAGCGGCGAAGGCAATCGAATCGGCGTAGCGCTTGCCCGGCTCCTTGCTCAGTGCGCGCATGATGACCGCCTCCACGGCCGACGGGAAGCGGAGTCCCGGGCGCGCCTGATTCAGCGGAATGGGAGGTTGCGACAACAACTGCGAGAACATTTCCCGTGGCGTCTTCGCCGTGAATGGAAGACACCCCGTGAGAAGGAAATAGGCGATCGTTGCGAGGCTGTACTGATCCGCCGCCGGGCCCACGAGCTCACCGGAAAGCGCCTCGGGTGCCACGTACATCAGCGTGCCCACGAAGAAACCCGCTCTCGTGAGGCGCTCCTCGGGTGCCATGTCGGTGTCCGTCGCGATCCCGAAATCGAGAAGCTTCACTTGCCGCGTCGCCGGATTGTACATGACGTTCTCCGGCTTCAAGTCGCGGTGCACGATTCCAACCGCGTGTGCGGCTTGAACCGCCTCGGCTATCTGTGTGACGATCGTCGCGACTTCGTCCGCGGGAAGCGGACCCTGACGCTTCGCGTACTTTTCGAGTAGCTCTCCGTCGGCCCACTCGATGGCCAGGAAGTGCATGCCCGGCCCCGCCTCGCCGATCTCGATCGTGCGCACCACATTCGGATGCTGGACGCGCTCGCCATAACGAGCTTCGCGCACGAAGCGCGCGACCGCGGTACGATCCTGACGCAGCTTCTCGCGCAGAACCTTGACCGCAACAGTACCGTGAGCGGCATGCTGGGCCTTGAAAACCGCCGAGGTGCCGCCTTCGCCGATCTCACTCTGAAGCGTGTAGCCGGCGATGACTTGGCCGACGAGGTTCTCGCGAGGCACGCGGCGAACCTAATGGCGCCCTCCGGGCGTGGCAAGCGACGTGGCGCGGTAATTAACCTTCACCAACCGGATTGAACGCTTGGGCGGAGTGTCCATGCGCGCTGTGCATAGAACACGGTTCCTTCGAGAGGCACGTCGAGCGGTGGACTCGACGCGCCCTCGCTTGTTCCTTGTGCCGATCATGCTCGCGTTCGCGGCATGTCACCACGTCACGCCGATCTCCGGGCCGCAGCCGGAAGCGGTGGGTCAAGGCCGCGCGGACTCGCTCATCGTCGTGCCGGATCCGAAGGCGAGCTACCGTCGCGCCGGCCTCCTGGTCAGCTCTGGTGCCGTCTCGTTCGTCGGATCGATTGGATTTCTCGCTGGTGCCGTGCCCGAAAGCACCTTGGTGCTCATCGATCTTTCGCTCTCCGACCACGCACTGACGTTTACGCGAGAGGGCGAAGCCTATCACGCGGCATACGACGTCGTGCTCGAATTCGAGCGTGCTGGCGCGCCGATTCACCGTGTGATGACGCACGAACAGGTTCGCGTCGGAAGCTTTCGCGAGACGACACGCGACGAGGAGAGCGTCATTTTCCAACAGATGGCGGTGCTCCCTCCCGGAGATGCCACGATCGCGGTCTCGATTCGTGACGCGGGGAGCACGCACGCCGGTGTCGTGCGCCGGGCGGTCACGGTGCCGCGGTTCGACGAGGGTACGATCGCGACGCCGATTCCCGCGCTGCGCGCACGTCCGCGCACGAGTCGCGAACGGCTTCCCGAAATCGTCGTCAACCCGCGGGCGACGGCGGTATACGGGCGAGACAGTGTCGCGCTGTTCTACGTCGAGGGATATGGCCCATCGAGTCTCGACGCGAGCCAGACCGTTCAGGTGCGCGTCGCCGGAGACAGCGGTGTCCTCGTCTACCAGGACACGGTGCCGTGGATCGAAACGGGCAACCGCTTGCGCAGCGCGATCCTCAAAGTGCCGCTCTCACGTGTAGGCTTTGGAGAACTCTCGATCTCCGTCGACGCAATGCACGATCGGGACGTTGCGAGGCCGCGCCCGAATCGTGCCCCGTTGCTCGTGAGCTTTGGCGAAGGCCTTCCAGTCTCGTCGTTCGGCGAGATGGTGGAGCTCCTTCGCTTCTTTGCATCGTCGGATCGCCTCCGAGCGTTGCACGAGTTGCCTCCAAGCGATCGAGCGAAAGGCTGGACCGCATTTCTGGAAGCGACCGATCCAGTCACATCCTCGCCCGAGAACGAGGCGCTACGCGCGTACTTCGCTCGCCTCGCCGATGCGAATGTGCGATTTCGCGAGGACGATCGCACGCCCGGATGGCAGACGGATCGCGGCATGATCTTCAGTGCGTTCGGAGAGCCCGACAACATGATCGAGCCTAACGGCTCGGATTCCGCCGATCGATCGATCGTGCAAGTGTGGGAGTATCGACGCTACCGCACGCGATTCACATTTGTTGATCAAGGCGGCTCTGGGCATTGGCACTTGACATCGCACAGCGAAGCGGACTATCGGGCGTTGATGCTGCGCCTCGAGCGATGATCCAGCGCGTCTGTCATGCGCCTGCCTTTCGAGTAAACAAATGCCTTGAATACGTTGCGGACGGCAGGCTTTCTGTACGCAACCTAACCCGCAGCGAGCACACGACTTGACAAAACTAAGACCCAAGCCTATATAGGGCGCGCAAGTCGACCCCGGCTTGCCCGGCACCACGCAGTGCAGGATCGATTCACCTCGTAGGAGGCAGCCCGAATGGCTAGAGGGAAGGTGAAATGGTTCAATGATGCGAAAGGTTACGGCTTCATTGAACAAGAGGGCGGCGAAGACGTGTTCGTTCACTTCTCCGCAATTCAGATGGACGGATTCAAGACGCTTGCCGAGGGCCAGGAAGTCGAATTCGAGATCCGGACCGGAGACAAAGGGCTGCACGCCGCGAACGTAACTCGCGTCTGAACCTCCGCTCCCTCCGAGGCGCGTTCCTGCTACCGCCTGCCGATCACACCGGCAGGCGGTGCTGCATTTAGGGAGGCACGGGACCGGGATTACCTTCAAGGTGCGTGGCTGGCCGGCACGTGCGCCGGCCCCCGCATATGGGCCTCCCACATTCAGCACCCGTGTCCGCACCGTCGACTCTCGATTCACCCGTCGTTACACCCCCCGCCGCGCCCCGGCTCTTTCTCGTCGATGGATACGCGCTGATCTACCGCGCGTTCTTTGCCCTCATCGCGCGTCCGCTGACGACCAGTCATGGCGAAAACACCTCCGCCGCCTGGGGAATTGTAAACTTTCTCAACCGTCTGCTTACCGCGCACAAACCGGAGTATCTCGGCTGGGTGCACGACTCCGGCCTCTCGTTCCGCCACGAGGCCTACCCGGCCTACAAGGCGACGCGCCAGAAGCTCACCGACGAGCTGCAATCGGACTTCGACCGCGGCATGGAACGCATCCGCCAACTCCTCGATGCGTATCGCGTCCCGATCATCACCGTGCGCGGGTACGAAGCAGACGATGTCATCGGCACACTAGCCGGCAAGGCAGTCGCCTCCGGCGTGAACGTCGTCGTGGTCTCCGGCGACAAGGACTTCCAACAACTCGTTCGGCCGGGAGTCTGGCTGTTGAATCCAGGACGTGGTGGCCCGGCCAACGTCGAGGAGCACTGGGTTGGCGTCGAGAACAGCAGCGAGCGCCTCGGCGTGCCGCCGGCTCACGTCACCGACTACCTCGCTCTCGTGGGCGACAGCTCGGACAACGTCCCAGGTGTCCGCGGCATCGGTGAAAAGACCGCGCAAGAGCTCGTGGGTACGTTCGGCTCACTCGACAACATACTCGCTCACGCCGCTGAGATCCCGAAGAAGCGGCCGCGGGAAGCCCTGCTCGAACATGAAGCTCTGGCGCGGCTCAGCAAGCAGCTCGTCACGATCCGCGATGACGTCGACGTGGAGCTCGATCTCGACAAGCTCAAGATCGTCGAGCCGGATCGCGATCGATTGCGCGCGCTGTACGTCGAGCTGGAGTTTCACACCATCGTGAAGGACATCGCCCCGTCGGCGACCGAGGTGGAAGTCGAGCGCCCGAAAACCAACTACGTCACCGTCGACAGTGTTGCGATGCTCGAAAAGGTCATCGCGCGCGCTCGTAAGGCACCACACATCGCGATCGACACGGAGGCCGTCATCGATTCCGAGTCGCCGACCGAGATGGATCCGCTGCGCGCGACGTTGGTCGGGATCGGGCTCGCCGTCGCTCCGGGTGAGGCCTATTACATGTCCTTCGCCCACCGCGAATGGGAGGATCCGCAGGGGACGTTCGCATTGGGTGACATGACCGGCGAGCTTGGGGCCGAGGAGAAGACCATCGAAGAGGGCGATGAAAAAAGAAAAGCCACGCGCCGGCGCGCGGCGGCCAAGCCAGAGCCGACGAGCATCGCCGGGCGCGCGCTCGCGTCGCGGGGACAACAGGGCGCGCGCAATCTGCCACCGATTTCGGATCCGGCGCTCGCGCCGCTCCGCGCTCTCCTCGAAGATCCGACCGTCTCGAAGACCGTGCAGAACGCCAAGTTCGATCTCCTCGTGTTGCGTGGAGCGGGAATCGAGCTGCGCGGACTCGAGTTCGACACGATGGTCGCGAGCTACGTCCTCGATCCGGGCCGACGATCGCACGGAATCGACCAGCTCGCGCTCGAGTTTCTGAATCACAAGATGACGACCCTCGCCGAGCTATGCGGTCGCGGCAGGGAGTTCATCCCGTACGATCAGGTGCCCATCGACTGCGCGCGTGACTACTCCTGCGAGGACGCCGATGTCACCTGGCAACTTCGTGGCGTCTTCGAGCCGCAGATGGAGACACTCCAGCTCGCACGCCTCTTCCGCGACGTCGAGATGCCGCTCGTCGCCGTTCTCGCCGAAATGGAATGGAGCGGCATCGCGATCGACGTCGAGTGGTTCCGCACTCTCAAGGAGCGATTCGAGCGCGAGCGACGGCGTGTCGAGCAGGAGATCTACGCTGCGGCGGGCCAGGAGTTCAACATCAACTCGAACCCGAAGCTTCGAGAAATTCTTTTCGACACGTTGCGTCTCCCCGTGCTGAAGAAGACGCCGACCGGTCCATCGACCGACGCGACCGTGCTTCAGCAATTGGCCGACGACGGACACGCGCTCCCGGCGCTGCTCATGGAGTATCGCGAGCTGGCGAAGCTCGAGAGCACGTATATCGACGCGCTGCCCGCCTACGTGAATCCACGGACGGGACGCTTGCATACGTCGTTCAGTCAGACCGTCGCCGCGACCGGTCGCCTCTCGTCGAGCGATCCAAACTTGCAAAACATCCCGATTCGCCGGGAGCTTGGCCGGGACATTCGGCGCGGCTTCATCCCGCGCCGCGAATGCCTGCTCATCGGCGCCGACTACTCACAGATCGAGCTTCGTGTGCTCGCGCACCTCTCCGGCGATCCCGCGTTCGTGCAGGCGTTTCAAACCGGTGGTGACATTCACCGTCAAACGGCCGCGCTCATCTTCGACGTGCCAGTGGACGAAGTCACCTCGGAGATGCGCGCGCGCGCGAAGACAATCAACTTCGCGACGATTTACGGACAGGGCCCGCACGCACTCTCCCAGCAGCTGAAGATCGCCCACGCCGAGGCAAAGGCGTTCATCGAGCGCTACTTCGAGCGATTCGCGCGAGTGCGCGAGTACCTCGACTCGATGGTGACTTTCGCTCGCGCGAACGGCTACGTGCAGACCATCCTCGGCCGCCGCCGCTACATTCCCGAGCTGCGCGATCGCAACTTCAATATTCGCGCATTCGGCGAGCGCACCGCGGCCAACTCTCCGATTCAGGGGTCCGCCGCGGATCTCATCAAGATCGCCATGATTCGCATCGATGCCGCTCTTCGTGCTCGTGAGATGAGCAGCCGGATGCTCCTCCAGGTGCATGACGAGTTGGTGTTCGAGGTCCCGATGCCGGAGCGCGACGAGTTGATGACGCTCGTGAAGCATGAAATGGAGCACGCTGCTCAACTCTCCGTTCCGCTCGTCGTCGACCTCGGTGAGGGCGCGAATTGGCTCGAGACCAAGCTCGCCTAACTCGGTGAACTGCCGTCGGTTGTGTGAGCTGGATCATGTTCGCCGTCTTGCATTGTGCGAAGTAACTGGCAATTCCTTGCGACTGTGAGCTCCCATCTGTTTTCCCATCCAAAGTCGAAGATTTTACGCGGCAACACCTTAGCGCGTATTCAGGGAGACGGCCCCGTGATTGCCCTTCTTGGGGCACGATCTGCACACGCATTTCCCAGCCGGAAGCTTTGCCCTCATACCTATGTCTCGCAGCCAACGCTCGGGATTCACACTGGTCGAACTGCTTCTCGTCGTCGTCATCATCGGCATTCTTGCCGCCATGGCGATCCCGAAATTTCAGTCGACGAAGGGCAAGGCCTACCTCGCGTCGGTGAAGAGCGACTTGAAGAATCTCTCAACAGCCGAGGAGTCGTTCTTCTACGACCATCAGACCTACACCACCGATCTCGACTCGCTGAAGGCCGTGTCGTCTCACGGCGTGATCCTGACCGTCGTGAACGCTACCGGCAGCGGCTGGGCGGCGACCGCGTACCATCCGAGCTCGTGGCCGCACACCTGCGCCCTCTACTACGGCGCCGTGAGCGCAGTCACTCCCGCGACGATCGAAGGCGAGATCGCCTGCAACTGACCAACGGTGGCGCGCGATCGCGCCACGACGAGTATCGTTAGGCGTGGCGCGTCAAGACGACGTCGAGGCGCAGACAGAATCGACGAAGCCGCTCTTCCGCGAATTTCGCTCGCGTCGCGAAGGGATGATCCACGCCATGACGGGCGGCCTCTGGCTTCACCGACACGTCTGGAAGGGACGCAAGATGGCCCACCTCGTGTCGACCAACCGCGAACGCCTGCTTGCCTACGGCCGGCAGGTGGGGATACCAGCCGAGCGCCTCCAATACAAACCGCTCAAGGATCCGAGAACGGGCATTCGTCGCGATGCGTGGCACTGGGACCTCGGCGGCCCAGTGCTCCCACCACCGACCGAACGGTATTGACGGTCAGACGGCCTCGCTCACACTGACTCGCGAAAGCAGCCGCTCGAGCTCGAGCGCTTCGGCGCGAAGACGACCCAGCTCGCAGCGCAGCTGCGCGTGCAATCGCGGGCGCCGGCGGAAGAGCACATACGTTCGCGCGCGTCGTACGGCGCGCTCGAGACGCTCACGCAGTACGAAATTCACGTCGGCGGCGAGCGGAAGGCTCGCCACGTAGAGCGCGGCTGCGATCCAGCCAGCGAACACGCCCACCAAAGCGCCCTGCAGCGCATAGAACGCGATCACGAGCGCGGCACCAGCGACGATCGTTCGCATCGCCGGATCCGAGGCACTTTCGATGGATCGGCGCGCGATCACCCGCGCACCGTGGAAAGGCAACCAGTGATTGATCGCCCCCCACAGCGCCACCGGCCCCGCGACGCCTAACGCCCAACTCTCACGAAGAACGAAGGGTGCGGCATAACGCCCCTCGGCGGATACGCTGACATCATCCAGAGCGACATGATGGAGCGACAACCGCTCCTCGAACCCCGCGAGAGACCGCAGCAGCGCATCCGCCCGCGCACGAAGCTGGTCGTCGGCGCTCCGTACCAGCGCGCGGCGTGACTCCTCGACGCGGCGAGCGATCGACACTTCGACGCGCAGTGAGCGAGTCGATCCAATAGACTCCGGCTCGTCGCGAAACAGGGCGGCGAAGAGAGCCGACAGAGCCGCCGCGCGCGAGGCGTCATCGACGGTCTCGTAGTTCTGTGTGACGGCGCGCAATCGCGCGTCGATCTCGTCGGTGAGCGCCTGGACCGCCGCATCGCCCTGCACCGTCCAGCGATCGACGGCAATGGCGTCGCCGACCTGAACGAGCACTCGAGTACGCGGCGCGTCCTTGCGCTCGAATGTCAGACCGATCGGTACGATGTGCAAGTTATGAACGCCCCCTTCGTCGCGTGACTCGAGCGCGATGCGCGCCGCGCCGGTGCGGAGCGGCGCAAGCGAGGGGTTGTCGTGGGTAATGCCCTCGGGAAAGATCACGACCGCCCCGCCGTTCCGCAGCACACCGCGCAATGCGCCGAACGCGCGCGCGTTGCGACGCGGATCGATCGTCGTGCCGCCCGCGGCGCGCACGTCGTTGCTCCGGACGAGCGGAACGACGCCGATCCAGCCGAGCAACCACGCAACTGGCCTGCTCTCGAAGAGCGTAGCTTTCGCCGTCAGCACGACACGCCGTGGCATCGCCCAACCAATGAGCAGCGCGTCGACCAGCGCGTTGGGATGATTCGCGACGAGGAGCAACGGCGCGTTTCGGGGCAGGCGCTCGAGGCCCTCGACGTCGATGCGCCGATAGAACCATCGAAGCGCAACACCAGCGACGCTTCTTAGAAGCGCGTACAACATCAGGCGGCTCGCAATCGCTGTGAATGCCGATCGGGAACGCCGCGAAGAACCCAGATCGCGATGACGAACATGATCGCGACGACAAGCACCGCTGCTCGATAGGCGAGGCTCGTACCGATCGGTCCCTCGAGCGTCGCCGTGGTCAGCCCCCAGAGCAATGGTCCGACCACCGCCGCAACGCGGGCTGACAACAGCATCAGGCTGAAGTACCGCCCCGCCTCGACGTCGGGAATCAACGAGAGAAGTAGCGGGCGCTCGATCGCGTTCACGCCGCCGAAATTGAGACCGATCGCGAGACCCACGAGCCAGAATGCGCGCTGCGTCGTCACCGCCATCATCCCACCGAGCAACGCGACCCAAATCCACAGTGTGATGTTGAGCGAACGCTTCGCACCGATGCGATCGACCAGATGCCCGTAGAAGTAGCTGCCGAAGATCGCTGGGATCGTCAGCACCATGAACAGCGTGACCTCTTTCCCCTTGTCGAAGCCCACGGCGCGCACGGCGTAGAGCGTCATGAAAGTCACGATCGTTCCGATCGCGTCTTGATAGACGAGCGACGTGATGATGAACCGGAGCGCGCCGGGATGCTTGCGCGCAGCGGTGATTGTTTGGGCAACGTCGCGAAATGTCTTTCGCCAGTTCACCGGCGTTCCCCGCGGCGCCGGGTTGTGATCCCGACAGACCAGGAACAGCGGCAACGAGAAGAGCAGAAACAGCACGCCCGTTGGGAAGAAGGTGGCGACGCGCCCCCCATTCCCGGTGAAGGGCATGATTGTGTGAAGAACGTTGTTCACGCCGGCGCTGAAGGTGACGACTCCCGGAAGCCCCCCGGCGAAGAATGGAACGACGAGAGCAACACCAACGATCGAGCCGACGTAACCGACGGCGACACCGAATCCGGAGAGGCGACCTTGTTCTTCGACCGGCACGAGCTCCGGCATCATTGCGTTGTAGAACGGCTGCGCGCCCTGATACGCGAAGTTCGCGATCACGAACGCAATGAGGACTGGCATCAGCGACATCGTGCTCGCGTGCCATCCGGGTGGAACGACCGCCGGATGTGTGATTCCCTGCCCAACGAGTGGAATCGTCGTTTGCCCGAGAATACCGATTGCCGCGCAGCCGGCGCATGAAGCGATCGTAAACCAGACGACCCACGGCTTGCGTCGACGCCGCGCATCAGAGATGGCGCCGAGTACAGGAATCGCGACGACCATGAGGATGGACGCCGCCGCGTTCGCCATCGCATATACCAGATCCGTTGATCCCAGGTCGCTCACGATCCACACGGAGAAGTAGAGCGTGGCGACATTCATCGAGAAGATCGTGTTCGAGAAGTCGTACAGCGCCCAACTCCATCGTTCGATCGCCGGCGCACGCACTACCGGGCGAATCTCTCCGTCGGAGAGTGTGACTGGCATTGCGTGCTGCGGGTGCGCCATGGGCTCGCTCCTGGAGTCCGAAGTGTGCTGGAGGACCTTAGCTAACGCCATCGCAGCCTGGGATACGTCGGGTGACGTAGCGCAGTCCGGCGGTGTCTTATTGACGGGTCCATTGCCGGGTCCAAATTACGGCCGATGACCCACTTCCGCCGCATGCACATGTCGCCCGGTCAGAGAATCGTCCTGCGCTGGCGCGCGCGAGTGAGCCCCGCGCAGCGACGCATCTTCATCGTGTGCGTCGCGCTCATTGCAGCGGGTGCGTGCGAGAACAAACGAGAAGCGCCAGCGATCGATTCGTCTGTACCGCTTCGACCGGCGACGGGCGGAGCTCCCGGCGCGCCAGCAGCAACAACCTGGGATGCTCGTCTAGGCCCCGTGCTTCTGATCGCCGGCTCCTCCCCCGACCTCGCAACCGTAGTCGTCGGCGATTCCTCCCGCGCCGGCGCGGACACGATCACCGAACGAGAAGCGATTGCTATTCGATCGACGCCTGCCGTTCTCATCGGTCGCACCGATTCGTCACAAGTTGGAATTCTGCAAGAGGTGCATTCTGCGAAAGGCGAGGAGGACTCGGAGTGCACCGGTTGGCCGGCCTGGCGCATCACTTCCGCTCATCCGGGTACTGCGCTCGGCGCTTGGTCGGTCGGATTCGTCGGCGGTCAAGTGCAGCCGATTCGTATGGACTCGATCGAGAGCTTGAGCCGCGTCGATTCGGCGCGCCTCGCCGCCGATGCGACGCGTCTCGCGTCGACACTTCCGGCTGGTGGGAGCGACCGATTTACCGGACTGCCCTTCACCGTCACGTCGCTTTGGCGATTCCATGCCGGCCCTGGCGTTGAGGGTGTCGTAGCGAATCTCGTTAGGCACATCAACCAGGAAGCGCGGCCGTTGGAGGAGCGTACGCTCATTATCGCCGAGCGCGACAGCACTCGCCGCGACGATCGCTTCAACCTCGCCTATTACGATCGGTCGCAGGGCGCGGAAGAAACTGTCGAAAGCCGCGACGTGCTCGCGCTAGCCCGCGCGACGCCGGACGCGCAGCCGATGCTGGTCATCGGCCGCGACTATGGAGACGGCATGGCCTACGCGCTCGTGCAGCGGGATCCGTCGGGTCGCTGGCGCGACAAGTGGCACAGCCCGCGCGGACACTGCAAGTAACAGCTCCTCGCACTAATCGATGCGCGCGAGCGTCGCTGGCGGCGTTGCGCGACCACCGATGCCGGCGAGCGCCGCGAGCGTGAGCACGTACGGCAACGCCAACACGAGCTGATACGGTACGTCGAAGCCCATCGCCTGGGCGAGATACTGCAGCGATGTCGTCGCCGCGAACAGCAGCGCGGCAAGCCCGACTCCGATCGGCTTCCATCGACCCAGCACGACGATCGCGATCGCGATGAACCCCCGTCCAGCCGACATCCCCTCGACGAAGGTGCCCGCCTGCGCAAGGACGAGCACTCCCCCCGCAATACCGCCTAACGCGCCCGAAATGATTGTCGCTACGACGCGGTAACGACGCACGGGCACTCCCGCGGCAAGCGCGGCGCTCGGGCTTTCACCAATCGCACGCAGAGCGAGGCCGGCGTGGGTGCGCGAAAGCCACCACCAGGCCAGCGGGACGACGATGTAGGCGAAATAGGTAGCTGGTGGTTGCGCGAACAGCGCCGCGCCGACGACCGGAATTCGTGAAACAAGTGGAATCGCGACCGGAGAGCTGGTGGCGATGGAGAGCGCGGGTCCGCCTGCGCCATAGAGCGTTCGATACAGTGTTCCTGTCGCGCCAAGCGCGAGCAGCGTGATTGCCGTACCGGTGATTATCTGATCCGCTCCCATGCCTAACGTCGCCGCGGCGAAGACAAGCATGATGAGAATTCCAGCCGCCGCGGCAAGCGCGAATCCGACGAGTGCGCTCCCACCGTGGCTGCCGCCCACGAGGGCGCCGAACGCGCCGCCGAGAATTACACCTTCGAGGCCGATGTTGATGAGGCCAGCCCGTTCGACGAGCAGCTCGCCGGTCGCGGCGAGCACCAGCGGCGTCGCTGTCCGAATCGTCGCCTCGGCGAAGGCGCTCGAGAGGCTGCCCTCGGTCACGGATTCACCGATTCCGCGCCCACCGGTTCGGCCGTCGGTGCGCTCGACCTCTTCCTCGTCGACGTGCCCATCTCGAGCGGCCACGCGACGATCAACCCGAGGATGACGATCGCCTCGACGATCGAAACGACTACGGATGGAACGCCCGCGTCCCGCTGCATTGCCGACGCTCCCGCCTCGAGGGCGCCGAACAAAAGACCACTCGCCACGACGCCCAGCGGGTCCAACCGAGCCAGGAGTGCGACGGCGATGCCCGTGTAGCCGTAGCCTGGAGAGATGTTCTCGTATAACGCGAACGTCACCCCCGTGAGCTCGATCGCGCCAGCGAGTCCGGCGAGCGCGCCGCTGACGACGAAGGCGCGGGTTGTCGTACGTTCCACGTCGATCTCGCCCGCGATTCGCGCGGCGTCGGCGTTGGCTCCGACCGCGCGCAGTCGGAAACCGGCCGCGGTGTACCGCGTGACCCACCACGCAACACTCGCCGCGGCGAGCGCAATGAGGAATCCCGCGTGCAAGCGCGACGACGGAAGAATGCGTGGAAGCCGGGCTGCCGCGACAATCGTCGGGGACTGCGGATAGATGTGCAGGGGCTCCTGCAAGGGTCCGCGCACGAGATATCCGACGAGATAGAGGGCGACGAAGTTGAGTAAGATGGTACTGATGACCTCCAGCACGCGAAAACGCGAGCGGAGGATTGCCGCCAGTCCCGCCCACACGGCACCGGCTATCGCACCCGTCACGAGGGCGATCCATGGGCTGGCGTGGCTGACGCCGACCACCGGCAGCAGCGTGACAGTTGTCGCCGCGGCAGCACCGGCAAGCAACTGTCCCTCGCTCCCGATGTTGAAGACACCGGCGCGAAACGCGATCGCTACCGAGAGCCCGGTGAGGATTACCGGAGTGGCGCGAACGAGCGTACCAGACGTGAACGCGTAGCTCGAGCCGATCGACCCGCGAAAGAGCGCGATCATCGCCGGCCCCGCGTCGAAACCCAAAGCGCGCAACAAGAGTGGAACGCCGAGGAGCACGCTTCCGAGCACGAACCCCGCGCGAACGAACGGCTCGCTCCTTCGCGGAAACCCGAGGCGATTCACGTGCCCCTCACGAAGCGGTTATCAGAATCGCCGCTGGAGCGGAAACGCATTAGGATTGCGTCGATGAGCGTCTCGATTCCCGCTTCGATCCCGACCGCGCATGCTCCGACGTCAGTTGGCGCCGACACCGATCCGCATCGATGGCGTCTGCTGGTGTTGCTCTCGTGCGCGGAGCTCCTCGGCATGTCGTTGTGGTTCGCGGCCAGCGCAGTCTCCGCGCAGTTAGGCGCGCAATGGCGGCTGAGCCCATCCTCGTTAGGATGGCTCACCGCGATCGTGCAGCTCGGGTTCGTCATCGGCACGGCCGTCTCGGCATTGCTCAATCTCGCGGACATCGTTCCGGCACGCCTGCTGTTTTCGATCTCGGCGCTGCTGGGCGCTGCGGCGAACGCGACGCTTCTCGCCTTACCAAGCTATCGCTGGGTTCTGGCGAGTCGCCTGCTGACTGGCTTTGCGCTAGCCGGCGTGTATCCGCCGGCGATGAAAATGATCTCCACCTGGTTCCGTGCGCGCAGAGGTCTCGCCGTCGGAACAATCGTCGGGGCCCTCACGGTCGGAAAGGCGGGGCCATACCTCGTTCATGCACTGCCGGGAGCTGGAGTCGGCCCCGTGGTGCTGTCGGCCAGCGCCGGCGCTATGGTCGCCGCGCTCCTGGTGCTTTTCTTCTATCGCGACGGACCGTACCCCTTCCCGCCTCGGCGATTCTCGTGGGGTCTCGTCGCAACCGTAGTGCGCGAACGACGATTCCGCCTCGCAACCGGTGGCTATCTCGGGCACATGTTCGAGTTGTACAGCGCCTGGACGTGGATCCCCACGTTCGTTGCCATGAGTACCGCGGCTGCCGGCGCGGCGGCTGGGCCCCATCGCGACGCGGTCGCAGCGCTCGTCGCGTTCTTCGCCATTGCGATCGGTGGCGCGGGTTGCGTGTGGGGCGGCATCGTGGCGGACCGCCGCGGGCGCGAATGGCTGGTCACGGTCGCGATGGCAGCGAGCGGCGCGTGCGCGCTACTGATCGGCTTCACCTTCGGAAGAAGCCTGTGGCTGCTCGTCGCCGTTGCGCTCGTCTGGGGATTCTTCGTGATCGCGGATTCCGCACAGTTTAGTGTCCTCGTAACGGAGGCGGTCCCGCCTCACGCCGTCGGCACGGCGCTCACCGTCCAAACATCGCTCGGTTTTCTCTTGACGATGATCTCAATCCAGCTGGTCCCGCCGCTGGCGGCGGCCGTCGGATGGCGCTGGGCGTTCATCCTGCTCGCCGCCGGACCGGCCGTCGGCATCGCCTCGATCCAGCGACTGCGGCGCACGGCCGTCAGGGAAGGCCGAGCATCGCCCGCCCCGCCGCTTCGCGATCGTTAGGCACCTCACGCAATCGTCCGAGGTGCATGGCGACGACGCGCGTTGCCAGTGACAGTACCTCGTCGAGATCGCTCGAGTACACGATCACCGCGGCGCCCGCCGCCGCGGCGTCACGCAGCCGGGCGTGCACCGCGGCCGTCGCACGGATGTCCAGACCGCGTGTCGGATTTTCGGCGACGATCACGGTGGGCCGGTCGCTGAGCTCGCGCGCCAGAACCAGCTTTTGCTGGTTTCCCCCCGACATCGAGCTCGCGGCGGAATCGACCGAAGGGGCGCGCACGTCGTACTCCACGCTGAGCTCCTCCGCGGCACTTCGGCGCTCGGGCCAATCGATGCGTCCCCGCCGTCGGCCCGCGTTCTTGAGCGCGAGGTTTTGTGTGATCGAGAATCCGAGAATCAGCGCGTCTCGCTGACGATCCTCGGGAATGAGTGCCGCCGCACCGCGGCGTTCGAGTGTGCCACGTTTCACTGCAACACGTCCAGCGATCGCCCGAAGCAACAGCTGATGTCCCGAGTCCTCGAGCGCGGCAACGCCAACGATCTCGTGCTTCCTCACTTCGAGATTCGCGTCGACGACACGTTCCAATCCCTGGGCGTCCGACAGGCCGACCGCGGCAAGCCGAAGAACGACGTCGCCCGCCGCAGCACCCGCAACGGGAGCCGCAATCGTTGGTGGTGCGCCAAGCATTGCTACCGCGAGGCGATCGGCCGACACCTGGCTGGCATCGGAGCTGAGGACGGTTCTGCCGTACCGCATTACCGTAACCTGATCGGCCACGCCGAGTGCCTCTGAAAGCTTGTGTGTGATGAGAATGACCGATCCGCCGCGATTCGCGAACGAGCGCAACCAACTCAATAGCTCCTTCGCTTCCGCTGGCGCGAGCACCGCGGTGGGCTCGTCCATGATCAGGATCCGCGCACGCCGAGCAAGGGCCTTGAGGATCTCCAGGCGTTGTTGCCCTCCAACACCCAGCGACCCGGCCAGCGCGTCGGGATCCAGCGGGAGCTGTGTCTCCAACGCAATGGATCGCACCGCGGCAGCCGCGCTCGCTCGAGAGAACAGACCGTGCCCGCCTAACGCGATGTTTTCGGCGACGGTCATTGCCGGCACGTTGGTAAAATGCTGGTGAACCATCCCGATTCCGGCGTCGATAGCCCTGGCGGGCGAATCGAAGCGCACTTCACGGTCGTCGAGAATGATACGACCAGCGTCCGGCTGAAGGAGACCGAAGGCGATACGCATGAGCGTAGTTTTCCCGGCGCCATTCTCTCCGAGAACGGCGTGCACCGTGCCGGCGACCACCACGAGGCGCGCTGCATCCAGCGCACGCGTCGAGCCAAAATTCTTTGCGATGTCCTCGAGGCGCAGCGACGGCGCGCTTCGCGGTTCGATTGTCACAGGCCTGTCGGCGCGTCCAGAAACCGCGACTCGATGCCGAACTCGGAGGCGATGCGCTCGCCGAGCGCGCGAATGCCGAGCGTTTCGGTGGCGTAGTGACCGGCATAGATGATCACGATACCGAGGTCGCGCGCTTGAACGGCCGTGTGATGCGGGCCCTCTCCGACGATCATCGTGTCGATACCGCGCTCCGTGGCTTCGCGCAGCGTATCGCTGTCGGCTCCCGCGCCGGTGCAGATTCCCCAGTGCCGCGTTAGGCGATCGGCGGAATAGGGCGTGGCGACAATGGCCCCGGCGCATTCGGCGGCGAGCTCGCATGCGCGATCGACCAGGGCTTGCGTCGGTATGTTGGCAGCGCCGCTCACGCCGACCTCGATCGTCTTGAAGCGCGCAAAGCCGGCGGACGGCTCGAGGCCCAGTCGCTTCGCGAGCAGAACGTTGTTTCCGACCTCCGGATGGATGTCGAGCGGCAAGTGCGAGGAGTACACAGCGACGTCGCTCGTGACGAGCGCGGCGATCCGCTGATAGACCGCACCAGTGATGGGCTGCGCACCACCCCAGAACATGCCATGGTGGACCAGCAGCATGTCCGCCTGGGCGCGAATCGCCTCTTGAACGGTGAAGGACGAAAAGTCGACCGCGGTGGCTAGACGGCGGACATCGCGCCGATTGGCGAGCTGCAAGCCGTTGATTGCGCCCGGGTAATCGGGGATCTCCGACGTGCGGAGGAGAGCGTCGAGCCGATCGGCGAGCGCCTGCGCGAGAGGCATTGGCGCGAGCCTAACGAGCGGCCGCCGTCGTGCTCGGTACGGTGAACTTCCCTCGCAAGATCTGCGCGCGTGTGGAGTCGACCACGGTGCGCGTGGCCGCCGGGATTCGCGAGACCAGGCGAGGATTCAGAATCAAGTCAACGACTTGCTCGCGCATACCGAGGGTGATGATGCCGGGCGTGAACTTGTGGTCGCGAACCTCGCGCGCGATGGTAAGGAAAGCGTGCGGCAGATCGATCGCGACGCTGCCGATGGTGACGTCGGGCGCAATGTCGTTCTGGTTCGAGTTCGTTCCAAAGATGTACGCGTGGCTCGCCTCGCGAACCGCCTGAAAGATGCCGAGGCCCGCCGCGTCAGCGTTCTGGAAGATGACATCCACGCCACTCGCTAGCTGAGCGAGTGCTTGTTCCTTGCCAGCGCTGACGTCGTCCCAATTGCCGATATAGCCGGTGACGACGCGCGCTACTGGATTCACGCTGTGTACTCCGTCCGTAAAGGCTCGGAAGCTCTCGCGCACCGGCGGCAACTCGGTGCCGCCGATGAGGCCGATGCGATTCGATCGAGTCATCGCGCCCGCGATTATCCCAGCGAGATAGGAAGGTTCGGCAAATCCGAACACCATTCCGGATACGTTGCCGCCGGCGGTATTGCCGGAGGTGACCACATACTGAGTCCTCGGATACGATGGGCCCACCGCCCGTGCGGCGTCCTGAAACTCGAAGCCGTGGCCAAACACGAGGTCGTATCCCTGGTTGCCATACTGCCGGAAATTCTCCTCGAATTCCGCCGGCGTTTTGGTCTCGATGTGGCTGATGGCGGCACCCAGCGAATCTCGAATTCTCAAGAGTCCTTGATAGGCGCCACCATTCCACGACTGATCCGAGATCGAGCCGGGCGTCAGCAGTGCGACGTGGAGCGTCGACTGGACGGATTGCGCATCGCGCCTTCCAGAATCAGATCTCGCGGTGCACGCGGCCAGGCCGAATGCGAGACAGGCGATGACAGCAGTGTGGAAGGACGTGGAAAACTGGCGAAGAAAAGTGAAGCTGTGATATCTAAGCTCTTCTCTTGCAGTCACTTAAACACCTGTTGATTACCCCGTGAGGCCCATTGGAGCTGACTGCTACTTCGTTGCACAGTAATGGCGGTATTATGTCGCCTTTATGGCACTAAAATGTCGGAGGCGATCTTTGAAGTCAGCGGAATTCTCCGCGAACATCGCCTACAATCAAATCCATCAATCTCTCCAGATCCTCGGCGGAATAGAAAGAGATTCGGAGCGAGCCTTTTTCTTCGCCGGCCAGATCAACGTGCACGTCCGTCTGCAGGTATTGACGCAGCTGGTCTTCGACCTGTTTGGCCGCCGCGTTGGGCCTTCGTGACGAGGAAGGAGATACCACTCCAGCAACGCTGGAGGCCTGGGAAGACTTGTCCCCTCCGCGCTTGAGCCGTGCGCGCTGCTCAGTCTGTCGAACGCTCAGGCCGCTAGCGATGATTTCATTCGCAAGCGCGATGGCATCAGCGTCTTCGATCCCGGCCAATGCGCGCGCGTGACCAGCAGAAAGTTGTCCGGAGTGGACGAACTCCTGAATTGAATCGGGTAACGTCAGAACGCGGAGCAGGTTCGTGATCGTACTTCGATCCTTGCCGACCGCCTCGGCGATCTCCTGGTGAGTGAGCGAGAACTCGCCGAGCAGTCGCTGATAGCCTCGCGCCTCTTCGATCGCGTTCAGGTCGGTACGCTGAAGATTCTCGACGAGAGCAAGCACCAGGAGAGTTTGATCGTCGAAGTCACGTACGACTGCGGGCACTTCCTTCCACTCGAGGTTGGTAACCGCGCGAAGGCGGCGCTCTCCGGCGACCAATTCGTAGCTATCGCCCTTGCGACGTACCGTGATCGGTTGAAGAAGCCCGTTCGTCCGAATCGAGGCTTCGAGCTCCGCGAGCGCAGCGGGATCAAACTCGCGGCGAGGCTGATATGGGTTGGGCCTGATCCGAGAGGTAGGAATCCGCTGAAGTTCTGATGCCGAAGCATTTGCTGTCTGTGCGGAGCCGATGAGCGCTTCGAGCCCTCGGCCGAGGCGACGCTGCTTTTCGACACTCATGCGGGCTGCTCCGATTGACCGCCAACGACATGTACATCTGGTTGACTAATGGAAGCAGCCGCTTGACTGCGCGACGATGTGCGTTCGAGGAGCTCCTTTGCGACACCCATGTAGGCCTGCGCTCCGACCGAGGCGACGTCGTAAAGGATGATCGGTTTGCCGAAGCTCGGGGCTTCTGCCAAGCGGACGTTTCGCGGAATCACGGTTTCGAAGACCTTCCCGCCGAAGTACTCGCGGGCCTCGGCTGCGACCTGACGGGAGAGATTGAGCCGAGCGTCGTACATGGTGAGAAGGACGCCGTCGATAGCCAGTGATTCGTTCACGCTGCGCTGAACGAGATGCACGGTGTTGAGGAGCTGCGAGAGGCCCTCGAGCGCGTAGTACTCGCACTGCACGGGAATCAGAAGCGCATCCGCGGCAGCGAGCATGTTGACGGTGATGAGGCTCAGTGAGGGCGGGCAGTCGATGAGTATGTAGTCGTAGTCCGAGGCGATCGCTGCGATGGCGGAGCGCATCGCGCTGTCCCTGTTCGGATGGTCGACCAGTTCGACTTCAGCACCTGCGAGCTCCGGGGTAGCGGGAAGGAGGTCGAGGTGTCGAAACTGAACCTCGTGCATCACGGCGTCGCGGACGGCGATGCTGCCGATTAGTACATCGTAAACAGTGGCCGAGATCGATTCGCGGGCGATACCCAGACCACTCGTTGCGTTGCCTTGCGGGTCTCCATCAACCAGCAGCGTTCTCTGCTCAGCAGCCGCGAGACTCGCGGCGAGGTTGACGGCGGTGGTGGTTTTTCCAACGCCACCCTTCTGATTTGCTACAGCGATGATTCGGGCCACGGGGCTCAAGCGCGTCAGGGGTCCCGCAATATAGGCCGGGCACCATTACGGCGCGTAGATGTTTCACGTGAAACAATCCGAACCTGACGATTCGTAGCAGCCCTGAAGTGCCACGTGAAACTCGCATGGCCAGGACACTAGTGGCTCAGTAACACTATGTTACTGGCGTGTTAGTGTCTCTATTATCGAGGCACAAAGAGCCAGCGAGCGGATACTGAGACCTGAAGCTTCAGCTGCCCTGCCTCAATAGGGGTAGGGGCAGCTGCTCTCGCCGCCATGGCGAAATCGCTCACTCGAGAAAGTGGGCGCGGGCCAACGTCAGCTGTGCTCAGTTGCACCAACGCACCTAGGCTCCCGCCCGCAGCACGAGCCATGGCCTCGGCATCATTTCGCGCACGAGCAATAGCCTGTGCAAGCGCCTCGTGTCGCGCCGAATCGGAATTAGACGCGAAGAAATCCAACGAATTGATCTGGTTAGCCCCCTTGCCGAGTGCAGCGTCGAGCACCGGTGCCACCTGGTCGATCCGACGCACCTCGACCCTAACGACATTGCTCACGACATAACCGGTTACCGTCGTTCGCTGCGTCGACTGATCGTATCGCGTGTCCGGTGCGACCGTGTAGTTCTCCGTCGAGATCTGCTCGCGCGAGATCCCAAGAGCGACGACCGCGTCGATGATCGCGGTCTGCTTCTGCGCATTGTCGCGCGCGGCCACCGCGGCCGTACTCGCGTGCGTCTGCACGCCCACGTACACCGCGGCACGGTCGGGTGTCAGCTGTGCCTCACCAGTGGCTGACGTTACGATCTCCGGCCGCGATGAACTCGCACCAGCGGCTTGCGCGAGCACGGTCGCCGGCGTTGCGCCGACGAGGGCAATGGAGAGCATTGCAAATAGCCGCGACGAGCGTGGCATCGACTCCTCCTTTCGAGATACGCTGCGATACACCGGCTCCGTCGCCGGCGATCCATTTGAACTCTGCCTGACGAGTCGCCCGATCAGGTCATCGCGGCCAGACGGCGCCGCTTCTCGATCTCGATAAGCAGATTCTGAAGATCGTTGGGGCTCACGCCAGGAACGCGCGACGCTTGAGCCAAGGTGCGCGGCCGAATGCCGGCGAGCTTTTGCCGCGCTTCCAACGAGAGCGAGAGCATGTCCGCGTACGGCAAATCCTCGTCGAGCCTGAGCTGCGCCATCCGACGCATTTTGTCGGCCGACTCGCGCTCGCGCTCGAAGTAGCCGGAGTACTTGATCTCGAGCTCCGCCGTGATAAGCGCCTCGCGGTCGAGATCGGAGCCGACGTCCCGGGCCGCGAACAGCTCCGCGAGGCTCACGCCCTGCCGCTTTGCGACCTCGGCAATGCGAACGCTATGCGGAAGCGGCGCGCTCCCAGCGCGATCGAGCACGACTCGCGCGACCGCGGGCGAAATGCTGGTCTCATCCGCTAGTCGGCGCGCAGTCGTCTCCGACTCCAGACGGCGCTCGATCACACGAAGCTCGCGATCATCGTACAGGCCGAGGCGCGCGCCGATGTGCGACAATCGCCGCAGCGCATTGTCCTGGCGAACCGTTAGGCGGAACTCGGACCTGGATGTGAACAGCCGATACGGCTCGTCGACACCGCGTGTCACGAGATCGTCGACGAGGACGCCGATGTAAGAGCTCTCGCGGCCGAGTGCAACGCTCGCGCGTCCGAGCGAGGCGAGAGCGGCGTTGAGTCCTGCGACCGTCCCCTGCCCTGCTGCCTCCTCGTACCCTGTGGTGCCGTTGATCTGGCCCGCGAAGTACAGGCCGCCCAACGCGCGAACCTGCAAAGTCGCGTCGAGCTGCGTGGGCGGATAATAGTCGTACTCGATCGCGTAGCCGGCGCGCGTCATTCGGGCCTGCTCCAACCCGGGAATCGAATGCAGCATGTCGAGCTGCACCTCCGCCGGCAGCGAGGTCGAAAGGCCATTCACGTACAGTTCGGACGTGTCGTGCCCCTCAGGCTCGAGAAAGATCTGATGGCGCTCAGCTGCCGGGAACTTGACGATCTTGTCTTCGACGGACGGACAGTATCGAGGGCCGCGCGATGCGATCGCACCGCCGTACATCGCCGACTTCTTGATGTTCTCGGCGATGATTGCCTTTCCCTCTTCCGCGAGAAAGGTGATCCAGCAAGGAAGCTGGGCGGGATGCCTCGTGTCTTCCGGGCTCCGACGAGGCGAAGGCCAGAAGTGGGACCATGAGTAGTCGAACTGCTCGACCTCGCTGTCCTGACGCTCGAGACGTGAAACGTCGACCGAGCGTCCGTCGACGCGCGGCGGTGTGCCAGTCTTGAATCGGGCGACTTCCAGGCCGACGCGCTCGAGCTGCTCAGCCAGGTGCGTCGCCGCAGTCTCGCCAGCTCGGCCACCGGAGAACCGCGTCTCGGTTCCGATGTGTATTCTGCCGCGAAGGAACGTTCCCGTCGTGATTACGATGCACTTGGCGCCAAATCGACGGCCCTCGAGCGTCTCAACGCCGACCACGCGCCGATCGCCCTCGTCCATCACGAGTCGAGCGACGGTTCCCTGGATCGTGCACAGCCCGGGCTGCTCTTCGAGAAGCGATCTCACGGCGCGACGATAGAGGCCTCGATCGCACTGTGCTCTTGGCGCCCACACCGCCGGCCCCTTGCTTCGATTCAGCATGCGAAACTGCAGCATCGCGAGGTCGGTCGCGCGACCCATGATGCCGCCGAGTGCGTCCACCTCACGGACGACGGTTCCCTTGGCGACGCCGCCGATGGCCGGATTGCACGACATCTGGCCGATGGTCTCGAGCGCGCTCGTTATGATCGCGACGTGCGCGCCCACCCGGGCCGCGGCAACGGCGGCTTCGGTTCCGGCGTGACCGGCACCGACGACGATCACGTCGAAGTCGGCTTCGTTCGTGCGCGAGGTCGAGGACATCATGTATGAAAGCTATACTGAATCGAACCACCAGACCGGACGAATGATGCCTCTTACAATTCCAAGCGGAGCGCCCACCCTCTTCATTCGCCGAACGGCATACGAGCGGTCCGGTCTCAGTCGAGCAACGATCGACGAGCGTCTCGGTCTAACGGCCGATGAGTTCCGTGTGGAAGGCGCGCTCATCGCAATCGGCCCGATCACGACCGAAGAATCGCTCGTCGACATCATCGGAGAGCTCGAGGGAAGCGGCCTGACTTACTTCGAGGATTTCTTCGAGCTCACCGGCAACTGGCCAGACTGGCTGAAGATCCTCTGCTCCGCAACGGATGTGAACGTGAGTCGTTAGGTTTTCTTGCTGCCGTGCTTGGTCGGCTCGCCGACTACGGGCGTAGGCGTGAGCGGACCAGATCGAAGCAGCCCATGCCATCCACATTCGTAGCACCAGCTCGTGCGGAACCAGGGCATCGCCAGATTCCAGCCGCGCGATTTCACGCGCAACGTCACGGCATCGCAATTCGGGCAGCGATCGCCTTCTGGCAAGATGAAGAAGAAGACGATCGTTGCCGCGATGAGACGCAGGATGAAGAAGCCGACGAAGATGACGGCAAAGATGACGGCGTCCGACATCGTCCTGCCTCCCCGCTAGAGCCGCTGCTCTACCTGAATCCAAGGCTCCACATAAGCGAGATCGCCTTCGATCCGCTCGATGATCACCTCAGTGCCCTCGTCGACGGACGCGTCATCGAGACTGCGCGCACGCAGCGTGCGGCGCTCTGCCCCGACATCGAAGGTAATCCGTCCCTCGCTTCCGGCATTGATCGACAAAACCACTCGTGCCACGTGTCCCTGGAGAACGTAGCGCTCGTCATCGACGTCGTGCTCGACGGTCATCGACGCGGACTTGGCCACGAGCCATCTGGTGAGAACGACTGCGGCAAGACCCACGACCAATGCGACGATCAACGCGCCGCCCGCCGACATCACGCGCGATAACGAGTATCCGGCGATCCCGAATCCAGCCGCGAATGCGGCCACGACTGGGAGCCACGGTCTGATCGTGCTCTGCGAGGCCGCGGCGGATTTTGACCGCCGCTCGATGCCGAAGAGCATGATCGCGACGCCGATGAGGAGCCCAAGAATGAAAGCTCCGAGATACACAGCAGTCATTTAGCTGCCTTGATGTGCACGAAGGAAGCCATGTGAGCCTCCGGGAACAGCGAGAATGTGTTCGCCAGAGTCGGGGAAAGAAAGAGCACGATCACTTTCTTTCCTCACGGCGCGCGGCACCAGACTACGTCATGTTGCTCGCGAGGAATTCACCGATGCGCCGTTCGGCATAATATTCGGGGCGCCAGGGTGGACCGGCGACAAATCCGACGTGGCCTCCTCGCGCTGTAAACTCCAGGGTCAAGCAGCTGTTCTCGCGCGAGATCTCGGCTACGTCTTCAAGCACTTCGGCTGGAAGGAATGGATCGTCCATCGCGCTGAGCAACAGAGTCGGCCGCGGGATACGACTCAAGAAGCTCAAGGAGCTCGACTGGGTGTAATAGTCGTGCGCGTCCCTAAAGCCGTGAACTGGCCCGGTCACGACATCGTCAAATTCGTATAGGGTTCTTGTACGGAGCATGGCATCCCGGTCAAAAAGACCCGGGAACCGCTTCAGCTTCTCGTCTGCCTTGCGATGAAGAGTTCGCAGAAAGTGTCGCTCATAGATCCGAGAAAAACCTCGCGAGATGTAGCGCGAACCGCGCTCGAGGTCGAAGGGAACGGACAGAGCCGCGGCAGCGCGAACGCGATCTGGAAGCGAGCGGCCTCGCTCGCCTAACCACTTGAGGAGGACATTCCCGCCAAGCGAAACGCCGCACAGTACGAGAAGCGATTCGGGGAATTCCTCGAGGACGCGGCTGATGGCGAAGTCCGCGTCGCTCGTCTCGCCAGAGTGATAGAACCGCGCAGTGCGATTGAGCTCGCCTCCGCACCCGCGAAAGATGAGCATGTCGGCGCCCCATCCCCTCTGACGCGCCATGTCCAGTATGCCGCCTACATAATGAGAGCGAACGGTCCCTTCGAGGCCATGGAGCAGGAAGAGTCGAGGACGCTCGGGAGGTGCGTCGAGGCGGAGCAGGTCGATGAAGTCATCGTCCGGCGTAGTCCAGCGCACCAAGTACCCGGGCGGTGACGGGGAACGCCGAGCGAACTTACCCCAGAGAGTCTGCGCGTGCGGTCCCGGTACCCACCACGCAGGGTGGTACGTATGTTCGCCAGAGCGCGAAAATGGTGGCCGGGGTGTGTGGCTGTGCGGCGTCACTGAGATGTGTTGCTAACCGAAATCAGAGGTCAAGCTAATCGATGGAAGTCCAGATCTTCGGCGTAAAGAAAAGTGCTGACACGCGGAAGGCATTGCGGTTCTTTTCCGAACGGCGAATCAAGACCCATTTCGTGGACTTGTTGGAGCGCGCGGCATCGCAGTCCGAGCTACGTCGTTTCGCTCAGCGGTACGGTCTCGGTGCACTCATCGATCGAGAGTCGAGGTCATACCTCGAGTTGGGCATGCGACACGCGCGCCTCTCGGACGAGAGCTGGCTCCAGAAGCTCGCCGAGGAACCGCTGATGTTGCGCATGCCACTCGTGAGGCAGGTGGGCCAGGGGGCCAAAGGCCTGACCATCGGGCTTGCCGAGGACGAATGGCGTCAGTGGACCGCCGCATGAATTGCGGCGGTCGAGTTCGGAAACTCGCAACGAACGACGGGCAATGACTCAGCTCCAGATATCTAACGTCGCGGTGGAATTCGGCGCGACGACGCTATTTCGCGACATCACCTTCACCGTGGCCGCGGGCGAGCGCTGGGGGATCATCGGACGGAACGGCACTGGGAAGACGACGCTCTTCCGGCTCATCACTGGAGACGCACAGCCGACACGCGGCACGGTCGTGCGACAATCGGCGCTTCGGGTCTCACTGCTCGACCAGCACCGCGAATTCGGAGACGCGACGACAGTGTGGGAGGCCGCCGCGGGCGGTCTCGCGGAGCTTCTGACTCTCGAGCAATCGCTGCTCGAACAAGCACACGCGTTGAGTGAGGACTCATCAGAGGACGCGCTGGCTCGCTACGGACACGATCTCGAGCGTTTCGAGCGCGAGGGAGGCTACGAGGCGACGGCTCGGATCGACGCCGTCCTGCACGGCCTCGGCTTCGAGCCGCAGCAAGCGCGTTCGACGCCGGTGTCACAGTTGAGCGGCGGCGAACGGGGACGCTTGGGTCTTGCTCGCGAGCTGGTGCGCGGTGGTGACGTATTACTCCTCGACGAGCCGACCAACCATCTCGATCTCGAGACAACCCGCTGGCTGGAGCAGTTTCTTCGGGATTCCGCGATCACGGTGCTGCTCGTCAGTCACGATCGCGCCTTTTTGCAAAATGTCGTGGACCACGTGCTGCACTTCGAGGGAGATACCGCGACGCCGTACGCTGCGGGCTACGCCTCGTTCGTTGCGCAACGGAACGAGCGGAGACTGACGCAGCAGCGCGCGTTCGACAAGCAGCAACGAAGTATCGCGCACGAGCAGGATTACATCGCGCGCAACATCGCGGGACAGAACAGTCGTCAGGCAAAAGGACGGCGGACTCGTCTTGCGCGTTTGCCGCGGCTGAGCGCTCCCATGTTCGACGACGACGCGATGGCGATTCGCTTCGACGTGGCGCAACGTGGTGGCGACCGCGTGGTGATCGCGGAGCGGGCGACCATCGCCGTCGTGGATGCCGGCACGAACGTTAGGCGCGCTCTGGTCGAGTCGTTCACCGGTTCGTTGCGGCGCGGCGAGGTACTGGGGTTGGTGGGGCCTAACGGTGCTGGCAAGTCGACCTTTCTGAAGGCGCTCGTCGGTCACCTGCCGGTCGAATCCGGTGACTTGCGAATCGGGAGCGGAATCGATGTCGGCTACTATCGGCAGGATCTCTCGCAAGTCCCGCTCGAAAGGACTCTCTACGACATCATCGCCGAGCTGCGCCCGGCCTGGGAGCGACGTCTCGTTCAGGGGCATCTCGGAAGATTCGGCTTCTCCGGAGACGAGGTTCAACGGCGTCCGGAGACGCTGTCGGGAGGAGAGCGCGCGCGAGTAGCGCTGGCCATGTTGATGCTCTCGCGTTCCAATTTGCTCATCCTCGACGAACCGACGAACCATCTCGACGTCGAATCCATCGAAGCGCTCGAGGACGCCATCGAGCGATACGACGGCACGGTCATCCTCGTGAGTCACGATCGGGAGCTGCTGCGCGGGTTGACCGAAAAGCTCTGGGTGCTTCACGAACGGCGCATCACCGAATTCGACGGCGGATTCGCCGAATGGGAATCGGTAAGCGCCGAGCGCGAGCGGGCAGCGGCGGTACGCGCGAGTGAAGACGCGGCGCTGCGCCGCGTTCACGAACGACAGCGGCTGGAGCGGACGCGTCGGGCAGAGTCGAGCGCGGGAGGGCGCACAGCGCGCGATCTGGCGCGCGAGCTTCGTCGTGCTCAACGCGATGTGCAAGACGTGGAGCGACGCATCGAGGAGCTCGAGGGACAGATTTCAACCGTTGGCGCGGCGCTGGAAGATCCTCGGCTATACACTGGCGCAGCCGGGTTGAGCGAGGCCAAGACCCTGGGTGCTCAGCTCGAGCAAGCCAAAGGCGAATTGGACAGCGCGCTGGAGCGCTGGAGCGCGGCGACGGATGAAGTGGAAGAGCTGAGCCGCGAGCTCGCGTCCACCGAAACCTGAGCCACACGCGTCCGCGTACGAAGGGATCATGATGCTGGCTCCTTTGTTGTTCCTTCAGCTCACGGTACAGGCTCCCCATCCGGATTCCGTCTACAGTTCGCCAGAGCTCGCGACGTTCATCGCCGCAGCCGCGGCGGCGAATCGCCTTCCTCCGCTCTCGATGCGCGGATACCAAGCGCGCGTCGAGTCGGAGTTGTCACTGATCGTCCGTGACACGCTCGGGCGGGAGCGCGCGGCGCAGATAGAGCAGCTCGCGATGAATGCGGCATGGGAGCGTGATCGACGCTACGACCTTCGCGTCATCGGGTATCGCTCGCAATCGGTGGGCGTCCCCTACTCCGCGCTTTCGTTCGCGCGCAGTTGGACGATTCCGTACCTGTATGGAGATCGCCTTACGCTGGGCGTCGACTTCATCTACGATCGCGCGACGTCAGCGAAGGACAGCGCGAACAAGAAGCCAGGCGATCGAGCGAAGGACACGCTCCACGCCGTGCACCCGCTGGCGCGCGATCGCGAGCAATTCTATCGTTTCAGCGGCGGCGACACGATCGCCAGGCTGCGGACTCGCAATCGCACCATTCCCATCGTACGCGTGCACGTGACGCCGATGCTCGATTCGGCGCGTGAGACGCGCATCGGTGCGTTCGCGGGCGAAATCGACTTCGACGCCGAGCGCCACCAGATCGTGCGTATGCGCGGGCAGTTCGTTGCCACTCCGGCCCCGCGTCGCGATCGGCCACTCCTGGCGCGGCTGCCGGGAATCGTCGCCGTCGCATACGTGGAGTACGTGAATGCCGAGGTCGATGGGCAGTACTGGCTGCCGGCATTTCAGCGCTCGGAGTTTCAGGCATCGATCGCGCCGTTAGGCGCTCAGCGTTCGATTTTCCGACTCGTCTCTCGATTTACCGGATTCGACGTCGCGCAGGAGAATGCGAGCGACATCGACAGCCTGGCAAGCGTCGCGCTCGCGTCCGAGGATCGCTCGCCCCTCGTCCGTAGGCGCATGTCGTACGCTCCGTCGGACAGCATCAGCGGCTTCCGGGATTGGGTTCAGCCGCTCGGTGTGGCGACTGGGAGCGTCAGTGGAGGGGACTTCGATGACATCGCGCCCGACGCGTGGCGCGCGAACGGGCCGCCTCGCCACAACTTCACGCCGACCAAGATCGACGAGGTGTTTCGGTACAACCGCGTCGAGGGGATGTACACGGGATTCGCTATCGGCGAGCGGTTTCGCGATGCGGCGCCGGGCCTAACGGCGCATGCGTACGGTGGATGGGCGTGGAGCGAGGAGACGCCCCGCGGCGGCGCGACGCTCAACTACGGCAAGGGCGC
>DATBHD010000083.1:0-19745 GCA_036557635.1 Gemmatimonadaceae bacterium
CTTTCCGGCACGATCGATGACGAACGTCGTCGGCACGCCGACTACCTGAAACGACCGTTCGATCGACCCTTCAGGATCGTGCGCCACGACCATCCCGAGATGGTTGCTCGCGGCAAACCGTCGCACGCGCTCCACGTTGCCGCCGTCGACGCTCACCGCGACGACCCGCAGCCCGCGCTCCTTGAACTCGCGCCGCAGCGAGTCGAGCGCCGACATCTCTTCGCGGCATGACGTGCACCAGGTCGCCCACACATTCAACACCGTCGGCGTGCCAGCCGACGCGCCGCCCACGCGAACGGTGTCGCCCTCGAGTGTAAGCGCGGCGTATGCCGGCACCGGCGCGCCCACGTCGAGCGGACGAAACGCCTCCGTGTCATTCTCGCCCCCGCCCCCGCCCCCGCCCCGCCCGCAGGAAGCGACGGCGGCGAACGCCGCGCACCAAAGCATCCACCTCATTGGATGACGCCGCGGCGCACGAACACCTGCGCGTCGCCGACCGCCTCGAGACCCTTCGGTGCCATGCGATCCCGATTCGCAGCGGTTGCCGCGGCGGCGGTCGCTCGATCCGAGCTCACCTCCGACCACGCGATCGCGAGCGAGTCCTGCGACACGCCGAGCACGGGGAACGAAGCCGCACGCCCCGACGCGCTGACCGTCGCCGCCGCGGCGAAGTGCGCGCCGCCGTCCTCGGAGACGCGAACCACGACCCGCGGAATCTGCTTCGTGCCGTCGTCCCAGGCGACGATCACGCGATCGTTAGGCGAGAGCGCCAGCTGCACGTGGGCGGGACGCGAAAACTTGGCGACCCCGAGCGCTGTCGCCGGCCCGAAGGTCTTCCCACTGTCGGCCGACTGCGCGTAGTACACACCGGCCGATCCCTCCTTCCCCGTCCACCACGCCACGTGCAGCCGGCCGCGCTCGTCGGTGGCGATCGCCGGGCCGGCGTGCGGGCACGCGTCGAACTGCCAGTCGTCGTCGTGCACGCGGACCGGCTCGCTCCACGTCGCGCCGCGATCGGTCGAGCGCGAGACGACGATGTCGCGCACGCTGCCGCCATACACGTGGCGCCACGCCATGTACAGCACGCCGTCGCTCGACGTGGCGAGCGCCGTGCGGCAGCACGGGCAGGCCTCGCCCATGTCGACGCGTACGCGCGGTGCCCACGTCGCGCCGCCGTCGGTCGATCGGGTGATCCACGCGCCCGATGCCTCGTGTCCGCCATGCTCGTCGTGACGCATCCCCGCCATCTCACCCATCGCCGCCATCGATCGCGCCGCGCTGTCGCCGTCGGACTTGCCTAACCAGGACACGTAGACCGTCCCGTCGCCGGCGACGTGCAACGCGTGGAAGCTGTGCGATCCGAATGCCGGGCCGTCGGTGACGGTCACCGGCGCCGTCCACGTCCGGCCGGCGTCGCCGGAGTGCACGAGTCGCAGCGCGGAACGGGGAAAGCGCTCGCCGGCGACGACCTTGCCCACCGTGTAGACGGCGAACAGCGCCCCGTTAGGCGCGAACGCGAGCTTGGGCGGCGCCTCGCCGTGCGCCTCGATCGGGCCGAGGCTGTCGCGAATCTCCGTCGGAGGCGCGCCGGCCACGGACACATAGAGCCGCCCGTCGGTGCCGCCGTTGGGCGCCGACACCCAGGCGACAGCCTGGGTGCCGGCCGACGACACGGCGAACATCGGCGCCGTTCCCACGCTCGTCGGCGCGCTCAGCGCGACGGCGTCGGCGAGGCGGACGGACGCATTCGGCGAGGCCGCGCACGATGCCGTCATCGCGGCGGCGACCACGATGAGCCCGCGCGCGCCCGCGCCTCCGATCATTGGAAGGACTGACATGAGTATATGCTCAAAACCGGTAGCGCACGCCACTCGTGATCGAGCGGCCCAGACCGAGCGTCTCACTCGCCGCGCTCGTCGTCCCGTTGTCCACGTACTTGACATCCGTCAAGTTCGTCACCGCGCCGTAGACCTCGACCCGATCGAGCAGTCGCACGGTCGTACTGGCGTTGTAGAGCGTGAACACCGGCTGCGAGATCGTGTGATTCACGTCGAGGAACATGGCGTCGTTATGCCGGACGCCCACGCGCGTATCCCACCGCGGCAGGATCTGCCAGGTGAGGCCGGCCGTCCCGAGGTGCTTCGGGATCGCGCCCAGCTGCGCGCCAGTCGGGTCCCCGGTGGTCGTAGACGTGTAGTGGCTGTCCGTGTACGTGTAGCCGGCGTCGAGCGTCGCCCTCGGCGCCAGCTGCCACGACGCATCGACCTCGACTCCGCGCGACACCGCGTCCTGGCCGTTCGTGTTGAAGTTCACGGTCGCCGGACAGTTGGAGAGCGTGGGCCCGCAGATGGCGGTCACGGCCTCCGGCGCCGTCGCCGCGCTCGTGATCTTGTACGAGGCGATCAGTGCCTTGGTGTTGTACTGAAACGCCGTCGCGCCGAAGGTCGCCTTTCTACCGCGGAGGTCCGCGCCAAACTCGGCTCCGGTGAGCGTTTCCGGAGACAACGTCGGATTGGCGATCGTGATCGACGTCGTCGACGAAAAAGAGCGATAGAGATTGTTCAAGCCTGGCGCGCGGAACGAGTGGTAGGCCGCCCCGCGCACCGACAGCCAGTCCGCCAGGGCGAGCCGCGCCGAAACGCTCGGGTTGAATGAGGTCTCATGGGAGTCCGCGATCGGTCCTCCGGACGGCGTGCCGGGCGCGCCGTTCGTGTAGCGGTTCATTTCAGCGATGCCGCCGGTGTTCGACCAGAAGTCGTAGCGCAGGCTCACCGTCGTTTCGAGGCGCTCCACCGGCGCTGCCCGCAGTTGCACGAACGCGCCAACGAAGCGCTGCGTGCCACGGGCGAAGTTCGTGCGATTGATCGTTGCGCTCGACACGTCGGTCGTGGTGGGTCGATTGTACGTCGTTGCGTGGTCCTCTCCACCGACCGTGCGGAAATCCGCGCCGATCTGGACGCCCGAGAGCGCCGCCGACGGCTCCATCGACAGAATCGCCGAGGTGCCGAACTCTCGGTACGGATTGTCATCGTGCGAATTGGCGAACTGCACGAGCGGCGACGTCGTCGCCGTCGTGTTGCAGCTCGTGGCCGACGCCAGATAGCACGCCGCGCCGTTCGACTTGTTGAAGCTCTCGTACTGTCCCCACGCGCGCATATCGACACGCGCCTTGTCGCCGAGCAGCTCGGTGAACCCCGCGGCGGCGTCCGGACTCTTCTGCAGATTCGTGCCGAACTGGTATCCGCCGATGTCTTCGTTCTGCTGGTGCAACCCCACGCGCGCGAAGGCGCTGAAGGCACCGGCTGGCGTGTAGTAGGCCGCCAGCTGTGCGTTTCCGTTGCGCGCCGATGATGCGCTCTTGCCGGGCACCGACGAGAGAAATGCCGACGGCGTTGTCTGGTATCCGTCCGTCCGGAGAAGATCCCCGGAAACACGAATCCCCAGATTGCCGCCGATGAGGAAGTTCTTCGAGAGCGCGGCGTTGGTCGTGTTGAAGGACTGATAGTTGAGGTCGAGCTGTCCGCTGTTGTCGATCGGCTTGCGAGTGATGATGTTCACGACGCCCGCCACCGCGAGATTGCCCCACAGGCTCGAGCTGCCTCCGCGAAGGACCTCGATATGATCGATCGACGAGAGCGGCACCTTGAACCACTGTGTGGTGGCGTAGAACGGATCGTGAATCGGAATGCCGTCGACGAGCATGAGCACCTTGCTATTGGTGACCCCCCGCATCTTGCTCTGGTGGCCCGTTGGATCGGTCGTGTAGAAGGGAGCGCCGGAGAAGTTCATCCCCGTGATCTCGCGCAGCAGCTGATCGAGTGTCTGTGCTGGTGACTGCGCTATCTCCGCTCTCGTGACAACTGTGGCATGGAGCGGAACGCGCTCCACCGACGTGCTGGCCCGCGTAGCCGACACCACGACGGCCTGAAGCGAGGTCATGGAGTCTTTTGGGGGGGTAGACGTCTGGGCACCGGCACTTGCTGATGCCATGGCGAGCGCGATCGAGGGAAGCGCGAGCCATCGCGTCGCGGCCTCCGGAAAAGCCGAGTATGAAATCATGGATGCATGTCGGGTATGGGCCGGTCGCGGCAAGCCAGGAGTTGGCGCCGCGTGAATGCGTCGGGTGTCGACGCCGCCCGCATTGCACCCTTTCAAGCCCTCGCCGAATGGCGGGGCGCGACAGAGCAGGCAGGAGGGGGCGCCGCGCTATGCGCGCGGCGGCCCTGTAGTGTGTGGCCGGGAGAAGTCCGGCGCCGGTCGCGCACGCGACTCGACGTTCGGAACCGCGCGCGCCACGCGTTGGACGGCGATCGGGAGCGCCAGCTCCGTCGTCGTGGAGGTCTGGAGCACCGCGCTGACCGAGCAGCAGCCAATGCAGGTGCACTGATGACCTTTGTGGTCGCCCATCGGCGCCCGGTGTCCATGATGGGCCGAATGAGCGTCCTCCGCGGCGTGCTGCATCGAGTGATGCGCCATCCCTCCGTGCATCGGGCACGGATCCAGCAGCCCGGGCTCCCCGACGATTAGTGGGAGCCAGAGTGCGGGCAGGAAGGCCAGCAGGCGGAACAGAGGATGACGGCGCATGGCGCTAGAAGAATGGCGCAGGACGCACCGCAGTTCCAGGGGAGCGCCCGACGCGGTACGCGCCGCGTGTCTCTGTCGCCTCACTCGCCGCTGGGAAGCGCGCTTTCCGCGCGTGCTCCCGATCGGCTCAGAACTGGTTCTTGTAGCTCACCAGCTTATACCGCCCCGCCCGCGCGATGATCGACCCGAACCAGCGCTGAGTCGTCGTGTCGCCTTTCGCGTCGACGAGACGAAGGATGCATTTCTGCCATAGTGTGTTGGCGCCTTGCCGCTCGGCGTGGGGCTCGCACGCGTACCCAGCGAACCGGTACGGCTGGCCGCCACGGCGTCTCAGCAGGCGCGTGAGGCCGCTCTCGCTCGGGTTGGCAATGAGCATCCAGGTGAGACCGGGCGCCTGACGATACGGCGGATGGGTGTAGGGCGAACTGGGGTACACGAGGTCGGCGAACTCGCGGGGTGTCAACAAGGCGGCGCGGAGATCCGCGGAGTCGGCGCGAGCTACGTCAGCCACGATGCGCTTCACCAGCGCCTCGCGTGATCGACTCGCGTGACCGAGGACGGTGACCGGTGTGCCGCCGATCGCGGCGCTGAACCGGCGCATCTCCTCTTCGATCGGGAGGGTCGAGTCGACGACGTAGCCGGGTTGCGCCCGGTTGATCGAGTCCTGCCGCGCACGCGCGAGCGAGTCAGCGCGAATCGAGTCGGCGCGAATCGAGTCGGCGCGAATCGAATCGCCGTGCGCGTTCGGCGCGCGTTGGGCGCCGTGGACGGAATCGCACGCGGCAATCGTGCTCGAGAGCACGATTGCCGCGGCGGTGAATCCGAACGTCTTCATGCCTAACGCGAAGGCGGCTAGTTGCGAGCGTAGACCGTCCAGCCGGCCCACCACTTCGCGCCCGCGGGGTCGGCGGCGCCGACGTAGCTCGTCCCGGTGACGAACGTGCCGGCCTTCGTCGCGATCTTGCCGCTGAAGGTCGACATGCCGCCGGTGGTGATCGGCGAGCTGGCCGCAGGCGTCCAGTCGAACGCGGACACGCCGCTCGGCACGGCGCCAGCCGCCGGGATTGCGGCGAACAGCGTCGTGGCCGCAACCGTAGCGAGAGTCAGGCTGTTCCCGGCCGCATCGAACTCGAACTGTGTCGCCGGCGTCGCCGTGTTCGCCTGGAACAGGGGGCCACCCAACTCGGTGAAGTAGTCGTTGCGAACCTGGAAGTCCGACGTCGCGAGATCCGGCACCGCTACACTTCCCGCACGCTGGAACGTCTCGGCGTCTCGCAGCGAGACGCCGCCCGCGGGGAATCGCGCCGCAACGCCATTGATCCAGTAGCCGCCGGTGCCGCGCCGAAGCATCATGCCGTAACCACCGCCGGGGCCGACGCAAGACTGCGAGCCGCAGCCGACGATCGTCCAGTTCGCGACGAGCGGAATGGTGAAAGGCTCCTGGTTGAAGCCGTTATCGCAACCGGATCCGATGCAGCCGTCGATCTCGAAGCCTTCGAGGTCCGTGGCGAGCGATCCAGCGCCCGTACGCGGCGTGAGCTGAACCGAGTTGAAGCCGATCAGATATTGCATTCGGCCCTGGAAGCCCTCGGACATGTCGTACATGTCGTCGCCGGTCTCGTAGGCCACGAGGTGGTCGAGGTCGAAGCCGCCGCCGAAGAACTCGTATGCGTCATCGAGCCCCCCCATCGACTGCAGATACGACGCTCGCGTGCCCGAGCCGACCGCGCCGAAGGTGAACGAGTTGAGCTCCGTGTTGAGCGCGGGCGCGAAGCCCGCGAACTCGACGCGTACGTAGCTCAACGTGCCGGAGTTGTCGGTCGCCGTGGTGCCGCCCGAGTAGGTGACCTCGTAATTCTTTCCGCCCACGATCGCCGTGCCGTCCGTGCCCGTGCCTTCCACGATGACGTTGCCGCTGCGCGCGCTCGGTGCGTTGCCGACGAGAATGAGACCGCCCCAGTCGCCTGGCTGCCGCGAGCCGGCCGCGCGCGATGACGTGAAGACGATCGGTAGAGCGGCGGTTCCGACGGCGTTGATCTTCGCGCCGCGCAGAATGAAGAGCGACGCGCCTAACGTGTTGAAGTCGCCCTTGATCGTCGTCCCGGGCTCGATGGTCAGCGTCGCGCCGTTGGTGACGTGAATGAAGCCCTTGAGCGTATAGACGGTGTCCTTGTACAGCGTGCGGCTCGCCGTGATGTCCGTCGTTAGGTCGGCCGAGGCATTACCGACGTTGAGCGTCGTGACGCTCGCTTCACTCGACGGCGCCGAGGACAGGCCGCTCGCGACAGCGATCACTCGATACCTGTACAGCGTATTCAGCGTGAGACTGGCATCGTTGAAGGTCACCAGCTGCGCCGTGCTCGGCGCGGGCACCGTGCCGACTTGCGAGAACGTGCCGGCGCTCCCCTCGGCGCGCTCGATGTTGTAGCTGTTGTCCGTCGTGCGGGATGTGAACGTCACCTTCACCGTGCTGGTCGTCAGCGCGGTGGCCGTGACGCCGATGATCGGCTGGGGTGCGGACGGACCGGTGGATTTGTCGCTGCTGCACGCGCTCGCGAGCGCGACGGAAGCGACTGCGGTTGCCGCGACGAGCCGTCGAGTGAGAAGCATGTGCCTTTTCCTCTCGGTGGAGCGAAGGTTGGGGGGGGAACTGCTTCCGATCAGAGGAGCGTGATCGCCGCGCAATAAAGGGAACATTTCGAACAGGTTCGTGATGATCACGTCACGACGCAGTCACGTGTATCTCGCTCTACGGACGCCAGATGAGCCCCCCCTGTACCGTTCGGCCGAAGCGATACCGCTCGCGCGTAACCGTGCCCTGATCGACCACATACGGCGCGTCGAGGAGATTCCGGGCGTCGAATCGCGCCGAGAACGCGCCGGCGACGGGCAGGCGAACCGAAAGATCGAGCACGTTACGAGGTTGCTCGATCACGTCGGGGAGAGGACGGTCGCCGGCCGCCTGGATACGCGGTCCAACCCGATTGAACAGCGCCGTCGCGCTCAGACTGTTGCCAAACGCGAGATAGGTGAGGCCGGCGTTGATCACGTAAGGCGCCTGACCGACCATGCGTCGCGACGTGTTCGTCGCGCTGGCGCGCGTGTCCTCACCGAGATGGATCTGGCTCTCCATGATCGTCAGGTTCGAGAACGCCTCGAATCGGTTGAGCGCGGGAAGGATGAAGGAGAGGCGCTTGCGCGCTTCGAGCTCGACGCCGTAGTTGGTCGCGCTCTTCGCGTTCGTATAGAACACGACGCGCGTGCCCGAGCCCGAGCCCTGATACACGCGCTCGATCGGCGCATCGAACTGCTTGGCGAACGCCCCGATGCTCAGGACCTCACCGCGCGACGGGTACCACTCCCACCTCATGTCGGCGTTGGTCACGCGCGTACGCTGCAGGTCGTCGTTGCCGAGGACGTCATCGCCGTTCAATACGTCGCGGCTCGTGATCGGCGCGAGCTCTCGATATTCGGGACGGACGAGCGTTCGGCTCGCCGAGAGGCGGAGCTGCTGGCCCTCCGTGATCTCATAGTTGAACGCGAGCGATGGCAGCACGTCGGACCAGTTCTTTTTCACCTCGACCGGAGTGCCGAGTGTCGAGAAGGCATCGAGCGTCAGCTGATCGTTCTCGAGCCGCGCGCCGCCGATCAGGCGCACACGGTTCGACAACTCGATGGTCGTCATCAGGTAGCCGGCGCCGAGACGGTCGCGCGCGGCATACGAGCCGCCCTGCGCCAACGGCGCGAGGACGAGCACCGAATCGTTAGGATTGGTAAAGCGCCCGTCGAAGATCTGCTCCGGCGGGAGCGACACGACGTTCGTGCCCGCGCCCGGAGCACTGATCGAATATGCTCGGGTATCGGCATCGCGGTCGGTTTGGCGACCGAGTCCACCGATCTTGATCGTGTGCTCGCGACCGAACGCCCTGAACGACAATTGATAGTCGCCCTTTCCCTCGTTGCTGCTCTCGGTGAGCGCGGAGAAGGTTCGCACGGCGCCTTCGTTCCCTGTGTTCAACCATTGGAGCTGCTCCGTGCCGTTCGGCAGATGCGTGATGACCTGGACGAACTCGGAGCGATCGGGCTCGTCGCGACGTACGCCGCTCGAGGTGAATGCCCAATCCAGTCGGTGTGGGCCGTACTGGTGCTCGGCGCTGATCTGCGCCGAGTGTACGGCGCGCTCGACATAGTCCATGCGTGTGATCTTGGCGTCGATGCCCTCGTTCTCGAAGTGGCCGCGCTCGACGCGCGCATCGTTGTCGGCCGTACGGTTGTACATCCCGTTGAACGACAGCCGCGTGCCGGCGCCGAACATCGTGCTCAGGTTCGCGAGCCCGCCCCAGAGCACGCTCTGACTCGCGGTCTGGCCGATGAACTGATCGATCGGCCGTGTCTCGCCCGCGATGTTGCCTCGGTCGGCGAGCGCCCGAAGCTGGTTGTCCTTGAGATCGGTCGAGTAGGAATAGGAGCCGGAGAAGAGGTATCCGATCCGCTGGCCGAACAGCGCGTCGCTTCCACCTAACGACAACGCGCCCGAGCTGTTCGGCGCCGCCGTCGCCTGGCTCGGCGTCCAGGCGTCCCGAAATTGATTGATGAGAAGATTCTGATCGGCGCGGTTGAGGTCGAGAAGACTACTCACCGACCGGAAGAGCGCGGGAAGCGACCGCTTCGAGCTCGCCATCGCGAACGTCTCGCCGCCCACGCCGCGCGGGGTGATCAAGCGGGCACCGCTCGAGTTGGCCGCGTAGCCACCGGTGAACTGCGCCGCGATCGTCCGTTCCGCCGGGAACTCACGCGTCTCGATGTTCACCAGCGCGCCGGCAAAGTCACCCTGCTGATCGGGCGTGAACGTTTTGGAGGTCGTGACCGTTTGCAGGAGAGCCGCTGGAAACAGGTCGAGCGGGACGACGCGCTTTTCCGGCTCCGGACTCGGCACGCGCGCGCCATTCAGCGCCACCGTCGTGTAGCGGTCCTCCAGCCCGCGCACCGCCACCGACTTGTTGTCCTGGACCGTGACACCGCTGACACGTTGCACCGCCTGCGCCGCATCGGCGTCGGGGCTGCGGCTGATCTGCTCCGCGGTCACCGCGTTCACGACGCCAACGGCGGTCCGTTGGTTGTCGAGCGCCTCGTTCACCGTGCCGCGTTCGGCCGTCGCGGTGACGACGAGCGCCGCGACGCGCGCCGCGGCCGTGGCGAGTGTCACATCCTGCTCGATCGTTTCGCCGGCGATCAATTGAATGCCGGTGATGGTCTTCCGCTGGTACCCGAGGCGTCGCACCTCGAGTGACACCGCGCCGGCGGGGACCTTCGTTAGGTTGAACCGTCCGTCCACACCGGTCTGTGTGCCGACACTCGTACCGACGACCTGAACGCCGGCATCTGTGACGCCTTTACCCGTTGTCGCATCGATGACCCGGCCAACGATGCGCGCGGACGCATTGCCCTGCGCGAGGACAGGGGCGGACCAGCCCAGGAGGGCGGTCGCGAGCGCCAGCGAGCTGGCGGCACGTAAAGAAATCATCACGGGTCCGTTTCGAGGTGGAGGGACTGCTGCCTCGCAAACGATGTCCGGCCCCGGTCAACCTCCGCCGAAGGAACAGCAACGAACCTGTCACAACGCCGTGACGATCAGACGCGCGTCGGCGGCGGCACCTCCTCGCAGTCGGGGCACCGGTCCCGCAAGGGGTAGCGGTACGTCGAGTCGATGGGTTATTAAAACGGGCGTCATGCGCGTCGCACGACGCCAATCACGCCGACACGATTCACGCCGATGAGAAGCCGACCATGACGGCCATGCGCCTCGCAATCTTGCTGGTTCTCGCCCCGATCGCGCTGCCCGTGCATAACGCATCGGCGCAACGGGCGACCCCCCTCGATATCGTGCTCGTTGGCGGACGGGTGCTCGATCCCGAGACGAACCTGGACGCCGTCCGCGCCGTCGGCGTAAGAGCGGGGCGCATCGTCTCGGTGACGACCGGCGTGCCCGCGGCGCGCGATACCGTTGACGTGAAAGGTCTCGTCGTCGCGCCGGGGTTCATCGACCTTCATTCCCACGGTCAGGATTCCATCAATTACAAATTTTTCGCGCACGACGGCGTCACGACCGCGCTCGAGCTGGAGCTCGGCACCTATCCCGTCGCGCCATGGTACGCCGAGCGTGTCGGAAAGGCGTTGATCAACTTCGGCGTGTCCGCGAGCCATCCGGGGGCGCGACACGCGATGCTCGATCACGACTCGAGCGCCGCGGGCGCGGACGTCATCGGCGCGACCGGTGACTTTGTCCATTCGCCGATCGAGCGCGCGCGTCTCCCCGAGCTCGAGCGCCGGCTCGACGTCGCGCTCGACGAAGGCGCGTTAGGAATCGGCATGGGAATCAACTACACGCCAGGAGCGACGCGCGAGGAGATCCTGCACGCGTTCGGGGTTGCCGCGCGCCACCACGCGCCGGTGTTCGTCCATCTCCGCTCGGCGGGACTGATCGAGAACGCCGGCGGGATCGCGGGCGTGCAGGAGGTCATCGCCGACGCCGCGGCGACGGGCGCGCCGCTCCACGTCGTGCACGTCACGAGCATGGGACTGAGCGCGACCCCCGCGCTGCTCCAGCTCATCGACGGCGCCCGCGCGCGCGGGCTCGACGTCACGACCGAGGCGTATCCCTACACCGCCGGCGCGACCTTCCTCCAGAGCGCGATCTTCGATCCCGGATTTCAGGAGCGCATGGGGATCGACTACAGCAACATCCTCTGGCCGGCGACCGGAGAGCGCCTAACGGCGGAGACCTTCGCGAAGTACCGCCAGCAGGGCGGGCTCGCGGTGATCTTCATGATCCCCGACAGCGCCGCCGACCAGGCCTACCGCGACCGCGACGTGATGGTCGCGAGCGACGGCGGCTTTCAGATCCAGAACGGCCAACCGATCGGCCATCCCCGGAGCGCGGGGACGCACGCGCGCATCCTCGGCCGCTTCGTGCGCGAGCGGAATGTCATCTCGCTCATGGATGCGGTGCGGAAGATGACGCTCCTCCCCGCGCGCCGCCTCGAGCGCGTCGACCCGGACATGAAGCACAAGGGACGCGTGCAGGCCGGCGCGGACGCGGACCTCGTCGTGTTCGACCCCGCGACGGTCATCGATCGGTCGACGTTCGAGAAGCCGGCGCAGTACTCGGACGGGATCGTCGACGTGATGGTGAACGGGACGTTCGTGGTGCGCGGATCGAGCTTCGTGCGCGGTGTCGCGCCGGGGAAGCCAGTGCGCGGACGCGCGGGTACGGCGCGCGTGACGGAAGTCGGGGTGCGTTAGGCTGTTCTGTCATCAGGACTATTTCACACTCGCCGCCGCCGCCGCTGACGTGATCACCGGATGGACCTCGAACTCGACGAGGTCCTGCCACGCCGCCATCCACTGCTCGAGCAATCCGCGGTCCTCGCACTCCATCAGCTGATAGCAGTGCGCGAGGTCGGCCGTCACCCAACTGTTGATGTACGTCAGCCCCGCGGGCGCGAGCCGGCCGCGCTGGCGGAAGCGCTCGTACACGGGCGCCGGGTCGCTGTTTCGGAAATGCTCAACGATCATGAATTGCACTGATCCTCCTGGTCCTTGCATTGCGTCGTCGCACCAGCGAGAGCCCCTGGTACGACCAGCATCGACGGCTTCAGCAGCCAACACGGCGAACCAAAACCGAACGAGGCCAAACAGAAGCGAACGAGCCTTTCAACAGAGACGGTTCTTCTGTTCAGCAGCGTTTTGCAGTGTTCGGCCTTGTCTGTATTTCAGCAGTTGATGCCTGGGTGCACACGCCGCCCGCCAGCATCGCGACGACCGCAGCGGCCACGCCACCCGCTTCTGGTCACGGTGCCCTCCCCGCTGCGCGAACGCGAGCCATCGACCAGACGTCGTTCCGGTAGATGAACCGCTGCGTGCCATTCTCCGTCACCGAATACTTCCCGCCGGCCATGAACAACTTCTCATCGAACACCCACACGGCCGGCGCGCCCCTCGGCGACCAGGGCGCGGATTCCTCGTGCCATTGCGTGCCGTCCGACGTGACGAGAAGCGCCGGCGCGAACGTGGAGTTGCGATTCGCCGCGATGAGCCAGAGCTGATTGTCGTAGACGACGGGCGCTCCGCCCCAAGCGGCTCCGGCGCGGTTGGGACTCTTGACCCAGTCCACCCCGTTGGCCGAAGACCACACCTCGCGCTTGGAGTCTGGATTGATCTCGCGCTGCCCGTCGATGACGCCGCCGCCAATCACCCAGATGCGGTTCTTGAAGACCACCGCCATGTCGACGTTGCGCGGACTCCACGCGGCGTGCTCGGTGACTCTCGTCCACTGCACACCGTTAGGCGAGTTCCACACGTCGTTGTAGTACGCGTGCCCGTCGAATCCGCCGAGGAGCCAGATCTTCCCCTCGTGCACGACGGCGCCGTAGAACACGCGTGCGGGGAGATTGGACTCGGTCGCGAGCGTCTCCCAGTGCTCGAAGTCGCGCGTTCGCGCGATGCGCGAGGTGAGGTGCAGGTCGAGATAGTTGCCGCGCATCGTGCCGAGGGCATAGACGGCGTCGCCGAAGCTCACATAGCGCTGGTAGCCGGTGTTGAGTCCGGAAGGCGGCAAGCCCGAGCGCGTCCACGTTCTGCCGTCACCTGAGCGCCACTTGCCTTGGGGATGGAAGGCCCACATCTCGCCTCGCACGACGAAGACGGGAAAGTTGTACGAGCCTTCGAACGCCGCCGAGTCGATCTCACGCGACCACCGGTATTCGGCTTCGCGTGCGTGCGACGCGGCCGTTTGCGCGAAGTGCCAGAGTCCAAGGGCAGCGATCGCTGTCGCCGCGACGGTCGCGCGCTGTGTAGTCATGACATCCCTTCCGCGCAGAGCGCGACGGCGGGATTCGTCGGGTCGATGTCATCAGTGTCCATGGAGATGCGCGACAGTGAGTAGAGCCTAACGCCTAACGTGGACCACGTGTGCCGGCCGGATCGGCATGATCGCCATGCGTGCGCTCTGTCGGCATAGCGCATACTGTCAGGCGGCAGCCCGTGCGACATACAGTCCACGTCCGGACAGCCCGATCGGATCGTGCGTGGCGGTGAGGCCGGCAGCGGCAAAGCATGCCAGGAGCTCCTCCGCCTCGAACAGCCCTAGCTCGTGGAGTTCCACCAGGTGCTCGATCTTCCCGTTTCGCCCGATCAAATACTCGAACCGTATTCGCGACATGCGGCCGTCGACGGTGACCTGGCTCATGCGCGCGACGCTGATCGCGGGCCCCTCCGTGGTCTGCAGCGTGATTCGGCCTGCCTGCAGGACTCCTGGCGGAAACCAGGGCTCGACGAGAATCACTCCGCCCGGCGCGAGGTGCGCGCGGAACCGTTCGAGCGTGGCGGTGACGTTCTCGAGAGTCCGCACATAGCCGATGGAACTGAACAGGCACGAGATGACATCGTATCGTTCCTCAATTGAGAAAGTTGTCATGTCGGCGTCGTAGACCCGGGCGTTCGGAAGCTTGGCCGCCGCAATGCGGACGAACGCCTGATCCAGGTCGAGCCCATCGACGGCAAATCCATGTTCCGCCGTCAACAGGCGCGCGTGCTCGCCGCTGCCGCACGCGACGTCGAGGATGCGCCTGGCGGCCGGATTCTCGCGACGAATGATGGTCGCGATTTGGCCAGCCTCCGCGGGATAGTCCTTGAACTCGGAGTAAACGATGTCGTACAGATCGGCCGACTCGGAGAACATCGTTCCTGGCTCACGAAGCGGAGTAGGTACCACTGTTGGCCTTCATGATTCGGCGCGCTCGGACGGACGCCCCCCGAACGAGATGACGTACCCATCAGGGTCCTCGATATAGAAGTCCTTCGTGCCCCACTCCGTCGGCGCCAGCGGTCTCGAGATCGTTGCGCCAATCGCGACGCACTGGTCGTAGAACGCTTCGATGCCGTCCACACCGGCCGCCGCGTCGAGATGCTCGTGCTCGCGGCGGTACTGCCGCTCGGCCGGGTTCTTCGGCGCCTCCTTGAGATGGAGCTCCAGCCCGTCCCGCTCGCCGATCGCGTAGAACCCGTCCCACGGCTCGCCAAAGTTGAAGCCGAGCTTCTCATAGAACGTCATCGAGCGCGCCAGATCGTCAACCAGGAATTGCGGAGCGAGTGACGTGAAGCGCGCCTTCGCCTCGAGTCCGGGCATTGTCGTATCCGCCTTTGGGTGTGTGCGCATTCGTTCGTGGCGAAGGCCATTCGTTAGGGCGCGACGTGACCTCATACCTATCGTCGGATCAAAAGCGAAACCCATATTCAAGGCAACCCCTGCCCGCCCCAATATGACAATCGATCGCCGCGGATTTCTGTCAGCGTCGGCTTCGGCAATAGCTCTGGGAAAGAGTGGTCTATCGTTCACGGACTTGGAGCCGCGGTCCCGCACTCTCGCGCCTCCGGATATCTCGCGCGTCGAGACGAGGGAGATCGCAGTCTACACCACCGCCGCGAACACCGATTACCGTCTCTCGCCCACCGGCAAGCTGACGTTCAAGCCCATGGGTCAGCCGCTCGAGACGCAGGTCTGCGTCTTCGTGGACCCCACGAAGCCATCGCAGACGATCGTCGGCATCGGCGGCGCGCTCACCGATGCTTCCGCCGAGACATTCGCGAAGCTGACGTCGGCAAAGCAGCGGGAGCTTCTCGACGCCTACTTCGATCGGGACAAAGGCATCGGCTACACGCTCGGGCGAACTCACATTCACAGCTGCGATTTCTCGTCCGCGAGCTACACATACGTCGACGAAGGCGACAAGACTCTGAAGTCGTTCAGCGTGGAGCACGACCGGAAATTCCGCATTCCGTTCATCAAGCGCGCCCTGGCGACGGCTGGCGGGAAGCTCACTCTCTTCGCCAGCCCCTGGAGTCCACCGGCATTCATGAAGACCAACAACGACATGCTGCACGGTGGAAAGCTGAAGCCCGAGTTCCGACAGGCGTGGGCGAACTACTACCCGAAGTTCATCAGGGCATACGAGCGGGAGGGTATCCCCATCTGGGGGATCACGATTCAGAACGAGCCGATGGCTACGCAGACATGGGAGTCGTGCATCTACACCGCGGAGGACGAGCGCGATTTCCTCAAGAACTTCCTTGGGCCGACGATGCGGCGCGAAGGGCTGGCCGACCGGAAGATCATCGCCTGGGACCACAACCGCGATCTCATCTACCAGCGCGTCAGCACCATTCTCGCGGATCCAGAGGCCGCCCGGTACGTGTGGGGGATAGGCTTCCACTGGTATGAGCCGTGGAGCGGCGGGAGCATGATGTTCGACAATGTGAGGCTGGTGCGTGAGACCTTCCCCGACAAGAAGCTGCTCTTCACCGAGGGCACCGTCGATTCCTTCAAGGCCGAAGACATCCACAACTGGCGACTGGGCGAGTACTACGGCCGGTCGATGATCAACGACTTCAACGACGGTGCGGTCGGCTGGACGGACTGGAACGTGTTGCTCGACGAGCAGGGTGGACCGAACCACGTCGGGAACTACTGCTTCGCGCCCGTTCACGCCGACACCAGGACCGGTGAGCTGACATACACGAACTCGTATCACTACATCGGGCACTTCTCGAAGTTCGTCCGTCCGAACGCTCGGCGAATCGCCAGCTCACCGAGCAGGAGTGCGCTGCTGTCCACGGCGTTCATCAACGCTGACGGACAGGTCGCGGTGGTGGTGATGAACCCCACGGACAATCAAGTGACCTACTACCTGTGGCTCGCGGGCAACGCGGCGGAAGTGAGCAGTGCGCCGCACTCGATCCAGACCCTCGTCTTCTAGTGTCCGGCGTGCTCCACAGTCTCAAGTGACACGCCGACGGCGGCGATTCGCGAATACCAGGACCACAAGCGCCGCCAGGACGAGTAGAGCGCCGTAGATCGCCCACTTCGTTTGACCGGTCATGAAGCTGCCAGGCAGGACATTGATTCCTTGAAGGAACCACACGCAGCCCACCAGAAGGGCGAGGACGGCTACCGCGTTGAGGGCTATTCTCATTGGTGACAAGGGAGTACAGGCGGAAAGGCGGCTTGGGATCGGGCCCCACATCCAGGAATTTGGCACGGGACTGGACGTTGGGTGTACATTCAAGTGTTGACCTGGCCGTGCCCCGAGCTTATGCTCGCGTCCGGTGACCTCACCCGATACTCGGCCGTCAGGTTCACATCGATAGTCCCGCAGCACCTTTACTCCAGTCGTATCACACAGTTTGTCTCGACATCTTCAAGACTCGCCCTATCGCGACGAAGGGCCCCAGCAGCGCTCCTTTCAGAGCAGTCCGTCGCACCATCATCTCCGAAGTATCTTGGCGCAGCAGAACGCCATCCCTGACGGCGAGCATCCCCGCTCGCATCGCGGACGCCGGAGACGCGGAAAGCAGGGCGCCAAGCGCGGCGCATCGCACCGCCCCCTGCAACTCACCTCGCATCCCACGGGACGCGTCGCCTACGCCGAGACCCGGCGATGGCTCCTCGAGCAACACGGTCCGGTCTGCGCGTATTGCGGCGATCGCTTCGCGCCCACGACGATGACGCTCGACCACGTTGCCCCGCGGCGCGGCCAGACCGCCTACGATCGGCGCGACAATCTCGTCCTTGCCTGCAAGACGTGCAACGCGGCCAAACGAGATCTCGCGCCGATCGCGTTTCTGCTCGCCCGACGGAGCCGCGCGACGCACCTTCTGCGCTACGGAACGCATCTGAGCCCGATGCTCATCGAGCTCGCGAGCTCGCTCGCGCCAGAGGAATCGCCGTACCGCGACTAGTAACGCCGGTGATCCCGAGGAGCAAAGCTCCTCGGGACGTTACTGGGGTTACGGCTTCTTCTTGTCCTTGTCCGTCGAGTCGCTCGCGGCCTTCTTGTCGTCCTGTTTCTTACTGACCTTTTCCTTCATCGCGTCGAAGCGATTTTTCGGCGCGTCGTTGTGGTCAGGCTTGGCGTTGCCGGCGTTTTTACCGTGATCGACATTGCCTGATTTGCCGTCGTCCTTGCCTTTGTCGTTAGGCTGACTCGTCGGCTGTTGCTCGCGGCCGCCATTTCCGTAGCCATTGCCATTCCCGCGCGGGTCCGCGTTCCGCGGATCGCCATGTGCGCGCCGCCCGTTGTCCTCGTGATCCTTGCCGTTGTTCCTGGGATCCTGCGACGGCACCTGCGGCGGCTGGCTCTGCGGAGGTGTTTGCGGCTGTGTTTGCGGGGGCGGGTTCTGCGATGGCGGCGGGTTTTGCGAGGGCATCGAGGGCGCTGGATTCCCCGGCTGGGTACGCGGGAAGGGCGGCGTGTACTTCGGCGGTTGCGCTGGCGTCGGCGTCGATTGAGGATGCCCCTGTTGCTGGCCCACGTCCGTCGGAGCGGGGACGCGGAAGATCGGCGTCCGCGCCGTCGGGTCCATGCGACGCGGCACGCGCCGGCCGTTCGAGCCAAACACGGAATCCGGCGCCTCCGCTACCGCGGGACGACCGCGCGCGACGACACGCGCCGGGCACCAGATGTGGTCCGCGAGATCCTCGCGCACCTCGAAGTAGTTGCCTCCCGGGCAATACACCCGGGCCCAGCGAATCGCGATGACGACGCGCGGCTGCGTGAGCGCCATCGTGAACATGTCCTCGCCCCACCACTCGTCAGGCTGCGCGCGCACGAACTCGCGAGAGATCGCGCGCACGGTCGCGTTCGGGCTGGACGAATAGAAGGTCGAGCCGAGCCGGCGCTCGAGGTGACTACGGTCGTAGTCTTGGTCCGTCATCCGGAGCGGCGTGTCTGACGCGACCGCGTAGATGTAGCGCGTGTCCGATGACGCGAAGCGCCGATTGTAGTCATAGCGCATCGTCCAGTAGACGTTGACCCAGGTGAGGCCGGTGGCCATCGCGTCGCGCGGCTGCATCGGCCGCGGATACACGAGCGCCACGCCGCGTCCGGGGACGATCTCGAACACGGCGACGTAGGCGGGGCGATTGGTCTCGATCAGCACCCTCCCCTCTTCGGGGCGGACGATGCTGATCCCGAGCGGTTCGACGCGCGGCGGTACGGGCACGGGCTCCGGCGCGGGGGCCGGTGCCGACCGGACGACATATGTCGGGCCGCACGCGGCGGCGGCGATTAAAGCGATTGGAAGAATTCGGAGGGGGAGGCGCATGGTCGTCCATTGGGGGGCGTTATTAGGACGCTCAAGCGAATCGTTTGGCACTCCTTGTCATCCCGAGGAGCGAAGCGACGAGGGATCTGTTTTACATGGCTGAGTAAAAGCAGATCCCCTCGTTTCGCTCGGGATGACAATCAGGGTACTGGCAACCCACTCGGCACCGACGCGGGAATGATCCCGCTGAGATTCCGCGCCGCCGGATCGGTGAGCGACTTCAGGAACGCCACCAGCTGGCCCACCTCCACATCGGTCAAGCCCAACGGCTGCCGTACCTGGGGCGCGGTCGCGGTGAGAATGGCGTCGATCGTCGCCGCGTCGCCGTGATACTGCGACTGGAGGCGGGGATCGAGTTGAGAGACATCATACGTCCGGAGCGTTTGCTCGGCGTTGTTGTAGTGCCGGACAACCGCCTCGAGCGTCGCGAAGGCGCCGTCGTGCATGTAGGGCGGCGTCAGCTCGACGTTGCGGAGCGACGGCACGCGGAACTGGAAGCGCTGGAAGACGCCGGTGCCTAACGGGACCTGGCCTCCGTCGAGGGGCGCGTCGTTGCCCACGCCGGGGCCGAGCTGCGGCACCGCGGCGCCGGCGAAGCTCTGTCCGCCGAGGAGCGCCCCGAAGTGGCAGGTCGAGCAGCGCGCCTTGCCAAAGAACAAGAGCGCGCCCTGCTTCGCGTCCGTGGTGAGGGCGTTGTCGTCGCGGGCGAGGTATCGATCGAAGGGGGAGCTCGTGAAAGTGAACGCCGCCGTCTCGAAGGCGGCGATGGCGTCCGCGGCGTGCTGGAAGCCTAACGACACCACCGGCACGCTCGGGAACGCGGCGTTGAACTTCGCGACATAGGTATCGATGGCGAGGACGCGCTTCATCACGCCGCTCCACATGCCGGCGAAGTCGGCGGTGTCGTAGGCGGCGAGCTCGTTCGGGTTGCCGAAGACGTCCCGGTCGCCGACCTCGCCCCGCATCTCGTTCCGGTTCGTCACCGGGAACATCGCCTGCGC
>DATBHD010000084.1:0-6355 GCA_036557635.1 Gemmatimonadaceae bacterium
GCGCTCGCCGCGCTCGAGATGGCCGACCTCTTCGACCGACTCGATGCCGCGGACGAGAGTTGAGACGCGGGCACGGGCCCGCGTGCTTCAAGCACTCTACGCCTGGGACCTGCGCGGCGAGCAGGCGTTGGAGCGAGTCGCGGCGCAGATCTGGGACGATCTCTCGGTGCCACAGGAGGAGCGCGTCATCGCCGGCTCGCTGGTCCACACCGTTGCCGAGCACGGTCGTGAGCTCGACTCGGAGCTGGCCGAGGTCACGACCAACTGGCGGCTCGATCGCCTCGGCGTCGTGGAACGTTCGGTGCTGCGTATGGGCGCCGCCGAGCTGCTGAGCGGGAAGACGCCGCCGCGCGTCGTGATCCAGGAAGGCGTGAAGCTCGCCGAACGATACGGCAGCGTGCAGAGCGCGAAATTCGTGAACGGAGTGCTCGACGCCTTGGCCCGCCGCATGGGACGGATCTAGTGCGCATCCTGCTCGTCAACTGGCAGGATCGCGAGAATCCGCAGGCGGGCGGCGCCGAGATTCACATGCACGAAATCTTCGGACGTCTCGCCGCTGCTGGCCACGAGATCACGCTGCTGTGCGGCGGGTGGCCGGGCTCTCCACCACACGCTCGTCTCGATGGCATCGAGGTTCATCGCGTCGGGACGCGTCACACCTTTCCCCTGCTGGCTCGACGCTATTTCGACCGCGTCTTTGGCGACGTCGCGCCCTCGCTCGATGTCCTGGTGGAGGACGTGAACAAGATTCCCTTGTACACGCCGCGCTGGCCGGGCATTCGCCGCGTCGTCGCTCTCGTGCCGCATCTGTTTGGCGGAACGGTGTTTCAGGAGCTCGCGGCGCCGCTCGCCGCGGCGGTGTGGCTCGCGGAGCGGCCGCTGGGCCGGATGTACCGCAACGTCCCGTTCGAGGCGATCAGCCAGAGCACCGCCGACGACCTCGCTCGACGCGGGATCCCTCGTGAAAACGTCGAGGTGATTTACCCTGGGATCGACACCAGGGGCTACAGCCCGGCGCCGGCGTCCCGCAGCCCGCGTCCCGCGTTTGCCTACCTGGGCCGGCTCAAGAAATACAAGGGAGTGCATTACGTCATTCGCGCCTTCGCCGCGATGCAGCATCGCGAAGCCACACTCGAGATCGCCGGTGCTGGAGACTTCCGCCCTCAGCTCGAGGCCCTCGCGCGCTCGCTTGACCTCGGCGACCGTGTGCGGTTTCTTGGGCGTATCACGGAGCAAGAGAAGCTCGCCTTGTTGCGTCGCGCGTGGTCGTTGGTCTTTGCCTCTCCGAAGGAAGGGTGGGGAATCACGAACCTGGAGGCCGCTGCATGCGCGACGCCTGTCGTTGCATCGAATTCCCCCGGCATTCGCGAATCCGTTCGAGATGGTGAGACCGGCTATCTCGTTCCACATGGAGACATCCCCGCGATGGCCGCGGCCCTCGATCGGGTTGCCGCCTCTCGCGAGCTCGTGGAGCGCCTGGGCCGGTCAGCGCGAGCCTTCGCCGAGACCTTCACTTGGGAGCGGGCGGCCGAGGAGACCTCGGCTCACCTGGAGCGGGTGGTCGCGGCTCCATCCGCGCATGTATTTCGAGTCGCTCGCCGTTCGTAAAGAAGCACGAAGTGCCGTATCCCGTGTCGAGGAGCACATGGATATCATCTTTCACGCTCATCACGCCGATATCTCGCCGCGCCTGCAGCAGCGCGCGGACGCGTCGATTCGCAAGATCGTTGCGCGCCTCGGAGGTGGCCGCGCGGTCGACGCCGTCGTTCGCGTGGAAGAGGATGGCCCGACGCGCCGCGTGGAGTTGGTGCTCCGCGCACCGCGCGGGCGGCGTCTGGTAGCGCGGGGAGAGGCACGGCATTTCGGGCCGGCGCTCACGGTCGCGTTAGGCAAGCTGGGCGCGCAGGTGAAACGGGCGCGAACCTCCGGATCCGCGCGGAGGCGCGTCGCGAAGGCGCGGACGCGCCGCACACGCGTCAGGGCGTGAAGGCGAAACTCACCGTCGGCCGGCTCATAGACCGGCTGCACGACGTCCTCGCCCTCGAGACCCTCGGCGCCGACGGGCTCGAACGCGAGATCGTCAGCCCGAATGTCTCCGGACCGGGGCTCGTGCTGGCGGGATACTTCGAACGCTTTCCCGCGCACCGTCTTCAGGTCTTCGGTGAGACGGAGATCAGCTATCTCGCGTCGAAGTCGGACACGGAGCGACGAGAGATTCTCGGAGCGTTTTTCGCCTTTCCGATTCCGGCGGTCTTCATCACGAAGGGGCAGCATCCGCCTCCGGAGATGACGGAGCTCGCGGCGCGTGCCGGCGTCCCGATCATCGGCTCGCGCCTCAAGACCAACGAGTTCTACTCGCGGATCAAGCCGTGGCTGGAGGAGGAGTTCGCGCCGACGACGACGCTGCACGCGTCGCTGTCGGACGTGTTCGGTGTCGGCCTGCTCTTCATCGGGCGGAGCGGCATCGGGAAATCGGAGTGCGTGCTCGATCTCGTGGAGCGCGGCCATCGGCTGGTCGCGGACGACGTCGTCATGGTGACGCGGCGCGGCAGCGAGATCCTGCTCGGCCGCGGGCACGAGCTCCAGCGGCACTACATGGAGATCCGCGGCGTCGGCCTCGTCGACGTCCCCTCGGTGTTCGGCATTCGTGCCGTTAGGCAGCAGAAGCGCATCGAGGTCGTTGTCGAGCTCGTGGACTGGGACCCGGAGCTGATGGTGGACCGGACCGGGCTCGATCGCGAGGGTACCACGATCCTGGATGTTACCTTACCGAAGATCACCGTGCCGTTGAATCCAGGTAAGAACATCACTGTCATTGCCGAAGTGATCGCAATGAACCATCTGCTCAAGTACAGCGGGATCGATGCGGCGGAGCGCTTCAATGAGCGTCTCATGAAGACGATGCGCGCCGCGTCCGAAGTCCGCCGCTACTTGCAGGAGGACTATGAGTGAGGGCGGGGGGCGAACGGGAGCGGCGGCTGGCGGAGGCGAGAGCGGGGTGTCGGCGCCGCGGGCGATCGTCGCCGGCCATGGCGACTTCGCGCAGGGGTTGGTATCCGCCGTCGAGGTGATCACGGGTCGCGGCGCGCAGCTGATTCCCGTCGCGGTCCCCGGTTTGTGCGCCGAGGACATCGAAAAGCTCATTCGGGAGAAGATGAAGGAGAGCGGCGTCAAGGTCATCTTCACCGATCTGCAAGCGGGCAGTTGTACGATGGCCGCGCGTCGCATTCTACGCGGCGCGGACGACGCCCTGCTGATCGCCGGGGTGAATTTGCCGACGCTGCTGGATTTCGTATTTGCCGATCAAATGGCGGTTGTCGACGCCGCACGGCACGCGGCCGAGCGCGGGCGCGGCGCCATCTCCGTCGTCGGCGCCGCGGGAGTGGTGAAGCAGGCGTGACACTGGTCCTCCACCGCATCGACGACCGGCTCATTCACGGGCAGGTCGTGGTCGGCTGGGGTCAGCCGCTCGACATTCGCTTCATCGTGCTCGTCGACGACGAGGTCGCGGACAGTGAATGGGAGCAGGAGCTCTATCGCATGGGTGTGCCGCCCGAGATGGACGTGTACTTCCTGAGCGTCGACGCGGCCATCACCGAGTTGCCGCGATATCGCGCCGACGCCAGGCACGGCATTCTGCTCACGGGTGACATCGCGACGATGCGACGGCTCGTCGAGGCTGGCGGCATAACGAGTATCAACCTCGGCGGCATTCATCATCGCGCCGGCCGCACGCAACGGCTGCGTTACGTCTTTCTGAACGACGAGGAGGAGACGGCGTTGCGCGACATCGCCACGCGCGGCGTCGGCATCTCGGCGCAGGACGTTCCCGGCGCGCGACCGGTACCGCTCGACGACATTCTCGCGGGAGCCGCCAGCTGATGTGGATCGATCTGCTCCCGATCGCGCTCCTCGGCGGATTGCTCGGCCTCGACGTGGTGAGCTTTCCGCAGGCGATGATCTCGCGTCCACTCGTCGCCGCGACGCTGGCGGCGACACTCATCGGGCATTCGCTCAGCGGATTGCTCGTCGGTGCCGCGCTCGAGCTCGTCGCGTTGGACACGCTCCCCTTCGGCGCGTCGCGCTATCCCGAGTGGGGATCGGCGGCCGTGGTGGGCGGGGCGATCTTCGCGACGCATCCGAGCCATCCCGCGGGCGCGATGGAGATGTCCATGATCGCCGCGCTGACGACCGCGTGGATTGGCGGCTGGACGATGGTGAAGCTGCGCGAGCGGAACGCGTACTGGGCGGCGCGCCGTCGCTCGGCGCTCGACGCCGGAGCGCGCGGCGCGGTGATCGATCTCCAGTTGCTCTGCATGACGGCGGATTTTCTGCGCGGCGCGCTGCTCGCCGCGGCGTCGTACGCGCTGTTCGCGCCGCTCACGACGGCGACCATCGGCGCCTGGGGCGTGGACGCGCGCATCTCGCGCGCCGTGCTCGTCGCGGTGGCGGCGAGCGTCGCCGCGAGCGCCGCGTTGAAGATCTTTCATGGCGTGAGCGGCGCGCGCTGGCTCTTTCTCGGTGGGCTCGCCGTGGGACTCGCGATCATGAAATTCTTATGATCGCGTCGGCCATTTCTCCCGTGCCTCGCCCCGAGCCACGCACCACGCTCCCGCTCCGGACGCAGGCCGCGATCTTCCTGCGCCTCCTCGCGATTCAGGGCTCGTGGAACTACGAGATCCTGCTCGGCAACGGCATCGGTTTCTGTCTCGAGCCCGCGCTGCGCCTGCTGCCGCAAGGCGTGCACAGCGACCAGTTCAAGCAGGCGTTGGCTCGGGAGAGCAAGTACTTCAACGCGCATCCTTACCTCGCCGCCGTCGCGGTCGGGGCGCTGGCACGCGCCGAGCTCGACGGCGAGCCGCCGGCGCGAATTGAGCGTTTTCGAACGGCGCTGTGCGGGCCACTCGGCAGCGTCGGCGATCGTCTCGTCTGGGCGGGATGGCTGCCATTCTGCAGCCTGCTCGCGCTCGCGGTGTTCGGTCTCGGCGGGGGGCCAGTGCTCGTGCTGAGCGTGTTCCTCGGATCGTACAACCTCGGCCACTTCGCGCTCCGGCTGTGGGGACTGCGCACGGGTTGGAACAACGGATTGCGCGTCGCCTCCGCCCTGGCGAATCCCGTGTTGCGCAACGGTCCGCTCCACATCGGACGACTGGCCGCCCTCGCGACCGGATTCGCGATTCCGTTGGCGCTTTTTCGCGTGATCGGTCCCGGGCGCGTTTTGCTCGGCAGCGTGCTCGCCGCCGTGCTCCTGGGAGCGTTGTTGCTCGTTCGTCTGCAGGGTCGAATCGAAAGCTGGCGCCTCGCCCTCATGATCCTTGCTGCGTTCGCACTCTTCTCCGTGGCTCACTGATGCCCGAGCGTACCGTTCAGATTGTCAACAAGGCGGGATTGCATGCCCGGCCGGCGGCGGAGATCGTGAAGCTGGCCGCCAAGTACGCCAGTGAAATCACCGTGATCCGCGACGAGCTCGAGGTCAACGGAAAGAGTATCATGGGTGTGATGATGCTGGCCGCCGAATGCGGTTCCACGCTGCAACTGAAGGCGGAAGGACCGGACGCGAAGGAAGCGCTCGACGCCCTCGAGAGATTGATCGGGAGCAAGTTTGGTGAAAGCTGAACGGGAGATAGTCGCGTGAAGCGGAAGCTTGTCGGAATCGGAGCGTCACCAGGTATCGCCGTCGGCACGGTCCAGCTGCTGCGCTGGGAGGTGCCGGACGTTCCGCATCGCATCATCCCCGACGACGCCATCCCCGCCGAGCACAAGCGATTTCTCAGCGCGCTCGAGGCGGCGAAGGAGCGCCTGCGCCACATTCGCGCCCGCGTCGAGAGCACCGTCGGTCGCGAGGAAGCCGCGATCTTCGAGGTGCAGCTGTCGATCCTCGAGGACCCGGACCTCAGGCGAGGCGTCGAGGAGCTGATCAATCAGAACATGGCCGCCGAGAAGGCGTTCGACATTCAGATGATCGAATCGCGGCAGCGCTTCGCGCGCGCCGCGAGCCCGATGGTGCGTGAGCGCGTTGGCGATCTCACCGACGTGCACATTCGCGTGTTGTCGCTGCTGCTCGGCCACGACCCGATCGACTTGCCCTCGGGCGCGGCGGCGATTCTCGTGACGCACGACCTGACGCCGAGCCTAACGGTGCAGCTCGATCGCAAATCGATCGTCGCGATCGCCACCGACGCCGGCACGCGGACGTCGCACGTCGCGATTCTCGCGCGCTCGCTGAATCTTCCCGCGATCGTCGGCCTCCGCACGGCGACGACCGAGTTGCGCGGCGGCGAGAGGGCGATTCTCGACGGCTCAACCGGCGTGATCGCGATCGATCCGTCGCACGCGGACATCGAGTCGTATCGCG
>DATBHD010000085.1:0-110496 GCA_036557635.1 Gemmatimonadaceae bacterium
ACGACACGCTCGGCGTCCTTGGCCGGGACGTCGAGCCGCGCGACGGCGCCTTCGATGAGCTTGGCGCGCGACGCGTAGCAGAACACGTGCAGCGAATCGCCTCGATTGGCGAGCAGGCACTGCGCGCCGCGCCCGACGAACACCGCCGGACCTTGTTGCACCGCTTCCTCGATGACGCGCCGGGTGATCTCGACGAGGCGCTCTTCGGTCATCATCACCGGCGCCTCTGGAATCGCCGGCATCGACTCCGGCGTGCCGAGCGAGAGGGTGGTGGCGAGGCGCTCGGCCATCGAGGGGATGCGCTCGTCGCGCGCGGTGACCTCCGCCCTCGTTAGGCCCGTGCGCTCGGCGACGGCGTCGATCACGGCGTTGTCGAAGAGCGACCAGCCGAGCGCGCGCGCGACGCGCTCGGCGATCGCCGAGCCGCCGGCGCCGTACATGCGCGAGATGGTGACGAATGGCAAAGGGCTCGGGTATTGGGAGCGAGGGGCGTCGAGATCGGACTAATCCGCGAGTCCCTTTCGTCTGACCTCTTCCACGACGGCGAAGCCGGCCGCGTTCCAGGCGGCGCTGGCGTTGCCGCCGGGCACGTTGTGCAGCCGCATCTCGGTCAGCCCTCGCTCCGCGCACCACGCCTCGGCGTGAGCGAGCAAGGCGGTGAGGACGCCGCGCCGCCGCGAACGCGGCCGCACGTAGACCGACGAGACGTAACAGTATCGTTCCGGGTGCAGCAGCGGCGTGTTGAACGTCTCGACGCAGCGCAGGATGCCGACGATCGCGTCCCCCGATTCGGCGAGGAGCATTGCCTCGTTAGGCGCGCGGAGCTGTGCGTCGAACACGTCGCAGGCGCGCTCGCGCGCGTCGACCCGCAACTGGCCGTAGATGGGGTGGCGATCGTTCTCGCGCAGGAGCGCGAGCCGAAGCTCGACGACGACGGCCAGGTCGGCGGGCGTGGCGCGCCGTACGGTGATCGCGCGTCGCGGCGCCGGTCGATCGACCGCGCCGCGCGCCGCGCGGCGGGCTTCACCTAGCGCGGGGGCCATCCCGGCGCCGGATCGTGAGCCGCCGGCGTCGCGCCCGGGCTCGCTCCGGCGCGTCATGCCATCCCGCCTCCGAAGAGATCCTGACCGGGGCGTCGGCGCGGCTCGGGCAGCGCACGCCCGTAGGCGCCGCCGTCGCTGCGCGAAATTTTCTTACGCGCGACGAGCGCCTCGAGCACGAGCTCGCAGGCCGCGACCGAGACCGGCGCATCGTCTTCGGTCGCGAGGCCGACGCGCCTAACGACCGACAGCAAGTCAGGCACGACGTCGAAGCCCTTGAGCACGGCCTCGGACCGCGCGTCGTCGGTGACTTGCAGCGCGCCCCCCTCGTCGAACCACATCACGATCTCGTCGGTGTTCACGCCGCCGGCGCGATCCTGGAACGTCGCATCCGCGGCGCGACGAATCAGCTCGCGCGCGATCGCGTTGCCGCCGACCAGTTCGCCCTCGTACTCGAGCTCGATCTTGCCGGTGATCGCCGGGAGCGCCGCGTAAATGTCGGCGACACGCGGCACGACCTCGGTCTCGCCCGTCGTGATCGCGCGCCGTTCGGCGTTCGAGATCACGTTTTCCATGACCGTGATCGGCATGCGCTGCGAAACTCCGGAGCGCTTGTCGATCCGCCGGTCGGTCCGCGCTTCGAACGCGATGCGCTCGATCATCTCGGCGACGAAGTCGGGAACACGCACCGACCGATTGTCGCGCTCCGTCCACGCCTCCTGCCGAGTGATCGTCATGCCGAGATCGACCGTCTCCGGATAGTGCGTGAGGATCTCGCTCCCGATACGGTCCTTGAGTGGCGTGATGATCTTGCCGCGCGCCGTGTAATCCTCCGGGTTGGCGGTAAAGCACAACTGCACGTCGAGTGGCAGACGCACCGGATACCCTTTGATCTGGACGTCGCCCTCCTGCATGACGTTGAACAATCCGACCTGCACTTTTCCAGCGAGATCGGGGAGCTCGTTGAGCGCGAAGACGCCGCGATTCGCGCGCGGCAGCATTCCGTAGTGAATCGTGAGCTCGTCGGAGAGCAGGTGGCCGCCTCGCGCCGCCTTGATCGGATCCAGATCGCCGATCAGATCCGCGATGGTCACATCCGGCGTCGCCAACTTCTCCACGTAACGATTGTCGCGGCCGACCCATGCGATCGGCGTGTCGTCCCCGGCCTGCGTGAGCAGATTGCGCGCGAACTTCGAGATCGGCGCGAAGGGATTGTCGTTGACCTCGCTCCCGGCGACGATCGGAATCGCGTCGTCGAGCAGCGTCGTGAGCGCGCGGAGAATGCGCGACTTCGCCTGACCGCGGAGACCGAGGAGAATGAAGTTGTGGCGCGACAGTATCGCATTCACGATTTGCGGCATCACGGTCTCCTCGTACCCGATCACTCCGGCGAAGAGCGGTCCGCCGTTGCACAGGCGGGCCAGCAGATTCTGACGCATTTCGTCCTTCACCGATCGCAACGCGCGCTCGGGAACACCATACGGCGAGCGCTTCAGGGCGCCGAGAGTTTCCGGAAACGACGACACGGCTTTCTCCTCAGTCGGATGAAAAACTGATTCTCCGTCAATGAAGCGCTGCGGGAGGAACGAACGCAAGCCCGAAATTGCGCAGTGCGTGTAGCCTGGAGCGCGGAGATTCGCGTAACCGTCAACGCTCCATGCTCTACGCTCGACGCGTCGTTAGGCATCAATCCGCGAGACTGACCTCGACGAGATTGTCGTAGAAAACGGGACCGTGGCCGAGGTCGGTCTCGAGCTGCGAGGTGGTCTGGTTTGCATTCGCGCCGTCGGCCGCGAACTTCCCCCACCAGATGGATGGTGCCCAGACGACACCCTCCCTGATCGAGTCCTCGATTCTCGCGACGGCCGTGAACGCGCCGCGATCGTTCTGAACGACGACTCGAGCGCCGCTCGGAATACCGCGCTGCTCCGCATCGTGAGGATGCAACACGCACTCGGGCTCCCGCGCGGCGCGCCGCAAGGCACCGACGTTCACGAACGTCGTGTTCAGGAATTGATGCGCCGGTGACGAAATCAGAGTCAACGGATATCGCGCGGCCAGCTCCGGCACGTTCTCCGGAAACTCGTACGGGGCAGTGAACGTGGGAACGGGTTCGAGTCCCATCTGCGCCATTCGCTCCGAGTAGAATTCGCACTTTCCCGAAGGAGTCGGAAACCCTCCCTCGGCGAACGGCAAATACGGAGTCGGAACATTCAATCGCGCCCACCCGCGCTCGAGCAGCGCTTCCAGCTTGATGCCGCGGAGCTTCTCGGCATTCGTGTCGAGCGCCTGTCGAATGAGCGAGAGATCATCCTCGGCGAAGAGTGACGGTTCCAGCTTCATCCGCGACGCGAGCAAGCGGAAGATCTCGCTGTTCGGCTTCGCTTCACCCACTGGAGCGATCGACGGTTGATTGAGCGTGATGTAATGGTGGCCGTACGAAAAATGGATATCCCAGTGCTCCAGCTGAGTCGTTGCCGGAAGCACGATGTCCGCCCAATCAGCGGTGTCCGTCTGAAAATGCTCGAGTACGACGGTGAACAGGTCGTCGCGAGCCAAACCACGCAGCACCGCGTTGCGGTCCGGCGCGACGGCCGCCGGATTCGAGTTGTAAACCACTAGCGCCTTGACCGGCGGTCCACCGACACCGGCGTTCGGCGTGGTGAGCGCTTCACCGAGGCGAATCATGTTGATGGTGCGAACCGGCGGTGACAGGTCCGGACGCTCCAGTGCCTGTCTATTGAATTGGAAATTCGCGCTCGTCGAGAGCTGTACGCCGCCGCCCGGCCTTCGCCAATGTCCGGTAATGGACGGCAGACACGCGATCGTGCGCACCGCCATGCCGCCGCCGCGATGACGTTGCAGCCCGTAGTTCACGCGAATGAACGCCGCGCGCGAACGCCCATACCGCTCCGCCAAGTCGACGATCTTCGAGGACGGAATTCCGGTAATGCCGGCAACGCGCTCCGGCGAATACTCGCGCGCCCGGGCGCGCAGTGCTTCTTCGCCGAGTGTATGGCGCGCCAGATAATCTCGATCCTCGAGGCCTCGCTCGAAGAGGACGTGCATCATGCCGAGAGCGAGCGCCGCGTCCGTGCCCGGACGAATGGCGATCCATTCGTCACATTGAGCAGCCGTGCGTGTTCGCAGTGGATCGATGGCGATGATCGGAGCGCCGCGGCTGCGTGCCTCGAGCACGAACGGCCAGAGGTGCGGATTCGACGTGAGCGTATTCGTTCCCCACAGGAGAACGAGATCACTTTCCGGAATTCCTTCGGCATCGGCGCCGACGTTGGCGCCCAGGGTCATACGCATGCCGACCGTGCCGGCCATCGAGCAGATGGTGCGGTCGAGCATCGATGCGCCGAGCAGGTGAAAGAAGCGGCGATCGAGGGACGATCCCTGCACGAGCCCCATTGTCCCCGCGTACGAATAGGGAAGGATCGCTTGGGGACCGTCTGGGGACGCCGCAATGGCAGTCAGCCGCTCCGCGATTTCGCCGAGCGCCTCGTCCCAACTCACTCGGGCAAAGCGTCCGCTCCCTTTCGCGCCGACGCGACGCAGGGGGTGCAGCAGACGCTCAGGATGGTACGTTCGTTCGACGTAGCGGTTGACCTTCGTGCAGAGAAAACCGCGCGTAAAGGGGTGTTCGGGATCGCCGGCCACGCGAACGGCGCGGCCGTTCTCGACCGTGACGAGCATCGAACACGTGTCGGGGCAGTCGTGCGGACACGCGCCGTGAACGACCTTGGAGTCGGCGAGGGGAAGAGAATGGGCGGTCATGGCAGCCTCGGCGCCGGACCGTGCAAAGCTAGGCGGGTTTCGGAAGGGGGGCTAGCAGGCGATTCGCCGCGTTGAGGGCCTCACGGCGCAGCGGACGTGCTGCCCGTACAAAGCCTTTGACCAGTCGCCACTTGACGTTGCGGTGGCTCCTTGACAGCATAGCAGTGGCCGGTAGCTTACACGCCGCCCGTCACGATCCGAGCATCGCCGCTGCGAGCGCGGAACCGATTCGAATTCTCGTACCCCTCTTCAGGAGATCTGCATGAAGCGCCTGGCTCTCGTCGCCGCCGTATTCGCGGTCGCGGCTTGTGCAAAGAACGACCAAGCTAAGACGGATTCCGCGGCTGCCGCCGCTGCGCCGGCCCCCGCTGCCGCTCCGGCTCCCGCGCCTGCCGCGGACACCGCGATGAAGATGGACTCGACGCACAAGATGGATAGCGCGAAGGCTGCTGATACATCGAAGATGTCGAAGACGAAGACCACGAAGGGCGCCAGCAAGAAGCCGTAAGGCCTCTTTCGGGTCGATGAGGGCAAGGGCGCGACGGGGTCGCGCCCTTTGTCGTGTGCGCTTGCCTAACGAGAGTGGTCTTTCCACCAGCGAAAGGCGCCGGCGACGCCGACCTCGGGGCGAAGTTGTGGGTTCCAGCCGAGCTCGCGGCGCGCGCGATCCGAGTTGAAGGGATTGTTCCGCGCCATGAAGTCGAGGGACGCGGTGCTGACGATGCTCAACCGGCCTCCGCTGACGAATCGAACGACCTGTTTCGCGATCGCGAAACCCCCGCGCGCGATCCCATGCGGAACGCTGACGGTGTGGATCGCGTGGCCCAATCCAGACGCGGCGAGGTCGATGAACTCGCTCCAGGTCACGTCGAAGTCGTTCGCGAGATTGTACGCCGATCCGCCGGCTCCAGCGTAGTTCGCGGCGCGCACCGCGCCGTCGGCCACGTGCGCGGCGTGCACGATGGCCATCGTCGCGCGGCCGCCATCGATGAGCGGAGCCACGCGCAGGCGCAACGCACGCGCGATGCGCGGGACGAACTGACGGTCGCGCGGGCCGTAGATCACGTCCGGGCGCACCGCCGTCGCCCAGATGCGACCTTCGGCATGCGCTTCCATGACCAGCTCCTCCGACTCTCGCTTGCTGCGCGCGTAGTACGCGCGCTCGGGAAGAGGATCGAGCGGCGTCGTCTCGTCGACGCCGGTGGCCTTGCTCGATGCATAACGAGCCTTGGGTCCGTAGACGGCAACACTGCTCAGCTGGAGCAACCGGGCGCCGCTGCGCGCCGCGGCGGCAATCGCGTTCCGCGTTCCGTCGACATTCGGAATGCGATAGGCGTCGTAGGGATGGACGCGGCGCGCCGGCGGCGTGACGGCGGCCGCCGTATGAAAGATCACCTCGGCGCCGCGGGCGGATTCGACGACCGACGGCAGGTCGAGGATGTCACCCACGGCGAGCTCCACGTTCTGCTCGCGCAACCAGGCGACCGCGTCCCAACCTCCCTCGCGTCCAACGTCGCCGGACTGTCGCACGAGCGCTCGCACGTGCCACCCGGCGGCCGACAACTCCTCGACGATGTGCGACCCGACGAGCCCCGTCGCGCCGGTTACGAGCGCGGTCGGCACTCCGCGTTAGGCAGGGAAGGGAAGTTGGGCGACGTCGACGCGCGTCTCACCACTCTCCGAACGAGCCGTCAACGTCGTTCCAGGCTCGATCTCGCGCCGCACCATCCCAATCGCGATGCCGCCAAGGCGCGGCGAGGCCGCGGTGCTCCGTACATCGCCGACATTCTTCCCCGCCGCGTCGAACAGCGCTGCCAGCCGCTCCGGCGGCTCCGGACCCGCCGCCCGCAGCCCGCGCAGATTCCTATTGACGTGACCGCGGAAGTGAACGCGCGCAACCGTCTCCTGTCCCGTGTAGCAGCCCTTGGTGTACGAGATCGCGTGGAGCTCATCGAGATTCGCTTCCTGCGTCAATGTCGATTCGTCGATGTCGACGCCCCACTCCGGCCGCCCCGCCTCGACACGCGCGATCTCCCAGGTTTCCAGGCCGGCCGGCGTTGCTTTCGCCGCGAGCGCGCGTTCCCACAGCGCGTCATACGTCTCCGCGGGCGCAAACAGCTCGAACCCCTCGAGCTCGAGGTCCGGCACCCGCGCGACGACGACGCGCGCACCGTCGATCTCGACGGCGATGTGCGCATACGGAGGCAAGACGCCGAGCGCGGTGCTGCTCACGCCCGTCATCTCCCCGACCACAAGCCGTGCCGAAACGCCGAAGACACCCAGATCGCGCAACGTGGCGCTCTCGTCCTTGTAAGGCGCCAAGCGAGGATTCACGTACTTGCGCACGGTCGCCATCCACCCTTCACTCGCGCGCGGCGGCACATCGATCAGGAAAGAGTCATCTTCGCGAAGCAGGCGTAGATCGGCGATGATCTTTCCCTTGGGCGTCAACGCCGCCGCATACTGACCCTGGCCTGGCACGAGCGCGGTCACGTCGTTCGTCACGAGACCGGTCAGCATCTCGGCCGCGCTCGCGCCCGACATGCGCATGCGGCCACGATGACTCCGGTCGATCACGATGGCGTTGTGGCGCAGCGCCTCGTACTCGGTCGCGACGCCGGCGTACGAGAGAACGACACTTCGCCCCCCGATTTCGCCGACTGTCGATGGCTCGGCGCGCACGGAGGAGGGATGCCCAGGCATGATCGAAGGGATAATGGGGGCAAGGGGCTAGGTGAAAGGTGCTGGGTGCTTGGGGGAGCTCTGAAGAATGTCATCCCGAGCGAAGCGCGGGATTCTGCTCTTCAAGGCATAGGTGCAGATTCCTCGTCGCTTCGCTCCTCGGAATGACAGTTCTTCAGAGGTTCCCTAGTCGCTCGTACGATCTATCCAGCAGCTCCACCGGATGCACGACGCGCGTGCGCAGCGATGCACGGCGCAGCCCGGCCCCAATCTGCATGAGGCATCCCGGATTTCCCGTCGCCACGAGCTCGGCATCGGTCGCGGCGATGTTGCGAAGCTTCGGAGCAAGTACGGCGTTCGATGTATCGGCCTCGATGAGATTGTAGATCCCCGCGGCGCCGCAGCAATGCTCGGCACCGGAGAGCGGAACGAGCTCGAGCTCGGGAATCGCGCGCAACACGGCGAGCGGCGGATCGGCGATGCGCTGCGCGTGCAGGAGATGACAGGGCGCGTCGTAGGTAACCCTCACCTTCACCGCGCCGCCCGTGCGTGGACCGGCGGCGACGAGCAGCTCCGTCACGTCCCGAACCCGACTAGAGAATGCCGCGGCGCGTTCCGACCATCGCGCATCGTCGGCGAGAAGATGCGCGTACTCCTTCATCATCGCGCCACAGCCGGCGGCGTTCGCGCACACGTATTCCGCGCTCGATCGCTCGAATGCCTCGATGTTCGTGCGCGCCAGCGCGCGCGCCGCACGCAAATCACCGGCGTGCGCATGCAACGCGCCGCAGCAGCGCTGTCCCGGCGCGTCGACCATCGTGTAGCCGTTGACGACGAGCGTACGCTCGGTGGCGCGATTGGTCCGCGCGAGCAATCCCTCCATGACGCAGCCGAGGAGGAGCGCCACGCGTCCCCGCTTGCCGTCACCACGCGCGACATACGTTCTCACGCCCGCGTCGTCTTGCGTGGACGCAAGCATCGCCATCGCGAACCCGATGCGTCCGCCCAACCGCGAAAGGAGCGCGGGAATCCGGGTCGCTCGCGCTGCTCGAGACATCGTCATCGCGATCGTGAGCACCGACTGACGCGCGAATACCCACAGAATGGCACGCGCGACGAAGGGCAACGAACGCTTCTCGGCCATCGTCGCGCGCGTCGCCTCGAGCAAATGGCCGTAGGGAACGCCCGACGGGCAAACGGTCTCGCACGCGCGACAGCCGAGGCACCGATCGATGTGCGTCTCGAGCGATGGATCATCGAGCGCCAGACTGCCCTCGAGCGCGGAGCGCATCAGAAGAATGCGGCCGCGCGGACTGTCGTTCTCGTCTTCGAGGGCGAGATAGGTGGGACAGCTCTGCAGACAGAAGCCGCAATGCACGCACGCATCGATTCCGGCGCGCATGTTCGCGAGCGGCGTGCCGGGCAAGGCGCAGGGTGCCTGACGAGAGGGCTGCGCGGGTATCGGTTGCTCGTCGACGAGTGGTCGGGTGGGAGCGCTGCTCACTGCGTGGCCCCGAGGATTCCTGGATTCAACACGTTCAGCGGATCGAACGTCGATTTGATTTCGCGGTCGAGCCGGTTTCGGCTCGCGGACGGCGCGAGGCGATCCCAAAGTGTGGCGGGGAGTCGTTCGAAGATCCGCGTGCCGTCGAACGGCGTGTCGAGGGCGGAGCCCACGGCAGTCTCGCTCATCTCGGCGCGGAGGGGCAGTATGATGCGCACGACGCCGCGCCCCGGATCGCCGTGGCCGTAGCCCCCTGGCCAGCGTTCGATGACGCGTGCCGCATCCGCCCAGGTCGTCGCGAAGAGCGACGGGAGACGCGACAGGCGAAGCACGACGGCGCGCGACGGCTCAGCTGAACGGAGCGCGGGCCAGGGCTCGCCGTCGATCGTCCGCATGTCCCCGATCGTTCGCAGCTGTTCGCGCTGCGCGCGCACCGCCTCCTCGTTGCCGCCGAGCCTAACGAGCAGGATCGGGCCGCGATCGGCCACGGCGAGCGCGCCCGCGAGCGGCGCGTCGAGCAGCTCCGCGGCCAGGGGCGAGAAGGGCAAGCGGTGCAGCGCCTCCCGGGCGCGGTCCACCCGGCTCGCGCCGCCGACGTCGATGGCCACCGTCGTCTCGACCGCCGGGAGCGCGCGCAGCCGCAGCGTCGCTTCGGTTAGCACGCCGAGCGTTCCCCAGGATCCGGTGACGAGCCTCGTTAGGTCGAAGCCAGCGACGTTCTTCACGACGCGGCCGCCGCCGCGCACGATATCACCGGCGCCGGTCACGAACTCGACGCCGAGCGTCATGTCGCGCGGCGTCCCGAAGTGACGCGCCAGCGGACCGTATGACGCGGTAGCGATCGTGGCGCCGATCGTCGCGCGCGCGGAATCGCCATGAGGGTCGAGCGCGAGCCACTGGCCGTGCGGCGCGGTGACGCGCGCGATCTCGTCGAGCGTCGTCCCGACGCGTGCGGTCAGCGTGAGGTCACCGGGCTCGTACTCGACGATGCCGGCGAGGTCGCGCATAACGAGTGTCTCGCCCGCGCGCACCGGCCGATTCGCGTCGAGCCAGCTGCCCCCCCCGACGATGCGCAGGGACTGGCCGCGCGCCGACGCGTCGCGCACGCGATCGACGACGTCGGTCGTCGAGGTCGGATTGCGCGCGAGCGTCGCCGTCACGGCGTCTCGCCCGCGCCGCGAGCGGCGGGTGCCATGTGCCACTCTCGGCACGAATGCATCGGCACGACCTTCCCGGGGTTGGCGCGCCGATCGGGGTCGAACACGTCGCGCAGCGAGCACATGGCGCGCAGCGAGTCGCTCGAGAAAATCGCGTCCATGTACGGCAGCTTGTCGATGCCGACGCCGTGCTCGCCGGTGATCGTGCCGCCGGCGTCGATGCAGGCGCGCATGATCTCGCGCATGGCCTCGTGGACACGTGCCGATTCGTCGGGGTTGTTCGCGTCGTACCCGATGTTGGGATGCAGGTTGCCGTCGCCCGCGTGAAACACGTTGCACACGGTGACGCGATATCGCTCGGCGATGTCGTGCACGCGAGCGAGCATCTGCGGCAGCTTCGTGCGCGGGACGACCGCGTCCTGAACCACGAGGTGCGGCGAGATGCGGCCCATCGCGCCGAACGCCTTCTTGCGTCCTTGCCAGAGCTTCGCCCGCTCCGCTTCGTCGCGCGCCACGCGCACGGTGCGCGCGCCCGCCTCGCGCGAGAGGCTAACGACGGTCGCGACATCCGCGTCGAGACCCGCGGCGGGGCCGTCGAGCTCGACGAGAAGGACGGCGGCGGCGTCGGTCGGATAGCCGGCGGCGTAGATCGACGCCTCGACAGCGCGGATCGTCGCCGCGTCCATCATCTCGAGCGCCGCGGGCAGAATACCGCTGGCGATGATCGCCGACACGGCGCGCGCCGCGGCGTCGATCGATGAGAAGTCGGCGAGGAGCGTACGAATGGCTTGCGGGATGGGTGCGAGCCGCACGGTGATTTCGATCGCGACGCCGAAGCATCCCTCGGATCCCACGAACGCGCCGACGAGATCATATCCCTCGCTCTCGCCGGTGGCGTTTCCGAGCGTGACGACGTCGCCATTCGGCAGAACGACCTTCAAGGCGACGACGTGATTGAGCGTCACGCCGTACTTGAGGCAATGCGGTCCACCGGCGTTTTCGGCCACGTTGCCGCCGATCGTGCACGCCGCCTGACTGGACGGATCGGGGGCGTACAGCAGTCCCTGGCCGCCGACCGCGCGCGACAGGGCGACATTCACCACGCCGGGCTCGACGACCGCGAGGCGATTCTCGGCGTCGACGGAGAGGATTCGCGTTAGGCGGTTGAGGCCGAGCAGTACGATGCCGTCGGCGAGCGCTCCGCCCGAGAGTCCGGTGCCCGCGCCGCGCGGCACGAAGGGCACATTGCTCCGCGCGAGCTCTCGGACGACGGCGATGGCCTCGTCGCCCGTGCCGGGAAACACCGCGATCGACGGTTGCTTGGAGTATCCCGGCAGCCCGTCGGAGCTATACACGAGCAGTTCGCCACCGCGGAACAGCACGCGCCGCTCGCCGACGGTGCGCGCCAGCCGCTCGGCGAGGGCCGCGTCGAGCGCGCCGCGCGCCGCGCGTTCCACGACACCCGTAGTAGTCTCGGTCATGATTCCGGGTGCGCGCCGCGGCCGTTCGTCTTGGCGAGCGTATGCGCCTGCGCGCGGCCGACGATGGTGTCCAACGCCGTCGACAACACGCGATCGAGCTGGCGCAGCCGCTCGAGCGGCGAGCGAGACGACAAGAGCTCTTGCCGTGCGTCGAGATCGATGTCGATCATCGACGCGATCGCGAACGAGAGGCTCGCCGGCTCGTCAGGCAGATCGGGCAGGGGGTCGGGATCGTCGGCAAGAGTGCGCGCCGCGCGCGCGACGCGTCGAAAGACGTCGCGCAGCCGCTCCGCCAGCGCATCGAGCTCGGCGCCAATCTCGAATTCGTCTTCGAACGCCACGGCGCTGCCGACATGATATGGGTGCGGCGAGTCGACGAATGACACCAGCGCGAATCGTTCGGCGCCGCGAACGACGATGTTCGATCGCCCCTCCGGTAACGCTTCCATACTCACGATGTCGGCGACGCAGCCGACGGTTCCGGGCGCGATCTCGACCTCGGACACGCCTTCCGGAAGCCGCACGATACCAAAGCCCTCCTCGCGCTCGACGCAGTCCGCGAGCAGCTGGCGATACCGGGGCTCGAAGACGTGCAGAGGCAACGTCGTTCCCGGAAACAGAACGACGGGCAATGGGAACAGCGCCAAATGGTCGAGGTCCACGAGCGTAACCTACAGCTTGGCTTGTCCGGAAGAAAAGCCGCGCTCGTCCGTCGTTTCTCCAACGACCACTCTCAACGCGTGCGGCACCAGCCGGTAATCGAGCGGAGGCTTGGCGCGAGTGATCTCTCCGTCGACGGCGATATTCCACGCGAGCACACTGGCGCGAGGCTCGATGCGCACGCGGTCGACGAGAAAGCTTTGCATTGCCGGCGTCTTCGAAGCGGCACGCACGCCGCGTGCGGCGGCGGCCAAGGCGTGAGCGAGCATGCGCCCACCGCTGCGCGACTGGATCACCATCACGTGGAGTCCGGGATGACCATTCTCGACGCGGGCGCCCAGCGTCGGGAGACGAAGCTCGCGCTCGCCGACGCCGACGAAGACCAGCGGTGTGATGTACTCGCGCACCTCGCCATTCACCTCGAGCGTGACGCGAAACGTGTGAAGGCGAACGAGAATGCGCAGCGCGGCGACGAGCGAAGCGAGCCAGTAGCCTAACCGGCGCTCGAAGCGATCGCGGGTTCGCACGTAGGTGATGTACGCGCCCACTGAGCTGGTGTTGAGAAAAATCTTGCCATTCACCTCGCCGACGTCGATGCTGCGCGTCGACGTGCCCATCGCGACGCGAACGGCCTCGTCCAGAGTGGGAGGAATGCCGAGGTCCTGCGCGAGGTGGTTGAGGGTACCGCCCGGCAAGATCGCAAGCTCACAGGAAGTGCCGAGCAGCGCGCCCGCCGCGGTGGCGATCGAGCCGTCTCCGCCGGCGACGACAACTCGTCGCGCTCCGCTCTCCACGGCACGTCGCACGCGCGCCGCCAGCTCGTTCGGTGCGATGCGCTCGACGTGAAAGCCGCCCGCTCTGTCGAGCACCGCGCTCGCATCGTCGGCGCTCCCAGCCTTGCTGTTTACGAATGCCGGTATCCGGACGTCGATCACGCGCCGCGGCTTGCTTCGATCGCCCCGAGCTCCACGGTCGCCTTTCGCTCGAGCTTTCCCCACCCGACGACGTGGCCGCGAATGGCCGCGGCAAACGATTTCACCACGACCCAGTACATGATCTGTCGATAGGCGAAGCGCTGGAGGAAGATCAACCAGGTGAGCTGCTTCTCCTCGCGCGGCTCCATGAGAAAGGCGAACATTGCCGCCGCCCAATCCACGAGCAGGAAGACGGCGTAATACGTCAGCACCTGCTCGAGGTTGACGAGCGCGTACGTCGCGCCATGCGATGTGCGCGTCGCCCACACCGACAGCAGGCTGAAGACGAACATCAGGTCGGCGAGCGGCGACAGCGCGGGCAACAGCAATTGAAAGAGCCAGACGTTAGGCAGCGCGATCCAACCGAGCGTACCATAGCGCCGGCGGAAGAGCGTCGCGCGGTGCTTCCACGCGCACTGCAGAGTTCCGAATGACCAGCGAAAGCGCTGGCGCGCGAGCGCGCGCAGCGTGTCGGGCGCTTCTGTGAGCGCGACGGCTCCGTCCGCGTATGCCACCGCGTAACCGGCGCGGCGCACGGCGAGCGTCAAGTCCTGATCCTCGGCGAGCGTGTCCCCTTTGAAGCCGCCGACCTGATGCACTACGGAACGGCGCCAAGCGCCCACCGCGCCGGGGACTACCGTTATGCAGTCGAGCAACGAGAACGCGCGGCGATCGAGATTCTGGCTCGTAACGTACTCGAGGGCCTGCCAACGCGTCACGAGGTTGATTCGGTTGCCGACCTTCGCGTTGCCGGCGACGGCGGCGACTCGATCCTCGGCGAGCGGCTGGACGAGCTCCGCGACCGTGTCCCGCATGAACAGCGTGTCCGCATCGAGCGCGATGATGATGTCGTGCCGCGCGTAACCGATTCCGAAGTTGAGCGCGCTCGCCTTGCCGCCATTCGCCTTGGTGAAGACATGGACCCGTGGATGGTCGCCATGGGTCGCACGCGCGCGCTGATAGGTGGCGTCTTGTGATCCGTCGTCGACGACGATGATCTCGATCCGGCCCGCGTACTGCTGCGCCAACAGGCTGTCGATCGTTCGACCGATGACCTTCTCCTCGTTATACGCGGGAATCACGACGCTCACCGCGGGCGCGAATGAAGTCGGCAGCGAGCGATCCTGATGCCGCTTCACCCGCTGGACGAGAGCGAGGGTGCCGATCACGACCAGGCGGCCGACACCGAGGACCACGGCGATCGTGAAGATCCAGAACAACAGCCATTCGACGATGCCGAGCAGTCCGAAGCCACCGATGAGCACGAGGCGCTGCATGCCGCTCATCGGGCCTAACGGCGGCATCGCTTCATCGCGTGTCAGGCCGGCGAGCTGCGAGACGAGCACGAGCGTATCCCCGCGCGCGCGGAGGGAGTCGATCAATGGGCCGAGCGCGGCGAGAGTGTTCGCGCGGTTGCCGCCGCCATCATGAAGCAGCACGATGTTGCAGGCGGTGGTCCGCTGGCCGCGCGCCAGTGAATCGGAACACTCTCCCCGGTCTGTCGGGTCTTCCGGCCGCGCATTCAGCACGTTCCTGATGATCGAATCGGGAGCGGGATCCTGCCAATCCTCCGAATCGACGTGCAGGCCGACCGTTATGTAGTTACGGTTCGTCGCCAGCGCCACGGGGACAAGCTCGTTCCGCGTCGTGGGCTCGGCGTCGCCGAAATAGGGCGGACGAAAGAGCGCCGTGCGCCGGTCGAGCATCGCTTCGATGAGTCGTTCGTTGGCGTCGAGCTCGACCTCGGTGCGCTTGCGCCCCGTTAGGCCCAGATTCGGGTGCGAGTAGGTGTGGTTGCCGATCTCGTGGCCCTCGCGATAGATGCGGCGGAGCAAGCGAACGTGCGCGTCGGCGTTCTGTCCGATGACGAAGAATGTCGCTTTCACGCCGCGCGACTGGAGGGTGTCCAGGATCGGGCCAGTCCAGTCGGGGTCCGGGCCATCGTCGAATGTGAGCGCCACCCAGTGCGGATGAATCTCCTGCGCGCCGAAGCGCTGGACGATGTAGGGGGTGGGATAGCTGGTAAAGCGCTCGCCCGACACGAGGCCGGTCGCCGAATCGATGGCGAGAACCCGAGTTCCCGCGACCGGCTGCGCGCGAATGCGGAGAATCTCTCCCTCGCCATCGAGCTCGGGGTCGTAGCCGGGGAGGGAAGTCGTTAGGCGATCGGGCGACAACAGCTGCCCGTCCTCATCGAGGACGCGCCAGAGCGACGGGTCCTCCGACCCAAGGCGCCAGAACGCGACCCCGGCGACACCTAACGATTGCGCGACTTTGATCTGGTTGTACGCGGTGAGTGCATCGAGGAACCAGATCTCGTGATCGGTCGAGTCGCGGCTCTGAAAGGTGACGACGGGGTTGAGCGAAGCGCGGTCCATGCGCAGCACGGCGCCGCTGTCACGAACGACCCGCATCACGTCCTGAAACGTCGCCTCGTCCGCGGCGATCTTTCCAGTGCGGTCATTCCAGTCGTATCCGTAGGCGCCGACCATCAGCACCAGCTTGTTCCGCGGTACGATCGTCGCGATCGCACGCGCCCGGTCCGCGTAGAACTGCTGACTGGCGACCGGCCCGGGATCACCACCGCTGTAGTGCTCGTCGAACAACATCGCGAACAGCTGATCCGCGTTCGCTGAGATCTCGCGCAAGTCGGCGTCGCCGATCGATGCCGGGACGGCGTACGCCACGGTCTTGCCGAGTGGCTGGAGCGTAGCGCGAAGCTCTCTCGTGAATGCCATCGACCACTCGTGCAGGTGGGGGAAGTTGTCCGCCACCTCGAAATCGACGAGCACTCCCGCGAGCCCATTGGCGCGCACGACCTGGGCGAGCTGGGCAATCGCGCGCGCGCGAGCCGCGGGACGCGACAGCAACGCGCGGAGCTCCTGCTGCCCGAATTGCTGGGCGAGTGAATTGAAGTTGCTCACCATGAGCAACAGGCGCGGCCGCTTCTCGACGGGCTCCTCGAGCACGCGCGCCATCGCGCGCTTGCCGCTCAACGTGTCGAGGCGCAGCGAGTCGCCACCGCGCGCGACGAATGCCCACTCGAGTACGACGAGATCGAGCTGCTTGAGATTCGCGTCGAGTGAGGCGTACGAGTTGTCGTCCCAGTTCACGTAGAAGCCCCCGATCAACGGCGCTCCGGCTGCCGGTCGCTTCTCGCCATTCGATGGGATCGACGGCATGCGGTTGACGTGTCGGGCGGGGGGCGCGCGCCGCGTCGTCGCAAGCGCCTGCTGGAGGCGGCGCTTCGCCAGCAACCGTACGCGGTCGGACAGCCTAACGACTGGCTTCCGGGTGAGCGACTGCGGATGCAGCGTCGGGATGCTCGGCGCGAACAACAGGCTGAGCCCGAGGGTCAACCCGATGACGGTTGTGACGACACCAAGGACGACGGCGGCGCGGCGAATGCGCTGCCATCGGCGGCCCGATCTGTCGATGAAAACGGGAGTGCGATGCTGCATGGAGAGAAGCGAATGATAGCCCCTCGCCCAGAAGACGAGCGAGGCGGGGACCTACCCGGTCCCCGCCTCGTCAACGCCAATCACTAAGAAGTTTTTACGCCGCCCAGAATCCGCAGAGGGCGCGGCCATCCGGCGACTCGCGCAGCTTCTCGAAGGCGCGCTCCCGAATCTGACGAATGCGCTCGCGCGTGACACCCATGAGGGCGCCAATCTTCTCGAGCGTCATCGCCTCGGACCCCTCCTCGAGGCCGTAGTACAGGTACAGAATCTTGCGCTCGCGCGGCGACAGGTACTTCCGGAACACGCGATCGATGAACTCACGCATGAGCTTGTAATCGCAGCGATCCTCGATATCCGCTCCATCGACGCCAGCGAATCGCTCGCCAAGGGTCGAGGCTTCTCGATCGGATCTATCGATAGGGGCGTCGAGGGAGACTTCCGTAGCCGACATCTGCTTCGCCGCTCGGACCACCTCGGGCGTCTCTTCCAGCAGGCGGCTGATTTCTTCTTCGGTGGGGTCGCGCTTGAGAACCTGGGCGAGGATCGTCTCGGCGCGAGCAAGACGAATGAGCTGCGAATTCTGATTGAGTGGGATTCGAACCGACCTCGTTTGCTCTGCCAGAGCCTTGAGCACCGCTTGTCGAACCCACCACACTGCATACGAGATGAACTTGACGCCTTGGTCCGGATCGAACTTTCGCACCGCCTTCAGAAGCCCTTCATTGCCAATGGCGACGAGCTCCGAAAGATCGAGTCCGTGGCCCTGGTATTTCTTCACATAGGAGATGACAAATCGCAGGTTCGCGGTTACCAGTCGCTCCGCCGCCTTCTCGTCGCCACGCTGGGCGCGTCGCGCCAAACGTCTCTCTTCCTCTGGGTCGTCGATGAGCGGGAGCTTCTGAATGTCCTGGAGGTACTGGTCGAACGCGGTGGAGGGCGAAGAACGAAAGTAGCCTCTGGTGGACCTGGTCTCCGTCACTTGCTCCATACACGCTCCTCAACGAGGGGTTGGTGGAGCGAGCACCATGGCGGGGCGTCGGCGCCCATCGCGCGATAGTCTCGCGAGAGGTAGGGCAGGGGTCAGGGGCGGCTAGGGTAATGAGACGTTCAGACAGCGTCAATACTGAATTGTGACCTTCGTCCCACCCAGAATGGCCGCGAACGCGGGGCGTAACGAGTTATCCGCTGGCTCGATGGTCAGTTACAGGTTACTTCGCCATCGTAGGGAAAAAATCAGGGCCGACCCGTCATAACGATGTGTCGGCCCATTCTCTTTCGCTGGAATCCCGGTCGAATTACTCGGGAATCATGTCGAAGGAGGATCGCGTCGCCTCGTCCGACTCGTCGCCATCAGAACCCCGATGCCAAGCAGAATGATGATTCCGACGGCGATCCAAACCGTGGGGACGTTCAGAAGGTACGCGCCGAACGCGAGGCCAACGATCAGGATTACGAATCCGATGAGATACGTGGCGAAGGCTGACATGGAGTAGAGGGGGCTGAGGAATAAGGGCTAGGGACTAGTGTCGGCGTTTCCCAGCACCAAGACCAAGCACCTAGCACCTCGTGTACCACCTGACTCTACTTCGCGCCGCCCGCCTGCACGACCTGAAGCTCTGGTCTCGGCAGCAACATCGCCGTTCCGTGCTGCCGACCGAAGATTGTCGCCTCTCGGCAGGTCGGCACCCAGACGTCGATGTGCGCGCCACGAATCATCGATCCAGTGTCATCGATCAGAAATCGGCCGAGATATTTCTCTCCCGCGTACAGCTCGATATATCGCGAGAGCGGGAAGAGCCTGCGATCGGCGGCCACAATTCCGGGGCGCACGTATCGGCCGCGGCGCGTCGTTCCGCTCAGGCAGTACGCGGTGATGAGAACTGGCACGGGCTCGCCGGCTCTGAGCGGGTGGTGCATGGTCTTCGTCCAACTCCTCGTCGCGGCGCGAACGACGACGCCCGGCACTGGAATCGGCTCGGCTTGAGGATGCCGCGGCATCGGCGCCACCGCCGCCGCTTCGGCGGCGGCGCGCGCATGGACCGTGGCACGCTGCTCGTCGCGAATGCCAAATGCGATGACGACCCCGAGCGCGAGCGTCGCGGCTCCCAAGCCACTGCTCACCGCGCCTAACGAGACGCGCGTGCCGAAGCGGCGGGGCCGCCGGGCGGTCATTGCAGGACCTCGAGGACGATGTCGTCGGCTACGGCGACGCCCCATCCCTGGTCGCCGCCGGCCATGGCGCCGATCCGCGCCGGCAGCGCGTACTCCACCACGCCGGCGCGCGCTTTCTTGTCGCCGCGCGTCGCCGACAGGATCTCGTCAGGCGTCTGATTCGTCGGGCGTGCCGAGGGAAGCCCGGCGCGCTCGATGGCCGTTCGCACGCGGTCGCTGGTTCCCGCCTCGGCGATGCCGAGTCGCTCGGCGACGCGGCTCTCGAGCACCATGCCGACGGCGACGGCCTCGCCATGCAGCATCTTGTAATCGCTGCGCAGCTCGATGGCGTGCCCGAGGGTGTGGCCGAAGTTGAGCGTTTTCCTGATTCCGCCTTCGCGCTCATCGCGCTTCACGACGTCGGCTTTGATCGCGACGCTGCGGACGACGACGCGCTCGAGCGCCGCCGCGGCGCTGCGATTCCCAGTCACGATTTCCGGCGCCGACTCGGCCACATCGGTGAAGTACGACGCGTCGGCGATGACGCCATGCTTGATGGCTTCGGCGAGCCCGGCGCGCAGATGTTCGGCCGGCAGCGTCCGGAGCACATCAGGATCGGCAACCACCGCCGCCGGCTGGTGAAACGCGCCCACGAGGTTCTTGCCTGCCGGCGTGTCGACGCCCGTCTTTCCGCCGATGGACGCGTCGATCATCGCGAGCAGTGTCGTCGGCACCTGGATGAATGGAACGCCGCGCATGTACGTGGCGGCGACGAAGCCGGCGAGGTCGCCAATCACGCCGCCGCCGAGAGCGATGACCGCCGAGTCTCGTCCAAAGCCGTCCGCGAGCATCGCATCGGTGAGCGAGGCCCAGGTAGCGCGAGTCTTCTGCTCTTCGCCGGCGGGGATCGTGTACAGGCGAGTGCGACCTTCGCCGACTGCCGACCGTGCTCGACCCGCATACAACGGGGCCACGCTCTCGTCGGAGATGATCGCGTACCGATGCGCCTTGGCGTTCGCCGCAGCGATTCGCCCGAGCTCAGCAAGGGCGCCGCGCGCGATCAGCACACGATATGTCGGAAGCTCCACCTCGACCGGGTCCATGCTTAGCGGACGGTCACACGAGGAGTCGGGTTACCACAAAGTGACGCGGATCACCACGTCACCTCGCCGGTTCCGGCGCGCCGGTTCGCCAGACGCGCCAGCGTGAAGAGCAAGTCGGACAGTCGGTTGAGATAGATGACGACCACGCCAGGAATCTCCTCTGTCTCACTCAACGAGACGACGCGACGCTCGGCGCGGCGGCAAACCGTGCGCGCGACGTGGAGCGCAGCCGCTTTCGGCGAGCCACCGGGTACAACGAAAGCCTTGAGGGGCTCGAGCTCTCGATCGGCGTCGTCGATGGCACTCTCGAGCTGCTTTATCCGGTCGTCGTCGACACGCGCCTTCTCGAGATGCAAGCGCATCTTCTCGCGGTCCGGCGTCGCGAGCAAAGCGCCAATCGCGAACAGGTCGCGCTGAATCGGGATGAGTACTTCATCGACGTGCGGCATCAGTGCGATCGACCTGGCGAAGCCGACCACGGCATTGAGCTCGTCGACGTCGCCGTATGCCTCGACGCGCGGATGGTTCTTCGCGACGCGTCCGCCGCCGAACAAGCCGGTGTCGCCGGCGTCGCCTGTCCTGGTGTATATGCGCACGAATGAAGGTGCTGATGATAGGTGCTAGGAGCTAGGTGCTCGCAGGCGTGTAGTCTAGCACCTATTACCGAGCACCTAGCACCTCAGCCAGCCCTATCCTCAAACCCCTAGCCCCTTCTTCCACCAACTCCGATTCAGCGCCGCCTTGAGATTCGTGAACTCCGTCTCTTCACCGCCCACGGTCGGCGGTTGATACGAGCCTGGGAAGAGCTGCGCGAGATGCGCCTCGAGCTTGTCGGGCGTCGCAACTTCTTGCTGATGGAACACCCACTGGTCCAACGCCTGGCCGAGAAGGGCGGCTGTGGGACGACGCGCGGGGTCGCGCTCGAGAGCGGCGAGAATGATGCGCTCGAGATCCTCGTCGAGATTGGTGACGAGATCGCGCAGTGAAGGAAGTGGCTCGATCGCAATCTCGGTGAGCGCCTTCGCGGTGATCTCCTCGCGGAAGAGCCGCTCGAGGGCGAGCAGCTCGAACAGAACGAGACCGAGCGAGAACACGTCGCTCCGTCCTTCGACCTGGAGGCCGGTGAGCTGCTCGGGACTCATGTAGTGCTTCTTCCCGATGCGAATTCCATCGGACGCAGGATCGATCGACGTGCGCGCTTTCGCGATGCCGAAGTCAGCGAGCTTGATGTGTCCGTCCCAGGTGACCATGACGTTACCGGGCGAGACGTCACGGTGCACGATGTCGAGCCGATGTCCGTCGGGCCCGACGAAATTGTGAGCGAAGTCGAGGGCGCGACACACGCGGCTCGCGATGTAGGCCGCGAGCGTTTGTGGCATCGCGCGCCCGACGTCGCGATGCCGATCGACGATGGCGCGCAGCGTTGGACCGACGATGAATTCCATCGCGATGAAGTAGTCTCCTGCCACTTCACCGAGCTGATAGATCTGCACGATGTTCCCGTGCAGGAGGTTCGCCGAGAGCTTCGCTTCGTCGATGAAGAGCTGAAGGAACTCCGGCCTCTGCGCGTAATGCGGGTGAATGACCTTGAGGGCGATGCGCTTCGAGAAGCCGGATGGTCCGAGCTGCTGTGCCTCGTATACTGTGGCCATGCCCCCCTCGGCAACCTTGTTGACGAGTCTGAAGGTGCCGCGATAGTCGAGGTGGCGCTGGGGGTCGATCATTTCGCGTGGAGCGTTGGGCGCGGAGGGTGGACTATGCGTGGCGGGAGGAGCGGGAGGTCGCGCGCAGCGCGAGCGACTTGTATCAGTCCGTTCGGGCGGCGAACGTTATCGGATGGCTCAAGAGATCAAAGACATTACGATCATTGGCGGAGGGCCCACCGGACTCTTCGCTCTTTTTTACGCTGGCATGCGGGGTGTCACGGCGCAGATCATCGACGCGCTTCCGGAAGCCGGCGGTCAGCTCACCGCGCTGTATCCCGAGAAGTACATCTTCGACGTCGCCGGTCTTCCGCAGGTGCTGGCCAAGGACTTGGTGCGATCGCTGGTGGAGCAGGCGGGACGCTTTCAGCAGCCAATTCACCTCACGCAGCAGGTGACCAGCCTAGAGCAGGACGGAAATCGGTTCGTGCTCGTCACGGAAACCGATCGATTCCCGACGCGCTCGATCATCGTGGCCGCGGGGATCGGCGCGTTTTCGCCGCGGCGTCTTCCGCAGGCTTGTGCCGAACCCTGGTATGGCCGGGGGATCTATGACGTGGTGACCGACCCCGAGGTGTTCCGCGATCAGCGAGTATTGATCATCGGCGGAGGGGACTCCGCGTTCGATTGGGGCACGCAACTGCTCGATCGTGCCTCGCGAGTAACGCTCGTGCATCGCAGCGACCGGTTCCGAGCGCACGACGCGACGGTCGCCGAATATCGCGCCGCGGTGAACGCCGGCCGCGCGGAGCTCTATACGTTCCACGAGCTGCATGACATCGTGTGCCGCAATGGCGGCGACCACTTCTCACATATTCTGCTACGCGACATCAAGGCGAAGGCGACGCGCGAGCTCGAGATCGACGTCGTGCTGCCCATGCTCGGCTTCGTGAGCGACATGGGCGCGATCGGGGACTGGGGCCTAACGCTGGAGAAGGACGAGATCGTCGTGAACAGCCAGATGGAGACCGGGCGTCCGGGCATCTACGCGGCGGGCGACGTGACGACGTATCCGGGTAAGCTGAAGCTGATCGCGACGGGCTTCGGCGAGGCGGCGACGGCAGTGAACCAGGCGGTGCACTGGATCTACCCCGAGAAGAAAGTCGCGCCGGGGCACTCGTCGAACATGGCCGTGTTCGGACAGAAAGATGATTGAGGCAGCCGAGTAACGACTCGGGTCACCGCGGCGGATATGGCTCCCCCTCCCCGGTGGGCCAGACCGCCCCGCCGCACGATCGACCAACTCAGAGCCGTAGCACCCTTTCGATCTCGCTCAACGCGGGCTCGATCTCGATCGGCCGATTCGCGCGCGCGGGTGGCGGCTCCGTCTTGCTGTGGTACTGGAGCAGAATCTCCGGATCCTTGAGAATGTGTCCGGTCAGCACCGACACGACGACATCACCGCGACCGATGACGCCGCGCGAGGCGAGCTCTCGCGCGCCGCCGACGCTCGCCGCGCTCGCCGGCTCGCACCCGACGCCGGACGCATCGACGACCGCCTTCGCCTCGAGAATCGCCTCGTCCGACACGTCCAGCACGACTCCATTCGTCTCGCGAATCACGCGTACCGCCCGGCTGTACGACGCCGGATCGCCAATGCGAATCGCCGTCGCCACCGTTTCGGCCGCCACCGTATAGCGTTTCCTAAAGCCATGACGATAGCTCGCCACGAAGGGCGCGGCCCCCGACGCCTGCACCGAAGCGATGCGCGGCATTGTCTCGATGAGCCCGAGTTCTTTCGCCTCACGCAGCGCCGCACCGAACGCCGCCGTGTTGCCGAGATTGCCGGCGGGAAGCACGATCCAATCCGGCGCGCGCCAGCCGAGCTGCTGCAGCAGCTCGAGCACGATCGTTTTTTGCCCGGCGATGCGATACGGATTGATCGAGTTGGCGAGGTACACGCCGCATCGTTCGGCGGCTTCGCGTGCGAGGCGGAGGCAGTCGTCGAAGTCGCCGCGCACGAGCAGCGTGCGCGCGCCGTACGCCAGCGACTGCGCGAGCTTGCCTAACGATACACGCCCGCGAGGCACCAGCACGATGGCGGGGAGGCCGGCCTGCGCCGCGTAGGCGGCGAGCGACGCCGACGTGTTGCCGGTGGAGGCACACCCCACCGCCGCCGCGCCCACGCGCCTGGCCTGCGTGATCGCGACGGTCATCCCGCGATCCTTGAACGATCCCGTCGGATTCGCGCCCTCGTGCTTCATGAGCAAATGCTCGATGCCGCACCACCGCGCCACCGGCTCGCGATGCAGCAGCGGAGTGTTCCCCTCGGGATACGTGACCACGTCGTTCGCGCCCGGCAACACCAGCTCGCGATACCGCCACACGCCCGACGCGTCGAGCGGATTCTGTGCCGTTAGGCGCGACGCGAAGCGCGCACGCAACGCGTCGCCGCGCTCGCCGGGCGCGTCATAGGTGAGCGACAACAGCCCCCCGCACGCCCCGCACCGCATCGCGGTATCGAGCGAGCCGAGCTCGGCGCCGCAATCGTCGCAGCGCTGGACGATGGTTGGGGGCGCGCTCAGCGGGACCCCACGAGCTTGAGCACATCGTTGAGCACGCCCGCCGCCGTCACTGCCACCCCGGCGCCGGGACCGGTGATGACGATGGGATTCGTGCGATAGCGCGCGGTCGTGATCGCGAACTGGTTGTCTGTTCCCGTGAGCGCGGCGAACGAGCTGCCGAGGTCCACCCCCACGAGCCCCACGTGCACGCTCGTTCGGCTCACCGTCGCGCGATAGCGCAAGACCGTGTTCGCGGCCCGCGCCGCGTCGACACGCTCTGTCCAGAGCGGATCCATCTCCTCGAGCCGCGCGATGAAATCGGTGACCGGCACGCTCCGAAATGCCGGCGGTACCAGAGACTCCACCCGCACGGCATCGAGCTCGCCCTCGAAGCCGAGCAGCCGCCCGAGGATCAATGCCTTACGAGCCACATCCATTCCCGAAAGGTCCTCGCGCGGATCGGGCTCCGTGTAGCCAGCGGTCATCGCGGCGTGCAGCGCGGCCGAGAAGGGGCTCCCGCGTCCCAGCTCGCCAAAAAGAAAACCGAGCGTCCCGGACGGGCAGCCCTCGATGCTGAGGATCTCATCGCCGGATTCTTGAAGCTTCTTGATCGTGTCGATGATCGGGAGGCCGGCGCCCACGGTGGCCTCGTGAAGCAATCGCCGACCGCGCAACGCCGCCGACCGCGCCAGTCCGCCGGCGCGCTTTGCGCCACCGGGCGACGCCAGCGGCTTCTTGTTAGCAAGTACTATATCCATGCCGGCCTGGAGCGCCGTCTCCAGGATGTCGTCCGTGTCGCCCGCGGTGACGTCGACGAGTATCGGACGCGAAAGCGCGTGCTGCGCCACGTAGTCGAGCGCCGCCTGCGCGCTCGCGTGCACGCCGCCGCGCAAGCCCGCGAGCGCTGCGCCATGCTCCTTGCTGCTCGTGAGCGACGCGAGCCGTCGCGTCGACAGACCGCGCTGGTCGAACACGTAGCCGCTACTGTCGATTACCGCGACGACGCGTGCACCGCGCGCCTCCTTCGCCGCGCCAATCTGCGCGGCCAGTTCGCGCCCGATGCGGCCGAAACCGAGGATGACCACGTCGGCCTTGTTGGACCTGTCGGCGGCGCCGCCGCCGATCTTGCTCAACTGAAACGCGTCGTGCACGGCGCGTTGGACGCGCGCGCTGTTCCGCTCGTCGACGACCACGGAGATGTTCAATTCGGACGCGCCTTGCGCGATCGCGATCACGCTCGTCCTGGAGGCGGCAATCGCGTCGAAGAGCCGCGCGGCGACGCCGATCGTTCCCGCCATGCCGAGCCCTACCACCGCGAGAATCGCCGCGTGCGGACGAACGTCGATTGCTTCGACCTCGCCGAGCGCGAGCTGCTTCGCGAACGCCGCGTGCAACGCTCGCTCGGCGTCGCGCGCGACCTTCCCGGGCACGGCCAGACAGATCGAGTGCTCCGACGAGGCCTGGGAGATGAGCGCGACCGAGATCCCCACATTCTGGAGCGCGCCAAACGCGCGCGCGGCGATGCCGGGCACTCCCACCATGCCATCGCCGGAGATCGTCACGATCGCTTGAGCACCGATCGTCGTGATCGCGCGCACCGGCAATCGCTTTTCGGCGGCGCGATCGCGACGCGTGGAGATCTCTGTGCCTAACGCCTCCGGATCGGCGAGCGGGCGAATGCGCAGTCGCATCTTGTCGCCGAGCCCCAACAGCGCGCGCGGGTGCAGCACCTTGGCGCCGTAGTAGGCGAGCTCCGCGGCTTCGCGGACATGCAAACGGGGAATGAGTCGCGCGTCCGGCACCACGCGCGGATCGGCGGTGAGCACCCCGGGGACGTCTTTCCAGAGGGTGACGGTTTTCGCGCCCAGGGCGCGGCCGAGCAACGTCGCGGTGAGATCGGATCCACCACGACCGAGCGTGACGACGGCGCCATCGCGCCCGCGCGCGATGAAGCCGGGCACCACCGGGATGACACCACGTCGAATCAGCGGGACGAGCACTTTGCGAACGGCACGCGCGGTGCGCGCAAAGACTGGAGCGGCGTCGCCGTGACCTCCGCTCGCATGAATGACGCGCGCCGCGTCGACGTACTCGGCGCGAATGCCGTGTGCCGAGAACGCCGCGGTCACGAGATGCGCCGACAGTCGCTCACCCCTGGCGACGATGCGGTCCGTCATCGCGTCGTCGAGGCGCTTCACCGCCGACAGCGTCGCGAGGTCATCGAGCTCGCGGTCGATCGTGGCGTGGAGCGCGCCGATGAGCTTCGCGTCGCCAATCAATTCGTTCGCCGTCTCGACATGGCGCTCGCGTAGGGCGGCGATCGCTCTCCGCGCGGCGGCGCGCTTGCCGCGCCGCGAGAGCTCGGCGATGTCGAGCAGCGCGTCCGTGACTCCACCCATCGCCGACACGACGACGGCGCTGCCGCGAGCCCGGCGCGTTGCGACGATGTTGACGGCATGGCGGATCGCGTCGGCATTCGCCAGCGCGACGCCGCCAAACTTGTGGACGACAACAGGCATGCGAGCGTTGAGTCGTGGTGCGAGGCAGACGGGAGATCAACAGTACTTGGACGAAGACATGGAGAGCCAGATACGCCCAAGCGTTTGCGAATTGATGCAGCAGGCGCAATGCCGGCAGCGAGGCGCACGAAGCCGACATCATCAAGGCGACGTCGAGAGCGCGAAAAAACGAAAGGCCCCGCGTCCTTGATTTCGCGGGGCCTTTCGTACGCTCTGCGCTCGGTGCTTACGGCACGTAACAGCTCGGTTCGCCGTCGCCGGCCGTTGTGACAATCGGATTCGTCGTGTTGACGCCGATACCGCACGTCGCACCAGCCAGCTGGCTGTGCGTCACGGTCGCTTGCCAGAAGCCGGCGCCCGTGGTTACCGCCGGCACACCGACGCCGGTCGAGCTCTTCCACGTCTGGCGCGTCGTTAGGTTTGTCGCGCTCGTGTAGTAGGTCGAGTCGGAGAAGAACGCTTCCTCGGCGGTGACGAGGTTGCGGAGGTCCGACTTCATCGCCGTCACATACGCCTTGTTCTTTGTGTTCGCGAATTTCGGGATCGCGATCGCGGCCAAGATGCCGATAATGACGACCACGATGAGGAGCTCGATGAGTGTGAAGCCCTTCCGGGCACGCGGGCTGCTGGTCATGTGTGACTCCATTGTGAGCGAGCAAAAAAGTGATACCTGTTAGAAGGCAATGCTCGAACCAGGGGTCGCCACATCGCTAACGTCCGCCGAGACATCAATTTAGGTGCACGCGTCGGGTCGAACGCATATCGCGTTTTGCCCGTCTCCTCGCAAAGAGCACGCAATCGAGACGGTCAAAACACCCTAGGCAGCTCGACGACGAGGCTGAGCGAAAGCTGCGCGCTGAACCTCCGGGCGACTGGCTACGCGAAGCGCTTGAGGAACGCGAGCGCCGCGTCGGCGACTTCGCGCCAGCCGCTGTCGATCGTCAGGGCGTGTCCACGGTTAGGCATCTCGACGATCTCCGTCACGCTTGCGTTCTCCTGCTGCTGCTTGAACGACGCGTTGGCGATCGCCCAGGGAACGGTGTGGTCCTTTTCGCCGGAGATGATGAGGAGCGGCCCACGCGCGGGATTCGTCGTGTCGACCTTCACCTCGGTCCACGGATTGAGATTCGCCGCCGCTGCTTGGAAGAGCGGAACTCCCGACGCGGGCACGGCGAAATCCGCGTAGAGCTGTTTGGCTTCCTCCTCGCTCACCGCATTCGCGAATGCATAACGAAACTGCTCGTACGTGAGCGGGATGGCACGATTTCGGTTCGCGGGATTGCCGAGCACGGGCCAGGCCGATTTGAGGGAGGAGAGCGGCAGCGGTAGCACGCCTCGGAAGGGCGCTGGATCGATCGCGACCGTTGCCGCCGACAACCCGCGTCCGGCGAGAATCTGCGCCAGCAAGCCGCCGAACGAGTGGCCGATGATCGCCGGCTTGCGCGACAATCCGCGAACGATCGCCTCGAAGTGATCGGCGACCTGCCCGACGCTCTTGTGCGCGAAGACATCGGGATTCGCATTGGCTTCCACGACACTCTCCGGATCATCCGGCCAACCGGGCGTCAACGGCGCGTATCCCGCCGCCTCGAACGCCGCCGACCATCGGTCCCAACTGCTCGGCAACAGCCACAGTCCGTGAACGAACACGACGGGTGGCAGGCCGGTGTTGTTCGCGCGCTCCACCTGCCGTGCTTCGTGATCGGTGATTGTCGAAACGCCGGCTGGTGGTGTGGTGGAGGTGGAAGTCATGTGAGCTCTCCGTAACGGAAGGTGGCGGCGGGACGCGTCACAGAAATCTCGCAATGGACGCAAGGCGGCAACCGCGACCGAGCTCGGGAACGACGCTTGCCTCGATAACAGGCGATGGTCATTCGCGGATACGACGTCGTCGAGCTGGCGAAGAAGACGTGGTCCGAGATCGGCAAAGACAAGATCTCGGTGTACGCGGCGCAAATGGCGTACAGCATGTTCTTCGCGCTCTTTCCACTGCTGCTGTTCTTCGCGGCGCTGCTCAGTCTCGTCGCCGACCGGCGTGCCGTGGTGAACGAGTGGACCAGGCGCATCGCGGCGGCGATGCCGACGGACGTCGCGGGTCTTTTGACGCGGACGATCGAACGCGTCCTGTTCGCGAACGGCGCGCCCGGGCTGTTGTCGTTCGGACTTCTCGTGGCGGCGTGGTCGGGGTCGGGAATCTTCGCCGCACTGCGCGTGGCGCTGAACGCGGCGTACGAGGTCGAGGAGACGCGACCGTGGTGGAAGCAGTACGCGGTGCAACTGGGGATGCTGGTGCTCGCGGGCGCGGTCATCGTGCTCTCGACCGTGATTCTTCTCAATGGGGAGGGCGTGGTCGGCTGGCTGGGCACGCGACTCGGCCTCGAGGCGGTCACGACGCGGGTTTGGACGGTGCTGCAGTTTCCGCTCGCGCTCTGCGCCGTCGTCGCCGTGTTGTTCATGATCTACTACTTTCTGCCGAACTGCGGCCATCGGAGTAAGCAAATACTCATCGCTGGCTCGATCGTCGCGACCGCGCTGTGGATCGCGGCGACGCTGCTGTTCCGTCTCTACGTTCAGCGGTTCAACACGCTCAATCCAGCCTATGGCGCGGTCGGCGCAATCATGGTTTTGCTGACGTGGATGTACTACTCGTCGTTCGTATTGCTCGCCGTCGGCGAGCTGGCGGCGGAACTGCAGAAGGGGACGGGTCGCGTCGATCGGCTGCCAGCGGAGAACAGCGGGCGCGACCTCGCCCCACTGCATCGCGAGATCCGCGCGCTGTTGACGACGGTTGGTACGGGCACATTCCTCTGTGCCATCGGCGTGACGCTGGGGTTCCTCGGGGCACTCGCGCTGATCACGGGGCTCATTCTCGTGATCGGCGATCAATGGCTGCCTCACGACTGGTACATGCTGGGCGCGCTGGTCGTCGCGGTCGTCGCGGGGGTGCTGTCGTGGATCGTCGGGCGCCGAGGCGCCTCGTCGCTGAGCGGCGGAGTGCGGCGAGCGCACGGGCGTTGACAGCCGCGAGGCGGCGGGGCATCTTCACCGGAGTTACTCCGGGGAGAGTGCGTCGTGCCGTCCGAACCAATGCTCCTGGCAGGAACCCTCGATCTGCTGGTTTTGCGAACGCTCACCTGGGGTCCGCGGCACGGGTACGCCGTCGCGCGCTGGATCAAGGATACGAGTGGCGAGACGATCGAAGTGGAGGACCGCGCGCTCTATCTCGCCCTGCATCGGTTGGAGGAGCGCGGCTATGTGGAGAGTGAGTGGGGCGTGTCGGACGCCAATCGCCGGGCGAAGTACTACCAACTCACCCCCGCGGGACGGCGCGAGCTCCGCGCGAGTGAAGCGAGCTTCACGCGATATGTCGACGCGGTCTTCAAGATTCTACGCGCCAGCGGCGCGGGGAGCCGAGCATGACGCGAGAGCCACGCATTGCCGGCCTGCGGCGATTCTTCTCCCTGCCGCGGTCGGCGCGCACCGTGGAGCGCGAGATCGACGACGAGATTCGGTTCCATATCGAAAGCCGTGTCGCCGACCTGGCGGCGCGGGGCATTTCGCGTGACGCGGCGCGCGAGAAGGCGCTTTCGGAATATGGCGACGTCATGGCGTCGCGGCGCGAGCTGAATCGCCTCGAGCGACGCCGACTCGCGCGCGAGCGGTGGGTCGTGCGGGCCGAGTCGATCCGACAGGATCTCGCGTATGCGGCGCGGGGTCTCGGTCGGCAGCGTGGATTCGCGCTCAGCGTCATCGGCGTGCTCGCGTTAGGCATCGGAGCGAACGCGACGATGTTCGGCGTCATCGATCGCCTGCTGCTCCGCCCCCCGGCGCTGGTCGCCGATCCGGCACGCGTCGTGACGGCGGATTTCGTTCGTTCCTTCGACGGCGAGCCCACTCATCAGGAGACGCTCTCGTATCCGCAGTACCTCGACCTCGCCGGAGCCAAGAGCATTTTCGACGGTGTAGCGGCTTACACCGAAACCAATCTGGCGCTCGGTCATGGCGCCGAGGCGCGAAGCGTGCGCGGCATGAAGGTGTCGGCGAGCTATTTCTCGATGCTCGGTGTGCATGCGCGTATCGGGCGTCTCTTTCTGCCGGAGGACGACGGTGCGCCAGTCGCGCCGAACGTGGCCGTCGTCTCGTACGGCTTCTGGCAGCGGGAATTCGCCGGCGACCAGGGGGTTGTTGGACGCGAGCTGCAGGTCGGCGACACCAAGTACGTCATTGTCGGCGTGGCGCCGCGCCATTTCGTCGGGCTGTCCTCGAGTGCGATCGATGTGTGGATTCCGATTACCTCGGGCGAGACGCCGCAAGCGATTGCCGGCTGGTCGGGGCCGCGTGGCCGGAATGGGTATTGGCTGCAGGCCGCGGCACGGCTCAGCCCAGGCGTTGAGCGCGAGCGCGCGGCGGCGGGTGCCTCACGAGTGTTGCGAGCGAACATGCTGCGCGACGGTGTGCCCGAGAATCGTCTCATGGAGAGCCAACCGCGCTTCGAGCTCAGGTCGGTGTTGCCGCGTGAGGCGCGCGCGCACGACGCGAGTGCGAGGGTGGCGCTTCTTCTCGGCGCGGTCTCGGTGCTGGTTCTCGTGATCGCCTGCGCGAACGTGGCGAATCTCCAGCTCGCGCGTGGAATTCGCCGCCGACGAGAGATCGCGGTGCGCTCGGCACTCGGCGCGGGCGTCGGCCGGCTGGTGCAACAGCTGCTGTGCGAGGGCGCGCTGCTGGCCACGTTAGGCGGCGTGGCGGCGCTCGTCGTCGTCGCGGGGGGCGCCAGCGTCATGCGGCAGATTGTTTTTCCGCAGCTGGATTGGGAGGACACTCCGGCGATCGATCTGCATGTTCTCGCCTACGCGGCGCTCGCGGCGCTCGCCGCCGGCGTTCTCACGGGGCTCGTGCCGGCGGTGCAAGCGCGGCGGGCGCGCCTAACGAATGCGCTGCATGGGGGAGCCAGGGAGGGACGCGTTCATCAGTCCAAGGCGCGTTTGGCCTTGTTGATCGTGCAGGCCGCGCTCTCCATGGTGATGCTCGTCGGCACCGGGCTGTTCGTGAGGAGCCTTCGTCACGTCCAGGCGTTGCCGATCGGGATGGAGCCGGAGCACGTGTTGACCGCGGAGCTGAATCTGAGTGGTCTCAGCTACAAGCAGCCGGAAATCGACGCGCTGTATCATCGACTCGAGCGCGCGGCGCTCGCGTACCGCGGCATCGAGAGCGCGGCGCTGTCGACGTCGCTGCCATTCTGGACGTCCTGGGGAACGCGAGTGCATGTCGCCGGACGCGACTCGCTGCCCCGCGTGAGGGACGGCGGACCCTACTTCAATGGCGTCACGCCGGGGTACCTGCGCACGATGGGGATGCGGCTCCTGCGCGGGCGCGACTTCACCGTCGCCGACCAGAATCCGTCGCGCCGCGTCGTGATCGTGAACGAGGCCTTCGCTCGGCTCGCCTGGCCTAACGAGGATGCGATCGGACGGTGCGTGCGCATCGGCAGCGACACCGCGCCGTGCGCGGACGTGATCGGCGTCGTCGGCAATCCGCGACGGCAGGAGATCATCGAAGACGTGAGTCTCCAGCTCTTTCTCCCGCTCGAGCAGGCGCCGGCGTGGGTCGAAACGCGCACGCTGGTGATTCGACCGACGGGGGACGCGCGCCGCGCGATGGCATCCATCCGGCGATATCTGCAGACGTCCGCTCCCGACCTGCCTTATGTCGACGTGCGGTGGATGCAGGAGCTCGTCAGCCCGCAGACGAGATCCTGGCGAATGGGGGCGAGTGTCTTCGCCGCCTTCGGAGCGCTGGCGCTCCTGCTGGCGATGGTCGGCTTGTACAGCATGTTGAGTTATGATGTTGCTCAACGCACCCACGAGCTGGGCGTACGCGTCGCCCTCGGCGCGCGGCGCGGGCATCTGGCACGTCTCGTCGTCGAGGCGGGCGCGCGAATCATCGCTGTCGGCACCGCGATCGGACTCGGCATCGTGCTGCTCGCGGGACGGTTCGTGCAGCCACTCTTGTTCGAGACGTCACCGCGACAGCCGGAGATTCTTGCCGGCGCGCTCGGGGTGATGGTCGCCGTCACGGTCCTGGCGACGCTGCTCCCGACGCGCCGTGCGCTCGAGGTCGATCCGATCATCGCGTTACGAGCCGACTGAATCGACGTCGACCGGCGCCCACACCGCGACGTCGAGTCGCGAGGCAAACGAGACGCGCGGCGCCTCACCGGGTAGCTCGAGCCCGGCGGCGCTCGCCATCGTATTGACGTCGATCTCGGCGTCGACCGGTTGCAGGGGCCACCGGCGATGGTGAATGTCCGCGCGTCGCACGTGCCCCGCGCGATCGACCGCGTACAGGCAGTAGCGCTCGGTGAGCCAGTGATCGAGCGTTCCCGGTTTGGCGAGACTGATTGGACCAGTTGGGCGATAGCGCGCGCTGAACTCCGCCGGCCGACCTCGGCGATCGGTGCGCCGGCTGCGGTACTCGAGCGTACCGTCGGCTCGCGCGCGAATGTCCATGCTGGCGCGAAAATAGGGGAGAAAGTAGGTCGCGCGCGCGGCAGCGACGGCGAGGGCGCTCCCGGCATCCAGGCTGAAGAAGTAGACGCCAGGCTTGCCGCCTAACGTGACATACGTTCGCACATTGAGCTCGGGAAACTCGGAGATCACCGGCAGGGGTGGCAGCCACCGTGATCGCAGACCACTCAGATAGAACGCGGCGATCGAGATCCAGGTCTCGTTCACGAACGCATCGAGGGGCAGCGATCGCGGGACAACGCGGCGCAGCAGATCGGCATCGACTCGCCAGTGGGCGAAAAGGAGATCGGTCCAGCGCTGCGCCATGACCCACCGGCGGGAAGGCAACGGCCAGGGACGATGGTCGATGTCGCGGGTCGGGTCCTCCGTCCAACCAAGAATGGACACGCTAGCTGGCGCCCGTCTGAAAGCCTCGCGGATGGCGCTGCTCGAGCTTCCGCACATTCGCCGCGGCGACCGTAGCCAAGGAGACGCCGAGGGAGTCGGCGGTGACGGCGAGACACCAAAGCACGTCGCCGAGCTCCTCGACGAACCGTTCGGCGCCGGCGTCGCGCTGCTGGAAGACGCGCTTGCGCACGAGGCCGAGCACTTCGCCGGCTTCCTCCGCGAGTCCAGCCGCGGCGTCGAGCAATCGCTCGTCCGGCGTGAGAGCGGGATTCGTGGTTCGCAGCGCGGCGGTCTGGAATTCGTCGAGGGTCATTGGCGGCGATCCGCGGTCATCCCGAGCGCAGCGGGGGATCCGCAGCTGCTTCCGGTTCGTAATAGCAGCTTGCTCGTCGCGCTGCTTCTCGGAATGACATTAGCGGTAGCTGACGCGGGGGTCTGCCTTCGCATAGGCGAGATCCGTAATGAGGTTCACCACCACGAACACCGCGCTCAGAAACAGCACGGTTCCTTGAATGGCGGGAAGGTCGCGACGGCCGATGGCGTTCACGACGTAGCGGCCGATACCTGGCCAGGAGAAGACCGTCTCGGTGAGGATGCTTCCGGTGAGGTACGCGCCGAAGTCGAGACCGAGCACGGTGATGATCGGGATGAGCGCGTTGCGGAGCGCGTGCTTCGCGGTCACGACGCGCTCGGCGAGACCCTTGGCGCGCGCGGTCCGGATGTAGTCGGCGCCTAACGACTCGAGCATCGACGAGCGGGTCATGCGGGCGAGAAAGGCGATCGAGCGCATGCCGAGGGCGAGGGCGGGGAGTATCAGAAAGCGGAAGCGTCCATACCCCGATGGCGGCAGCAGGCGCAGCGTCACCGCGAAGAGCAGGATCAGGAGCAGGCCCACCCAGTAGACGGGGAAGGAGATGCCGAGGTAGGCGATGCCTAACGACAGGCGGTCGAACCAGCCGCCCGGCTTGCGCGCACTGAGCACGCCGAGGGTGATGCCGACGACCGCGGCGAGGAGCATCGCCGCGCCGGCCAGCTGCAGCGTCTTCGGAAAGCGCTCGCGGATGTCCTGCGTAATCGGACGATTCGTGACGTACGATCGTCCGAGATCGCCGCGGGCAACGCGCGCGACGTAGTGGCCGAAACGCTGCGGCAAGGGATCGTCGAGGTGGAGCTGCGCCCGCAGCCGCGCGATCGTCTCCTCGTCCGCGTGCTCGCCGATCATCGCTTGCACCGGATCGCCCGGCGCGATGTAGAGGAGCAGAAATGCAACGACGAGCACCCCGAACAGCGTCGGGATCGCGAGCAGCAGTCGGCGGAGAAGGAAGGACATCAGGGCGTGGAGGGGGAGCGCAGAGCGTAGTGCGTGGAGTGTCGTGCGCCGTTGGCGGTCGGCGCAGGATTGGAGATCGTGACATCCAGCCAGCGCTGGCCGTTGAAGATCACGGGCGGTTTGAAGCCTTTCACCCACGGCTGCACCGCGTACAGCTCGTTGTAGAAGTACAGGAACATCATCGGCGCGTCGACGAAGGCGATGGAGTCGGCCTGTCGCAGCAAGGACGCGCGCTTGGCGTCATTCAGCTCGCGACGTGCCGCGCTCACGGTGGAATCGAAGCGCGCGTTCGAATAGAAAGACACGTTGCCCCCCGACCCCTTGTTGCCGCTGTAGAGCAACGGGAACAGGAAGTTCTCGGCGTCGGGATAGTCGGCGTACCAGTCTTTCAGGATCATGTCCGTTTCACCCTTTCGCGCGGCAGCGCGGGACGCCGCCGACTCGCGCTGAACCACCTTCGTGCGAATGTTGACGGCATTCAAGTATGCCTGAATCGTCTCCGCCATGCGGACATAGATCGGCGTCATCGACGTCCACAGCTCGATGTCGATCCCATTTGGGTAACCGGCGGCGGCGAGCAATTGTTTTGCCTTCGCGGGATCGTAGGGGTAGGGCCGACGCGAGCTGTCATAGCCGGCGAGCGCTGGGGGGATCACTCCGGCGGCTCGGGTTCCGCGGCCGCTGATGAGACGCTCGATGATCGTGTTGATGTCGACCGCGTAATTGATCGCTTGCCGGACGCGCACGTCGGCGAGCGGGCCGCGAGTCGTGTTGATGCCGACGTACACCAGCTCGAGTGCCGGTGTGGAGCTGAGCATCGGACGGCGGCTCTCATCGTCTTCCCATTCGCGCGTTTGCCCAGCCGGGATCTGCAGCACATCGACAGTTCCACTTTCGAACTCGGCGACCGACGTGCTCGGCTCGGCGATGACGCGAGCCTCGAGTGACTCGGCCTTGGGAGCGCCGAGGAAGTACTGGTCGTTGCGCGCGAAGAGGAGGTAGTCGTCGTGACGCCATTCCACAAATCGCCACGGTCCCGTTCCGATCGGATGCTCGCCGAAGTTGCCCGTGATCTGGTGCGGTACGATCGACGCGACCGGCATGGCGAGCAGTTTCACGAATGCCGCGAGCGGCTCCTCGAGCGTGATGACGATGGTGCTGTCGTCGCGGACGGAGAGCCCGGCGATGGTCTTGGCCTTCTTCGTATGGAAATCCCGCGCGCCCTTGATCGGATAGAGAAACTCGCTCGCCGAGCTCTTGGTGCTGGGGTCGAGCGCGCGTTCCCAACTGGCGACGACGTCGCGCGCGGTGAACGTGCTGCCGTCGTGGAATAGAACGTTGCGGCGCAGATGAAACGTATATGTTCGGCCATCCGGGGTGACGTCCCATCGCTCCGCGAGGGAAGGCTCGACCTGCGCCGTGGGTGAGAACTGCGTGAGTCCGTCGAACACGTACCCGACGGCACGTCCAGTCGGGACGTCGGTCGAGAGCGCGGGATCGAGCGAGCGGGGATCGTAGTTGTCGCGCGAATCGATGAGGGTACGACGATCAGGTGCGGCGTCGCCGAAGCAAGCGATGACCGTCGCGACGCACAGGAGGACGAGAGCCGCCTTGCCGCGGCGCGGCGCGCGAGGTATCACGCGTAGCTCTGGGGCGGCGGAGCGCATCGGTGCCGTTGACACGCTGGCATGCGCGCGAGAACTTACCCGACCGCGCCGCGAAGCGTCAATCATACGTGCCCGCGCATCAGCGTCGTGATGCCGGGCGCGTCCAGCATCGACGCGCATGAGTGGGCACTCTCGAACGAACGAGGCAGGTCTGATGTACCAGAGGGGAGTGCTCTCATCGAGGGTGGAATGTCCGCACAGAGTGATCCGCGTCGCGCCTTGGCGTTGGACGTGGACCCGAAATACTACTATCGGCGCTCACTGAGCGTGCGCGAGCTCCTGCCAGCTGTGGGTGCGGCGGTCGGAGCGGCGCTCGTCACATTTTACATCGTCAAGCTGTTCATCGAGCGGACGCCCGTCGACAGCGAACGGCGTGTCGATGAGGCTCCGCGGCTCACACTGCATCGTTCGGAACGATCGTCGGCTACCGCCAGGAACGTCGGCCGGCGGTGATGCCGCGGTTTCTCGTCACTTTCGTGGCAGGGGGAGTCGCCGTACTCGCGCTCGTCGCGGGGCCCCGTGCCGCGCGCGCGCAGGACGTCGAATGCGATCCCGGCGACCGCGAAGTGCGGGCGCTGGACTTCATCGGCAATCACGCATTCACCGATGACGAGCTCGCGCTTCGCATCGTGACGACGCCGTCGACGTGGTCGCGGCGCAATCTGCGCGTGTTCGGGACGAAGCGATGCCTCGATCCCGACGAGTTGGTGCGCGACAAGATCCGGTTGCAGGTGCTGTATCACCAGGCCGGTTACTACAACACCAAAGTCGACACCTCCGTGACGCCGGACGGCCCGGACCAGGTGCACGTCGTCTTCGTGATCGACGAAGGGCAGCCGCTCCGCATCACGCGCCTAACGATCACGGGGCTCGACTCCGTTCCGCACCGGGATGAAATCCTTCGCGGCCTGTGGGTGGCGGTCGGCAAGCCGTACGACATCACCCGTATCGGCAACGACATCAACACGGTGCTGCAGCGTCTCCGGAACTCGGGGTATCCGCGTCCCGACGTGTTGCGAAACTTTGAAACGTCGACGAAGGACTCGCTCACCGCGCACGTTGCGATCGCGTTCCTGCCCGGCCCCCTGGCGCACATCGGCAGCGTGGACGTGAAGGTCGAGCCCAATCGAGCGGGAAAAAAGCAGGCGATCTCGGATCGCGTCGTGCGCAAGCTCGTCGGGATCGGGGTCGGTGACACCTTTCGCGAGCAGGCTCTGATCGAGGCGCAGCGCAACCTCTATCAGACCGGGGCGTATCGATACGTCGAAGTTGCCCCTGTCATCGATACGACGCGCCTCGCCGCCGATTCGGCGATGGATCTCAAGGTCACCCTGATCGAGGACTACCTGCGCGATCTCAACACCGAGTTTGCCTGGGCGACACTCGACTGCTTTCGGGCGCGAGCACAGATCGTCGACAAGGATTTTCTCGGCGGCGCTCAGCGATTGGAACTGACGGGTCAGCTCTCGAAGATCGGCTGGGGGATGCTGGATAACGACTTCACCCGTCACAACCTTTGTCTATTCAACATTCTGAAAGACGACCCTTTCAGCATCACGGGCAACTATCTCGTCAACGCCACGCTGCGACAGCCGACATTGATCGGTACGTGGGCGACCCCGTCGTTCTCGGTCTATTCGGAGCGACGGGGCGAGTATAAGGCCTACCTGCGAACGACGTACGTCGGCGGCGAAGCCTCGCTGCTTCGGGCGCTGTCGTCGACCGGATCACTGCGCCTCGGTTACAACGTGGAGTACGGGAAGACGGAAGCGGATCCGACGCTTCTCTGCGCGGCATTCAGCCGGTGCGACTCCGCATCGATCGCGCAAATAACGACGCCGCTGCCGCTGGCGGTGTTGAGCATCGCCGGCGCGCGGGTACGCACGAACAATCCGCTCAATCCCAGCGACGGGTATGTCCTCCGAGCGGAGTCACGCAATTCGGCGACATTCTTCGGGTCGAATCCCCAGTTGACGTTCGTGAAGGGAGTCGGCGACGCCGCGGTCTATCATCCCGTTCGGTTAGGCGGCGTCATCGCGTTCCGCATCCGCGTCGGCTCGATTTGGGGAGGAGCGGACGTGGGCGGCGCGAAGCAACCGCCGCAGCAAGAGCGACTCTACGCCGGAGGCGCGTCCAGCGTCCGCGGTTTCCAGCAAAACGAGCTCGGGTCGCTCCTGTACGTGTTCGACAACGGCGTGACCATAAATCCGATACTGGCACCGAACGGAACGGACACGACCGCGGTGTTCTTCACCTTCGACTCGACGGCACACGACCGGCGCGTCGTCCCCGTCGGCGGCAACACGCTCTTCGTCGCGAATCTCGACTACCGCGTCCAGTCGCCCTTCCTTCCCCAGCTCTTGCAGTTCACCTTCTTCACGGACGTCGGCACGGTCTGGAACAGAAACACGCAGACGCCCTTCGGGGGCTTCCGGCCGCTGTGGACGCCGGGTGTCGGCCTCCGCATTGCCACTCCCCTCGGGCCCATTCAAGTCAATGCGGGGTACAATCCGTACCCGCCGGTATTCGGACAGGCGCTCTTCACACCTCCGCGGAACCTCGCGGCCGAGGGATTCACGGGTGTGTACTGCGCAGTGCCGTCGAATACGCCGGCATCCGTGGCTCCGCTCTCGCACTTCACGAATGGCGCGTGGGTACAGGACGCGAACGTACAGTGTCAACCGACATTTCAGCCGACGCCGCCGAAGGGGTGGCTCCAACGTCTTACCTTTACATTTTCAATCGGCCCGGACTTCTGAGCCGTCTAGATTCGAGGTTCTGAATCGTCTAGCTCTCGGATGATCAAGCGTCGCCGCCTCGTTGCTCTCGTCAGCGCGATCGCGCTGCTCGTGATCGGCTTTGTGACTGTTGTCACGGGGCTGTTCATGACACGCACGAGCTATGGGCAGGAGGAACTGCGAAAGCTCATTCAGAGTCAGTTGGCGAGTGCGATTCTAGGGAGGGTGTACGTCGGTCCGGTGAGTGGCGGCTTTCTCACCGGGATCGCCGTCGACTCGTTCGCGATCCGCGACGCGGACAACGACTCGCTGCTCATCAGCACCGGGCGAATCACGGCGAGTTACGATCCGCGCGACCTGATCGACAAGCGTCTCCTGCTGCGCGACGTCCAGGTCGAGCATCCGGTTGTGTTCATCAGGCAACACGCGAGCGGACGCTGGAACTTCAAAGAAATCTTCCGCGGCTACGACAAGAAGAACAACGGTCCGAAAGCGCCTGGCCGCAACTTCGGCGACTTCGTCGTCATCGACTCGGCGCGCGTGCACGACGCGTCGTTCGTCTTGCAGATGCCGTGGACGCCTGACGACACGCTGCATGGGGCGAAGCTGGACAGCGCCGTGCGCTACACGCTGGCGCGCCGGGACAAGGAGATTCGTCGCGTCATCGACGAGGGAAAGGCCGGCTTCGCTCACTCCTGGCGATGGACGAAGCTCTCCGCCGTCGTGTCGCGGATCCGGCTCGCCGATCCCGACAGTGACAAGTTCGGCAAGCTCTTCGTGTTCGACTCGATGCACGCCGTCGAGAGCGACCCGCCGTTCGACTTCCACAACATTCGCGGCACGCTGCGCAATCTCGGCGACTCGATCTGGATCGACGTCGCGCATTTCGACCTTCCGGCGTCGACGGGCGCGGGGAACGGGAAGATCGTGTGGGGGAGCGACCTCCCGGTGCGCTACGACATCACCGTGCGCGGCGACTCGATCGCGCTCAACGATGTGGCATGGGTGTACCCGACGCTGCCGACGACCGGCGGCGGCAAGGCGACGCTCCACATCGGCAACGAGCCGCAGAATCTGCACATCATCGATTACAAGCTCACGAACATGGACGTGAAGAGCACGGGCTCACATCTCGTCGGCGACATGACATTCGCCGTCGGGGGGCCAGTGCTCGGGGTGAAAGACGTGAAGATGTCGGCGCAGCCGTTCGATTTCGATCTGCTACGGGCGCTGAATGGCAAACCCTTTCCCGTCGATTGGCGTGGACAGCTCTACGGCACGGTTCGCGCGCGGGGCGGCCCGCTCACTCGTTTCTTTGTCGATGAGAGCGACGTCGTTTTCCACGATGCGCACGTGGCTGGAGCCACGTCGCGAGTGGGAGGCAAAGGGGAGCTCGACATTCTGCAGCCGGCGCTCACGAGCTTCCGGCATTTCGACGTCAACGCGGCGTCGGTGGATCTGCGCTCGATCGAATTTCTCTATCCGAACTTCCCTCGACTCGGTGGTACGATCTCTGGAACCGCGACGCTCGATTCGTCATGGCTGGACATCCGGTTCGCGGACGCCGACATCACGCACCGGGACGGGCCTGGCGAGCCGTCTCATCTGACGGGGAGTGGGCGCGTGACGTGGGGGCCGCAGTACATGACCTACGACATCGACGCGCAGGCGCAGCCAGTCTCGTTAGGCATGCTCGCGCGGTCGTATCCCAAGCTGCCCCTCACGGGCGTCATGAGCGGACCGGTCAAGGCGCGCGGAACGATCGCCGATCTGGCACTGACGACGAACCTTCAAGGCCCGGCTGGCGCGGTCAGCTTCGACGGACGCATCGACATCGATCCGCCGAGCTATGGCATCCACGGCGCGGGGCAGCTCACCGGTCTCGCCGTGCATGCGCTCCTCGATCCGACGCGGATCAACGGGACCGTTAGGCCGGCAACGGTCACCGGGCGCTTCGACGTCTCCCTCAGCGGTGACTCGCTTGCCGACCTCGAGGGAAGCGCGGCGTTCGATGTGGCGCGCGCGGACGTCGACGGTCTTCGCATTTTCCCGTCGAACGCGCGTCTGCGATTCGTCAACAAGCGTCTCTTCGTGGACACGCTGCGGCTCGAGACGACGGCGGCGACGATCCTCGCTCATGGCGCGCTCGGACTTCCGCATGGCGCGTCCGACTCGCTGCACTATCAACTCATCGTCGACTCGTTGGGCGGATTCCGTCGATATCTCGCCTCTCGCTCGCCCGAGGACAGCGCGCTCGCCGACTCGCTCGGCGGCCAGGTGACGGTGAATGGCGTGGCCTTGGGGCGGCTCGATTCCTTGGATGTGGCGGGCGCGGTGGTCGGCAACGGCTTGCTCGTCGGGAACAATCGAGGACGCATCGTTGGTGGCCGTTTCGCGATTCGTAACGTCCTGAGTGATCCGACCGGTACGGCGTCGGTCCGATTCGACACGCTCACGATCGACGGTGTGCTCCTCGACTCGCTCGGCGCCGACGTGACGCTTGCCGGCCGGTCGCGGGCGGCGTTCACCATCGGCGTCCGGAGCGACAACGGACCGACCGCGCGCATCGTCGGCGGCGCGCTCGCCACGGGTGGCGCACTGGGCGCGCGTGAGGCATCGACACGCGTGGCGCTGGACTCTCTCGGCCTAACGATCGGCGAGAGCAAGTGGCGATTGGCGAGCGCGTCGCACGTCTCACACGATACCCTCGGCCTCGCGATCGATTCGCTCGTGCTCGTGAACGGCGCGGGCGGGCGCATCGGCGTCCGCGGCGCCGCGCCGCGACTAGCACCCGTTGGGTTGGACATTGCCGCCGACAGCATTGGGCTCGCCGATCTCGGCGTACTCTTGCAGCTGCCCGCGCCCGTCGGCGGCTTCGCCTCGATGCACGGCCGCGTCACCGGGACGCGGGCGCAACCGGACATTCGGTTCGACGCCTTGATGAGCAAAGTTGCATATGGCGGCATGCGCGTCGAGCGCGCCACGGCCACTGGCGAGTATCGCGAGCGCAGCCTGGACATGTCGATCGATCTCTTCCGCGACAAGAAACCGGCGCTGCACGCAACGATGGGCGTCCCGATGGCGCTCAGCCTGTTCAGCGCCGAGCGACTCGACGCGCCGATTCACGGCGTGGTTCGCGCCGACAGCGCCGATCTCGCCGTCATCGAGATGCTGTCGCCATCGCTGCAAAAAGGCTCCGGCAGCCTAACGGCGAACCTCGAATACTCGATCTCGCCGACGCACAAATCGATCAATGGCCTGGTCGCGGTGCGCAACGGACAGGTCACGGCGCAGAACCTCGGCATCACGCTGCGAACGATCAACGGCTCCGTGCGCTTCGACGGCCGGAGCGACAGCGTGCGCATCGACCTCTCCGCGGCGAGCGGAAACCTTCCCGGTGCGCGAGTGGCGCTGCGCGGATCGGTGAGCTACGCCAAGTGGAACGACCCGAAGTTCAACCTCGCGCTCTTTGCGCACAACTTCCACGCGATCGAGCGGCGGACGCTCGCATCGCTCGACGTCTCGACCGCGGGCGACTCGCTGCGGCTCAATGGTTCGCTGAGTGCGGCGGCAGTCACCGGTACGATCCGTGTCGATCGCGGGAACGTGTACCTCCCGGAGCGCGACCTGCTGCGAAAGCAAGTCATCGATCTCAGTGGCGCGGGCATCTTCGACATCATCGACTCGACTGACTTTCGCACGCGGCAGATCCTTCCTGATGCGTCGTCGCGTCTCGTCGAGAATTTGCGCCTCGACGATGTGCACGTCGTGCTCGGCGACGAAGTGTGGCTGCGTTCGCGCGAGGCCAACATCAAACTTGGTGGTTCGCTGAACGTCCGCAGCGCCGAGAAGCAAGCGAACCTCAATACAGCAAGTCGCGGCGGTCGGAGTCTTTCCTCGAATCCCGATTACGGGTTGGCGCTGTCCGGCAAGCTCACCGCCGATCGTGGGACGTACACACTCGACCTTTCGCCGGCACCGGTGCAGCGCGAGTTCGAGGTCGAGAAGGGGTCGCTCGAGTTCTACGGAACCTCCGACTACAACGCGCAGGTCGACATCACCGCGACGCACGCGGTGAAGCGCGCCGGTCAGACCGACCTGATCATCCAGGTGCATCTAGGCGGATACCTGTTTCCAAACCCGACGATCGAACTGTCGAGCAGGAACGAGTCGTATCTCTCGCCCTCGGACCTCGTGAGCTATCTGGTTACGGGGCAACCGGCGTACGCTCTCAACTCGAACGACTTCAACGTGGTGCAGCAGGTGAGCAACGTCGTCGGGCCGACGCTCAGCTCGGCCGTCGAGTCGGCGGCACGGCAAGCCGGCTTCAATTGGTTCGAGTTTAGCCTCCAGACCGGCGCTGCTCCGACGGCGCTCACCGGTAACACCACGAGTCAGTCGACATTCAAAGACTTCGTCTTCACTTCCCGACTCGGCGCCGAGAAGCAGATATCGAACAATCTGTTCTTCAGCATAAGTGCTGGCCTGTGTTCATTGAACCGCGACTACTCGCAGGGTAACTCCGCGATTGGCGGGTTCGTGGAAGCGTTAGGCGGCAAGCTGGAGTATCGTTTCAATCCGCGGGTTTCGTTGACGGCGGGTACTGACCCGCCCACGTCGTGGCAATATTGCCGCTCGAATTTTTCGCTCGGCAGCGTCGTGTCGACCCCCAGACAGTGGGGTCTCTCGGTGCTCCGAACGTGGCACTTCTGAGTCAGGCCGCGAGCGCGGAGCAGCTATCGGATCGAGCGATCGAGCGCGCGCTGCTCGTGGCCAATCCGGCGTCGCGCCTGGGACGCCGCCGGCTGCCCCGCACCCGAGCCGCGCTCGAGAAGGCCGGCGTGCGATGCGATGTTGTGTTCACCGAACGATCCGGACATGCGACCGAGATCGTTCTCGCGCGCGCGGCGGACTACGACGCGGTGTTCACCCTCGGTGGCGACGGTACGGCCATGGAAGCCGCCGGCGCGCTCGCCGGTACGGGGCGGCCACTCGGGGTCCTCGCAGGGGGAACCGGCAACCTCCTGGTGAGAGCGCTGGGGATACCGCTCAACCCGAGTCGCGCCGTTCCGGCGCTGCTCGAGGGCGAGGAGCTGTACATCGATCTCGGGCGGATTGCGAGCTGCGACCCACCCCGGCGATTCGCGGTTGCGGCCGGTGTCGGCATCGACGCGAGCATGGTCGCCGAAACGCCATCGTGGCTGAAGCGTCGTTTGGGTGTGCTCGCGTACACCATAACGGCCACGCGGGCGGCACTCCGGGCGGTGCGCCGCCAGGAGTTCTTTCACGTTCGGCTCACGGTCGATGGTAAAGAGTTCGAGGCCGAGGCGGCAGCGGTCATGATCGCGAACTTCGGGGCGGTGCTCAACGACCGAATCACCTTCGGTCCGGGGATCCGCTTCGACGATGGAGTGCTCGATGCCTGTTTGTACTCACCGAGGAGTCTGTCCGACTCCTTCCGGATCATGTGGCGCCTGCTGCGAAAGGACTTCGCCTCGGATTCGGCGATGCTGTATCACAGCGGTCGGCACATTCGCATCGAGACCCAGCCACCGAGGCTGGCGCAAGCAGACGGCGAGCTGCTCGGCAAGACGCCGTTGGAGATCGTCGTTGAGCCGCGGGCGGCGAGGTTGTTGGTACCGAAGCAAGCGACGCTGCAGCTCGGTGAAAAGAATAGGACGCGACGAATATTGGCATAACTGCACCGATACATGGCCAGCGTACTGATCATCGACGACGAGCAAGCGATCACCTCTGCCCTCGGGACGTACTTCGAGCGGTCCGGGCACGAGGTGATGCGCGCGCACAGTGGGGAGGAGGGGATCGGGGCCGTTAGGCGCTCGCACCCCGATCTCGTGCTGCTCGACATGCGCTTGCCGGACCTCAACGGTTTCGAGGTGCTCGATCGGCTGCGGGAACAGAATCCGGTCGTCATCATGATCACCGGCCATGGCGACGTGCCGGACGCGGTGCGCGCGATGCAAGCGGGCGCCGAGAGTTTCCTCACCAAGCCGATCGAGCTCGGGCATCTCGGCGTCGTCGCGACGCGGGCGCTGGAAAAGGCGCGGCTGCGACAGATGAATCGCTATCTCGCCGACCGGCGCGGACGTCTGCCGGCGACGGCGCTTCTCGGCACGTCGGCGCCGATGCGCGAGCTGGCGCAGCAGATCGAGCTGTTGGCGCGGAGCGACAAGACGACGGTGCTCATCACGGGTGAGAGCGGAACGGGGAAGGGATACGTCGCGCAATCGATTCATCGGGCGAGTGCCAGAGGTGAGCGCCCGCTGATCGAGATCAACTGCGCGGCGCTCTCCGGCACCACGCTCGACGGCGAGTTGTTCGGCCAGGAATTGACGCCGAACAATGGGGCCGAGTCGACACGTCCCGGTCTGCTCGATATCGCCGAAGGGGGCAGCCTGTTCCTCGACGAGATCGGTGATCTGGACGCCTTGCTTCAGCCAAAGCTGCTCCGGGTCCTCGAGGGGAAGAGCTTCCGGCGACTTGGGGGGACCCGCGAGATGACCGCCGACGTGCGCCTCATTGCCGCGACCGGGAAGGACCTGGTGAGTGAGGTGACGGACGGGAAGTTTCGCGAGGACCTCTACTATCGGCTGAGCGTGATGCCGATCAATCTCCCGCCCCTGCGAGCGCGGTCGAGGGAGGATCTCCTGGAGCTCATCGCGCGACTGGTGGAGGAGCTGCGACCCAATCTCCTCGACGCGCCAACGGAGCTCGACGACGATGTCCTCGAGCGTTTGCTCAAGTACTCGTGGCCCGGCAACATTCGCGAGCTGCGTAACGTGCTCGAGCGGGCGATGATCATGGCGCGCGGTCTCGAGCGGGTCGCCGTGGCGCAGCTGCCGTTGGAAGTCCGTGAGGCGTCGGGTGCGGGCGTGGAGCACCACGTACCGCGGACGTTGTCCGAAGTCGAGCGCATCCACATCGATCGCACGCTGCGGGCGCACAACGCCAACCGCACACGGGCAGCGCGCGAGCTCGGCATTTCGCGAGCGACGTTGATCAAGAAGATCAAGGAATACGGGCTCGAAAGTAATGAGGGGCGAAGGCGTTTGGCGTAGAGCGCAATTAGACTCCTATGACGAAACTCCAGGAACACGATGCAATGCAGTGCCGCGCGTGCGGCAATGAGGAGCGTGCGTCCGAGGGATACCCGTGCGTCGACTGCGGCACCTTCATCTGCGTGATCTGCAACATGCGTGGCGTGACGCGTTGCCGCGCCTGTCAGGCGAAGCAGCCGGGAGCCCAGGCCGCGGAGTAGATCGGTGAGCGCGGATTTCCGCGCGCTCGGCGTCGCCGTCGGTCACGCGACGGACATCGAGGGTGCGACGGGCGTCACCGTTGTGCGGGGAATCGATGCGCCGCTTCGCGGCGGCGCCACCGTGTTCGGCCGAGCCGCCGGCACGCGCGAGCTCAACACGCTGGCCGTGGATCATCTGGTCGATCGGATCGACGCCGTGATGCTCACCGGCGGTTCGGCGTACGGTCTCGATGCCGCCGCGGGCGTGATGCGTTGGATGGAGGAGCGGGGACGCGGCTTCGCCGTGCCGGGAGGAGTCGTGCCGATCGTTCCCGCGGCGGTGATCTTCGATCTCGCGCCACTGGGTCGGTTCGACGCGCGACCGACGGTGGCGATGGCATACGATGCATGTGATGTCGCCCGGCCTAACGAGATCGCCGAAGGCTCGATCGGAGCGGGCACCGGCGCGACCGTCGGCAAGATTGCCGGGCCATCACGGGCGATGAAGGGCGGGATCGGGTGCTCGCTGGAGAGCAATGGCGCCTGGCACGTCGGCGCGATCGCCGTCGTCAACGCGCTCGGCGACGTGCGGGACGCGGCCGGGGGGATCATCGCTGGCGCGCGCTCCGACGACGGGCCATCCGCTTCCCGGCGCTTCATCGATACGACGCGCCAGCTCGCGACCGTCGGTCCGCCGGACTCGCGGCTCGGAGGGCGCTTCGGCGCCCCACTGCCGACGAACACGACGCTCGGCGTCGTCGCGACCGATGCGCCGTTAGGCAGAGCCGAGCTCACGCAGCTGGCGCGGGCCGCAGCCGCCGCGCTCTTTCGTCGCATCACGCCGACGGGCACGAGCCTGGACGGCGACGTCGTGTTCGCGCTCGCGCCGGCGGTGCCGCCCGTGCCGCTCGGACACGCGACGATGGCGATCGAGGCGCTCGCCATTGGCGCTCTGGAAGGAGCGATCGAACGCGCCGTGCGCACGGCGCGCGGCCGCGATGGAGTTCCTGGTCTCGCCGACTAGTGTCGATCGAAGAATCGAGCTCTCCCAACGCACGTGACCGCGGAGCGATCGCCGTATCGACCGTGGACTGCGCCGTCGTCACCGCCGCCGTCGCGCCGATGCTTTTCGAGCCGCACGTCGCGAGCGGGCAGGTCTCGCAGCAACTCGCGGGGCACCTGGTGTCGATCGTCGAGGATCAGGGCGATTGGCTGCTCGCGCGCGGCGGCGACGACTACGAGGGGTGGATGCACCGCGGCTATCTCGCGCGCGGCGCACTCGCCAGCGACGACCCGGCCCGGCGTGTATCGTTAGGCTGCGTCGTCACCACCGACGCGGGACAGCTCCGCGCATTGCCGCTCCGAGCGATGCTCGCTCCAGGCGATCGACTCGAATCGGGCGAGGCGATTCGCGCCGACGAGCTCAGAGATCGCTTCCCGACGGCCGCGGACGCGATCGGCCGGACCGCCGTGGAGCGATTCGTCGGCACGAGCTATCAGTGGGGGGGCGTGACGCCGTGGGGCGCCGACTGCTCCGGTCTCGTGCAGAGCGTGTTTGCGCTGCACGGCGTGTCGATCCCTCGTGATGCGTGGCAGCAGGCGCGCGCCGGTCGGGACGCGGGACGCGACATCCTCGCCGCAAAGCCCGCCGACCTCCTGTTCTTCTCCGATCGAGCCGACGCGCACGTCACACACGTGGCGATCGCACTGGGAGCGCGGCGCGTCGTTCACCTCGCTCTCGGGCGAGGGGGGTACGCCGTCGAGCGGCTGGAGGATGCCGACTCATATGTCGCGAAGCTCAGAACCAGGTTTCTCTTCGCGCGCTCGGTGCTGTGATCAACTGATCATTGCCTGAGGCGCCACCTTGAGCGGCGTGCGCACTTGCAGCGGAACGTCGGCGGTGTGATCGGTATCGAGACCGATGGCCATTACGTAGCCTCCCGCGACGTCGATCGGCAGGTCGATCTGCGCGATGAGCGGGAGGTCCATCTCGCTGATTCCGGGAGGCGGCGCGCCGACGTTCAGCTCACCCGTGCTGTTCCACAGCTCCGTGCCGTTCGGATTGATCCAGCGGAGCGTCACGGTGTGCGTACCGACATCCAGTTGCGTCCCCTTGAGATGCACGACGAGATGCGCGCGCGGATGCACCGCCGGGAGCGTCGACACCTGCAGCGCGTCGAAGACGCCGAGGATATTGAGCTTCCCCTCCTGTGAGAGGTTCGCCGCGTCGGCAAAGAGCGCGAAGGACACTTGCATGCTCCGCAACATAGACGGGCTTCACACGTGAGTCTACTTTTCCACCATGGCTTCTCCGCTTCGCGGCACGAGGACGCAGATGCCGGCCGACGATGCGCGCCTCACGCGGAGCGAGCAGACAGCGCGTGCGAGCAGACGGCCGGGTTTCGGCGTCACCGACCTGTCGCTCCTCCTCATGGCGCTCATCTGGGGCGTCAATTACACGTCGGTCAAGTTCGGTACGAGCGTGCTCGATCCGCTCGCCTTCAACGGCGCGCGCGTCACGCTCGCGGCGGTCTCGCTCGTCATCGTTGCCCATTTCGCAACTCGACTATTCGCGATCGAGACGACCGGCTGGCCCACCGCGCGCGACGCCGTCGCCTTGCTGTTGTTGGGAACGCTCGGCAACGGCGTTTATCAAATACTCTTCGTCGAGGGGATCGCGCGGACGAGGGCTGGTGACGCGGCGCTCCTCATCTCGGCATCGCCGGCGTTCATCGCAATCCTCGGGCGCCTGCGCGGCACCGAGCACGTCACGCCTCGCTCGTTCGTCGGCATCGCGCTCTCGATTCTCGGCATGGCGCTCGTCGTGATCGGCACGACCAATTCCGGCGGCCAGCGTGCCACCCTCCTCGGCGATTCGTTGTTGCTCATCAGCGCATTGTGCTGGTCGGTCTATACCGTGTACCTGCAACCCTACACGCACCGTGTCGGCGGCATTCACCTCTCGGCACTGACAATGGTGGGCGGCATGGTGCCGCTCGTGCTCGCCGCCGCGCCGGCGCTGCTCGCGACTCACTGGACACAGCTCATGCCGTTGGCGTGGGCGAGCGTCGCGTACAGCGGCCTCTGTGCGCTGGTGATCGCGTATCTGTTCTGGTACAACGGCGTGCGCGTGCTCGGACCGACGAGGACCGCCATGTACTCGAATCTTCAACCGGTGTTTGCGCTCGCCGTCGCCTGGCTCGTGCTCGGTGAAACGATCACGGGCTGGCAGATCGCCGGCGCGAGCTCGATCGTCACCGGCCTCCTTCTCACACGCTCGTGACCGCAGCCGACACTTCCACGCGCAACGCTCCAGGCTCGACGCGTTTGGTCTTGTTCGACATCGATGGCACGCTGCTCTTGACCGACGGCGCGGGGCGTCGCGCGATTCACCGAGCGCTCATCGAGATCTTCGGCGCCTCTGGACCAGCCGACCATCGCTTCGATGGCAAGACCGATCCACAGATCGTTCGCGAGCTGATGCACGTCGTCGGTCACGCGGACGAGCACATCGACTCGCGGATGCAAGAGCTCTTCGGTCTCTACGTGACGTGTCTGCGAGAAGAGTTGCGAGACCCGGAGCATCTGGCGTCGCCGCTGCCGGGCGTGATCGCACTACTCGATAGACTGGCCGGGCGCGACGAAGTCGCGCTCGGCTTGCTCACTGGTAATCTCGCCGACGGCGCGCGCGCCAAGCTCGAGGCGGTCGGCATCGATCCGGACATCTTCGTCGTTGGCGCGTATGGCTCCGATCACGAACAGCGCCCCGAGCTTCCAGCCATCGCCCAACGGCGCGCGCGTGAAGTGCTGGGCATCGACATACCCGGTCACGACGTTGTCGTCATCGGTGACACGCCCGCGGATGTGGAATGCGGGCGCGGCATCGGCGCCCGCGCGATCGGCGTCGCGACGGGCCGCTACTCGACTGACGTGCTCGCGGCGCATGGAGCCGCCGCCGTTTTTTCCGACCTGTCGAACACGGACGCCGTCGTGCGAGCGATTCTCGGATGATCGAGGTCGAGCTCAAGGCGGTCATCCCCGACCTCGTCGCGTCGCGTCGCCGTGTCGAGCAAGGCGGCGGCCGGCTCAGCTTCGCCGGCCGGCTCGAAGATCGTCGTTATGATCGGCGTGATTTGAGCCTCGCCCAGCGGGATCACGTGCTGCGCATTCGCGTGTACCGCGACCCCTCCGGCGCCATGAGCAGCGCGTCGGTGGACTTCAAGGGCCCTTCGTCCGTCGCCGAGGGCTACAAACGGCGCGACGAGATCAGCAGCGCGATCGCCGGAAGTCCCGAAGACTTCGCGCGGATTCTCGAGCAACTCGGATTCATCGTCACGATGCAGATCGATCGCGAGATCTGGCAGTACGATTTCAGCGGCGCCGCCATTCGATTCGAGCGCTATCCGCGCATGGACGATCTCGTGGAGGTCGAGGGCGCGCCGGCGGCGATCGAGAAGGCGATCGGCGTCCTCGCACTCCCGCGGGAATCGTTCACCGGAGAGCGCTTGCCCGATTTCGTGCGCCGATTCGAGTCGCGCACCGGTCGCGATGCGGCGTTGAGCGACGCCGAGCTGGCCGGTGCGGTACGTTACGACGTCAGCAACGCGTGACGTGATCGCGATCATGCCCCAGCTTCCCTTCGACGACCTCCCGGAGTTGATGCTGTCCCTTCGCAGCATCGGCTCGCGGCGCAGCTGGCCTAACGAGCAACCGGCGCTGCGAGAAGAGCAGGAGCGCCTCTTCGCGCCGCTGCTCGACGCGCGTCGTGCGGCGGCCAAGGCGGTGACGCGCCCCCAGGTCGTAGCGGCGTTCGACGCGCGCCGTCTCACCGCGCTGATCGACGCGGCCATCCGAGGATTTGCGTCGGATCGATTCGCCGCCCGCGTTTCGGCGCGACGCGCCTTCGAGGCCGAGCTGTTCGAGATCGTCGAGCCCCTGCGCGACGCGATGCAATCGCTTCGATCGCTCGCCGAACAGCCGCTCGGCGCGGAAGAATCTCCCGAGCAACGCGAGAAATGGTCCCTCTGGCTGGCCCAGCTGCAGGTCGTTTTCCGCGCCGCCGACTCCTGCTGGCCCGCGCTCGCCGCGGCGCTCGCTTCATCTCCTCCGCAGCAGGGCGGCTTGCGACGTCCTTCGGGGGGAGGCGAACGCCGGTGATCCTCGGGATCGGCGTCGATATCGTCGAGATCGACCGCATGCGGCAGATGCTCGACGTGAGCGGCGAGCGCCTCATCGACCGAATCTTCACCGACGGCGAGGCACGTTACGCCCTCGCCCGCGTGGAGCCCGCCCTCCACTTTGCGGCCAGGGCCGCGGCCAAGGAGGCGACGTACAAGGCGCTGTCGGGCAATCATCTAGCGCGCGCCGTGGGGTGGAAGGAGATCGAGGTTTGCCTGCGCGAGGACGGCGCTCCCTATCTCGTCCTTCACGGAAGGGCGCAAGAGCGAGCCACGGAGATGGGGGTGAGCCGATCGCTGGTGTCGCTGACTCACAGCAAGAGCGCCGCTGTGGCCGTCGTCGTGCTTGAACGTGAGCCGTAGACTTCCCAGCCTACTGACAATCGGGCAATCCCGATACATTTTATCGGCAATGATTCGTGTCCTGATCCGTCGGTCTTGGCTTCTTGCCGCAGTCGCAGCCGTCGTTTGCACCTCCGCCCCCGCACGGGCGCAGGAGCACCCGGTGAAGCGAGTTGCAAACATCGTCACGGTTGCCCTGGAGGAATACGCCAAGGGCATCGACGAACATGGCCGGCTGATCTCCGCCCAGGAGTACCAGGAAGCGGTGGACTTCCTTGCCGACGCGCGACACGCCGCCGAACGACTGCCCGGAACAGGCGGAGACACGGCGCGCGTTCTGCTCGATTCCATCGTCGCCGCGATCGGCAAGAAGTTGCCGCCGAGCGAGCTCGTCGGCCTGCATCATCGGTTCGACCGTGCGTTAGGCAGCGAAGCCGCGCTCGAGTTGCCGAACGGCCCGATCGACGTCGCCGCGGGGCGAGCGATTTACGAAAAGACCTGCGCCTCCTGTCATGGCATGCGCGGGATGGGTGACGGACCGGCCGCCGCCGGGCTCAATCCAAAGCCGCCGGCGATTGGCAGCGCGAAGGAGATGCACGAGCGAAGTCCAGCGCTGCTCTACCGGATCATGTCGGTGGGCGTTGCCGGTACACCCATGGCCGGCTTCGCCAATCAGCTGACGCCGAATGAACGCTGGAACGTCGTGTCGTATCTGACGTCGCTTCGGTCGAGCACAACCGAAATCGCCGAAGGGGAGGGGCTCTTCGCGCAACGATGCACTCAGTGTCACGGAGTGCTCGGGAGCGGCGAAACCCCGCTCACGCGGACGTTGAGCCGCGTGCCTCCGGAGATTGGAGCGTTCGGCTGGCAGGCGGAGCGTTCGGACGCGCAGCTCGCCAGTGTCGTCCGCGACGGCATGGCCGGCTCACCGATGCCGCCGGCGCACGATCTCACGCCGGCGCAGGTGCAGAGCGTGGTCGCGTATCTGCGCACGCTGCCCCTGCGCGAGCGATCGACGACTACCGTCGCGTCCGCGGGTCGCGATAGCGGCGCCGATGCCGCCGCCGCAAACGCGCTCTCCCTGCTCGAGCAGTCGCTGACGGCCTACCGCGCCGGACGACTCAGCGACGCCTCCGATCGTGCCTTCGATGCCTATCTCGCCTTCGAGCCGATCGAGACGCCGGCGCGGGCGCGCGATCCGGGAGTCGTGTCGTCGATGGAGAAGCTGTTCGCCGATTTCAAGGGGGCGGTACGCGCCAATGACATCCGCGGCGCCGAGCGCGCGCGCGATGCCATCGAGGCGACGATGCCCAAGGTCGTCGACCTCACCCAAAGAACGGGAAGCGGCTCCGAAGCCTTCGTTCAGTCTTTTCTAATCATCCTGCGCGAAGGGTTCGAGGCGATCCTCGTCATCGGCGCCGTCGTCGCCTTCCTGCTCAAAACGGGTCATCGCGAGCGGCTCCGCGACATCTGGTGGGGCGTCGCGGTCGGCCTGCTCGCGAGCGCCGTGACCGCCGTCGTTCTGAAAACGGTATTGGGCGCGATGCCGGCCAGCCGCGAGATCATCGAAGGCCTCACGCTGCTGGTTGCCGTCGCCGTGCTGTTCTCGGTGAGCTATTGGCTGATCTCGCGCGTCGAGGCGGCGAAGTGGCAGCAGTTCATCCGCGAGAAGGTGAATAACGCGCTCGCGCACGGCGGCGGAAAGGCGCTCGCGTTCGTGGCGTTCCTCGCCGTGTATCGTGAAGGCGCGGAGACCGCGCTCTTCTATCAGGCCCTGTTCGACGAAGGGCCGCGCGTCGCGTTGCCGATCACGCTCGGGCTGGTGCTGGGCTTCGCCGCGCTCGCCGTGATTTTCGTCCTGTTCTATCGCTACGGTGTGCGCATTCCGCTGCGCCCCTTCTTCAGTGTGACGAGCGTGCTGCTCTACTACATGGCGTTCGTCTTCATCGGGAAGGGGGTGCGCGAGTTGCAAGAAGGGAACGCGATGCCGATCACGCTCATTCCAGGCTTCCCGCACATCGAAGCGTTAGGCGTGTACCCAACCTGGCAGACCGTTCTCGCGCAGCTGCTGCTCCTGGCGCTATTTGTGTTCGCGCTCGCGAAAACGTTCTGGCCCAAACGCTCGGTGGCATTGCCAACGGTGCCACCCGACGCGAAGCCGGCGACGGATATCGCGGGAGAGTTGGCGGCGCTGCGCCAGGACAACGAGCGCCTCCGGGAACGGCTGGCCGCGCTCGAGGATTCGGTGGCCCAGGAAGCCAAATAGCTGCGAGCGGCTCGTGGCGAGGTGGAAAGAAGCTCGCCACTTGCCACTAGGCACTTACGACTCGAGCGGCATGGATGCCTGGCTTCTCCGTAGTCACGTCGCGCCGCCAGCGCATCCAGGCGAAGCCGATGAACACGAACGCGATTGCGAACAGCTGCGCCGTCGAAAGACCGCCCGCATAGCTGAAGCGGTCATCCTTCGCGCGCAGGAACTCGACGAGAAATCGTTCGATTCCGGCGAACACGCAGTAGACACCGAACAGCCAGCCCTCGGCGTGCTTGTGATCGCGCATGCGCCACAGGATGGCGAACATGAGAAGGCCGAGCGCGACCTCGATGAGCTGCGTCGGATAGACGGCGACGACAGTATTCGGAGCCATGCCTGGTGGGAAGCGCACACCGAAATCGTGACTCATCCAGCCCACGGTCGACGGGGGCGAGCCCTGGGGGAACTCGACGGAGAGAAAGCCGCCCGGCCATGGCTTGCCGTAATCGTCGCCAACGGCCCAACAGCCGGTGCGTCCGACGGCGTAGGCGGCCGCTACCGCGGGCGCGCCGACATCGAAGATTCGCAACATTGGAATCTTCTTTTTCCATATCACGAGCATCACCGCGAGTGTTCCGCCGATGAGCCCACCCCAGAACACGAAGCCGGCGCGAGCGAACAACGCGTCCCAATTCCCCAAAACGACGACGTAGTAAAGCTTCGCGCCGAGGAGGCCGCCGATGACGGCGGCGAAGATCATGTCGCTCACCGGCTCGGGATCGTGGCCGCGGCGCGTCAGCTCGCGCTGCGCGATGAGCTGCGCAACGACGAAAGCCATCAACACGGCGACGCCGAACCCGGTGAAGGTCAGCGGGCCGACCGTGTAAGAAAGCGGGTGGTGGACGATTGGATTGAGGAGCGTCATGTGCGTGCAGGCAGTCTAATAGGCGAAAGGAGCAGGAGCGAGCGCACGGCGCGAGCGACCTCGAAGAAGCTGTCGCGATCGTCGGCGAGCGACTCTAGTCGGCGAGCCCCGGAAGTGGGAGCGATGCGAACGCATTGAGGTCCAGCGCCGAGCGTTCGCCGCGCTCCAGATGAAACAGGCCGGCGCGTGCGATCATTGCCGCATTGTCCGTCGCAAGCCGCGCGCTCGGCGCAAACACGCGCGCGCCGAGCGTCGCGCAGCGCTCTTGCATTGCAGCAACGAGCGTGCGATTGCCGGCGACGCCTCCGCCGAGCACGACACGCTCGCGCTCGAAGTGGCGCACCGCGCGCGCGGTCTTCTCGACGAGCGTCTCGATGAGCGCATCCTGAAAGGCTCGCGCGATCGACGCTCGCGACGCGGGCGTGAGGGGCGTCGTTTCACGAACGGCATTCAGCACCGCCGTTTTCAATCCGCTGAACGAGACGTCGTAGTAGTCGGCGTCTCCGGGGCGCTGATCGCGTCGAAGCATCGGGCGGGCGAAGCGATAGCCACCGCTCTTGCTTTTCACGCCGTCGCCACCTGCCTCACGCTCGATCGCCGGACCTCCGGGGTACGGCAGGCCGAGCAGCTTCGCGACTTTGTCGAAGGCCTCACCCGCGGCGTCGTCACGCGTGCGGCCCAGCAAGCGATAGCGTCCCCATGCCTCGACGTCGAGCAACAGCGTATGGCCGCCGGAAACGAGGAGCGCCGTGAAGGGCGGCACCGCGTCGCGCTCCTCGAGCGCGGTCGCGAAAAGATGTCCCTCCATGTGATGCACGCCGATGAGCGGGGTATCGAGAGCGTACGCCAACGCCTTGGCGAAGCTCACGCCGACGAGTAGCGCGCCAACGAGCCCCGGGCCATTGGTGACGGCGACTGCCTCGACCTGCTCGCGAGTCACATGGGAATCGCTCAGGGCTCGCTCGACGATCGGCACGAGGGCGGTGACATGTGCCCGTGACGCGATCTCCGGCACGACGCCGCCGAAGATGCGATGGACGTCTTGCGAGAGGATGACGAGAGACTCAACGGCCGCTTCGTCGCCGGCACCGGTGACGACAGCCGCCGACGTCTCGTCGCACGACGTCTCGATGCCAAGGACCCGCATGGTCGTCGTTAGGATTTCGTCGCCGTCGTGGCGCTTGCGGTCGCTGGCGCGGCGGGGACGAGATGCACTTTTACCTGCGACGGTCTCACCCGCAGTCCGAGGTGCGTCGTATCGATATCCACGAGGTGGGGAAGGGAATCTCTCGCGGGAATCGCGACGGGCACGGTGACGACGTACTCGACGCCTAACACACGCTGGCGCGGACCGCTCACCTCGACTTGCTCGGGATCGAGTCGCACGGCAACCGCCGGCGACGGATGCAACGTGTCGCCGACCACCTGTACGGCGGAATGCACTGGCACCACGCGCGAGCTCGTCGACTCGAAGCGCAGCGTGACGCTGCGCGGCTCCACGCCGCGAACGATCGCGTCGACGCCAGGTGGGAGCTCGACGTCGGACGTCGAGAGGTCCACGACGACGGTGTCCGGCGAATTGGCGGCGATCTGTCGCTTGATGACGAGAGGATGCGCAAAGAGCTTGAGCAATTCTTGCGGCGTCCCGACGACCAGCGCGTGAATGGTCGGCGGAGGATCCTTCAGCACCAGCGAGCTGTCGAGTTGCGGCGCGAATTGCACGTCGATGAGATCCTGGTTGGGCTCCTTGGCCGTTACGATGAACCAGAGAACGACCGCGAGGAGAAGCGCCGTACCCTTGAGCGCGAGGCGCTGGGTGAACGCCTCGGCCAGTCGCCGCCGCCACGTTGGAACGGGCTTCGGGCTCTGACCGCTCTGCGGTTGCTCGGTCTGCACGCCCGTCATGGCCGGCTCAGGCAGCTGGCTTGGTGGCGCCGGGCGCCTTGCCCGACGCGCCTAACAACTCGTCGAACAGCGCGCGATTGCCGGGAGAGTTCCAATCCGCGGCCGAGATCCACTTCTTGCGAATCGTACCGTCGCGATCGATGACGAAGCTCTCGGGATAGCCCGTTGTCTGGTACGAGCGCTCGATCGCGTGCGTCGGGTCGTGCAGGATCTCGAAGGTGAGTCCGAGACTCTTCGCGTACGCGCGGATCGAGTCTTCCGGAATGTAGTCGTCGATGCTGACGGCGACGATGTGGACGCCGCGCGGTCCGTACGCTCGGTAGAGCTCCTCCATGCTTGGCATCTCGACCTTGCACGGCTCGCACCACGTCGCCCACACGTTCAGCAACACCACCTCGCCGCGATAATCGGCGAGCGTACGGGTGGCGCCGGAGGAGAGGTCCTTCGCCTTGAACGACGGCGCGGACGATCCCACGCCGACCGGAAAGAGATCGGCGGCGAAGAGCTTCACCCCAGCGAACAGGCCTCCGCCTAACGCGGCAACGACGGCTCCGACGACGATCCACTGCTGTCTCACGGTCATGGCTCTCTACCGCTCCTCACGCCTCGCTAAACGCTCACCGCGCACTGATCCCGCAGCAAGCCAATCTCGCGCTGCGGATCCTTTGCCGAGAAGATCGCATTCCCGGCGACGAAGGTGTCCGCGCCAGCGCGCCAACAATCTCCAATCGTGTCGCGCGCGATGCCACCGTCAACCTCCAACACGGCTCGACTCCCGGCCTCGGCCAGAATCCGCCGCGCGCGCCGAATCTTGTCCACCGACGCCGGAATGAATTCCTGGCCGCCAAATCCGGGGTTTACCGTCATAATCAGCAGCAGCTCCATATCCGCCAGCACCTCAACGATACCCGTCAACGAGGTGGAAGGATTCAACGCGACGCCGGCGCGGCATCCCACCTCGCGGATTCGGGTAAGCTGGCGCTGGAGATGAGGAGACACCTCGGCGTGAATCGTGATTCCCGACGCTCCGGCCTCGGCGAACTCATCGAAGTAGCGCTCGGGCTGGACGACCATCAAGTGGCAATCGAGCGGGAGATCGGTGAGCTTCCGGACGGTCTCGATGACCTTGGTGCCGAAGGTGATGTTCGGGACGAACTGGCCGTCCATCACATCGACGTGAATCCAGTCGGCGCCTCCCGTCTCGCACATTGCGATCTCATCCGCCAACCGCGCGAAATCCGCCGACAGAATGCTCGGTGCGATGCGCGGCGCCTGTTGGTGAACGGTCATGGCCTTCCCTCGACGCGGATGGTGATGCTGGACCCCGCGGGGACCTGCGAGCCCGCCGCCGGCGTCTGCGACACGACCATCGCGCTGCCGTCGGGTTGAGCCCCGTTAGGCAACCCCACGTCGCCGACGGTGAGACCGAGCTGCTGGAGCAGTTGCCGCGCCTGCGCGAAACTGCGACCGACCACGTCCGGCACCTGAATCGTGACCGGCCCACCGCTCAGAACGAGGCCGATGGGTCCCGGAATCGGGGTCTCTGTTCCAGGGCGCGGGCGCGTATCGATCACCTCGCCCCGCGCCGTCTGGCTGGGCTGTTCGCTGACGTCGCCCACGTCGAACCCGGCCTGATCGAGCACGCGCTCGGCGTCGGGCCGAGCCATGCCGACTACGTTGGGCACGACTGCCATCCGCTGACCACCGCTGATCGCGAGCATCACCTTCGCGCCCGCGGCATCCTTGCTCCCGGCGGGAGGATTCTGGTCGAGCACCGTTCCCTTCGGCGCGGTCGCGTGGAAGCGCGTCTCACCCTGCTCCGCCTGGAATCCGGCTTGGGCGAGACGCTGCTGTGCCGTCGTCAGGTCGAGCCCGATCACGTTAGGCACCTTGAGATCCTGACTGACGACACCCGAAGGAAAGAAGACGAAGGCCGCGACAAGATAGGCGAGCAAGAACCCGCCGACGATCGCGATCAGATAAGGAATGAAGCGGCGGATGACGCCGCGCCAATTCACTGCTCAGTCCTCCGCAGACGAGCGGCGAACGCGCCATCGATGCCGTGGCGCTGTGGAAGAACGCGCAGCCGCCCGGCGTCCAGCACCGCGGCCGGCACGGTGCCCTCCGGCGGCGGCTCCAGACGCCAGCCGGGGTTCTCGGCGAGGAATCCCTCGAGCTGCGCGTCGTTCTCTTCCGGCTCCAATGAGCAGGTACTATACACCAGAAGTCCGCCGGGTCGCACCACCTGCGCCGCGCTCCGAAACATCGCGCGCTGCAGTGCCCCGAGTACCGCGAGATCGGACGGCTTCAATCGCCATCGCGCGTCGGGATGGCGCCGAAGAGTTCCGGTTCCCGTGCAGGGCACGTCCACGAGCACGAAATCAACCGGGCGAATCGCCGGCATGCGCGCGTCGGCGACGTACGGGAAAACGTGCTTGATCTCCAACCGGCTCGTGTTGGCGATCACCCGCCGCAGACGGGCGAACGACGCGTCGCTCGCGTATACACGCGCCGCGTTGCGTGACAGCTCGATCGACTTGCCACCGGGCGCGGCACAGAGATCCGCGGCGATGGCGCCGGTCGGTACGCAGGCATACTGCGTCACGAGCGTGGAGCCGGGATCCTGCAGGTGAAAGAGTCCCTGGCGAAACGCGCCGAGATCGGTGAGCGACGAAACCTGGCTGCTCAGCACGATGCTGTCGCGCGCGAGAGGCGCCTCGTCGACTCGCACTCCCGCCGCCTCGAGCATCGCCTCCAGTTGCTCGCGCACCGCGTGATATGGTCGTGCAACAAGGGGGGCCTCGCCGTTGTTCGCTTCGAGTAACCGGCGCGTCTCCTCCTCGCCCCAACGCGCGATCCAACGCGCGAGGAGCCATCGTGGGTGCGAGTACTCGAGGGCGAGCGCATCGAGCGGGTCGGAAGCCGCCGGCAAGCGGAGAGCGTCGCGCTCTCGATCCAATCGGCGTAGAACGGCATTCGCGAGCTTGCTCGCCCCCATGCCGTGTCGGCGCTTCGCGAGCTCCACCGTCTGTGCGATGGCTGCGTACGCGGGAACGCTTCCCATGTGCAGCAGCTGGAACGCGCCGAGACGCAGGAGGTCCAGCAGATCCGCGTCGAGTCGCGCAATCCCGTTGCGCACGCGCTCGTTGAGGAAGGCGTCCAGTCGAGAGCGACGCCGCAGCATTCCATACACGAGCTCGCGCGTCCATCGACGATCGCGAGCATCGAGGTGGTAGTCGTCTCCGACGCGCCGATCGAATGATGTGTCGAGCAGCTCGCCACTTCGGAGGTCGGCGCAAATTGCTGCCGCGGCAGCGCGCGCGTCTGTCACTCCACCCGGGGTTGCTACCTTTGCCGGCGCGCCCCCTCCACCCGACGCCGCATCGGCGCCGCTGTCGTTCGCTCCGCCAATAGCCGAGCGGCTATCGTCCCACCTCCGAGTCATAGGCGGAAAGATAGTCGGAGATGGCACGCTCGGAATCATCCGCGTCCCAGATTCCGCGAATTGCGGCGATGCCGTGCACGCCGATGCGACGGAGCGGCGCAACGTGCTGCGGTGCGATGCCGCCGATCGCGACGATCGGAATTCCCGAATACCTCACGAGCCGCTCGAGAAGCGCGGGTCCGCTTTCTCCAGCTGCCTCGCGGTTGTCGACCTCGTTGTTCGACGCCGATTCATGGGGCGCCAAGACGTCGCTCACCACGCCCCAACTCGCGCCAGCCAGGCGTGCCGCGATTCCCTCCTCGAGCGAGTGCAGGCTCGCTCCGACCAACGGTGTCGACCGCGCGCCGCTGTTTCCGCTCCCTTCGAGCACGACCTGCACCGCGTCGGCGACGCCGAGCGATCTTGCCGTGAGTTGGACGCCGCGCGCACATACGATGACGGCGATATCGACTCGGTCGTTGACGACGAGCCAGGCGCCGGTGCGCTCCTGCTCCTCGGCCAAGGTGAGCGCCATCTCGACGAAGCGCCCCGACTCGTGCTGCGCCATGCGCGCGGCGCGCAGCTGAAGCGCTCCGCGCGAGCCCATCGCGCGCATCACGGCGCGCGCGCGCTCGATGAAATTCGGCCGGCCGAGGATCTCGTCGTTCGTGACGGCGTGGAGGACGGGGCTGAGAGTGACGACTGCCGGCGCCGGGGTTTGCACGCCTGTGGCTACGAGGCCGGCGCGGAGGAGGTTTCGAAGCGGCTGCCGGCGGTGGCGCCGCGACCGCGCGCCCATTCGTTAGGCGCCAGACGGCGCTTGCCCGCCGGCTGTACGACCGTTACGCGCGCGGCGCCCTCGCCGCAGGCGACGACCATGCCGTCGTCGTCGATCGACTGAATCTGACCCGGCGGCATCGTCACCCCGTGCGGCGCGAGGCGCGCCCCGAACACCTTCACCTCCGCGCCACGGAGCATCGTCACCGCACCGGGCTTGGGATCGAGCGAGCGAATCAATCGGCACACGGTCGATGCCGGCGCGTTCCAATCGATCCACGTCGCGTCGCGGTCGATCTTGCCGGCGTACGTCGCGAGCCGCTCGTCCTGCGGCTGCTCGTGCGCTTCACCCAACTCCATCGCCGACAGCGCCTCGATGAGCGTGAGCGCGCCAAGCTCGGAGAGACGAAGTGACAGCTCGCCGTACGTCTCGTCGTCGACGACCGGCGTGCGCGATTGAAGGATGATCGGACCCGCATCGAGCGCCTGGACCATCCGCATGATCGTCACCCCCGTCTCGTCGAGACCGAGACGAATCGCGGCCTGAATCGGCGCCGCGCCGCGGAGCGCGGGAAGGAGAGAGCCGTGAATGTTCACCGTACCGCGACGCGGGAGATCGATCACCGCCTCCGGCAGAATGTGACCGTACGCGACGACCACCGAGAGATCCGGCGCGAGTTTCGACAGCTCGGCGAGAAACTCGTCGCCGCGGGGGCGCTCCGGTTGCAGAACAGGAATGCCCTCGTCCAGAGCGATCTGCTTGACTGGCGACGACTGCAGCATCGATCGTGACCGGCCGACGGGTCGGTCAGGCTGCGTCACCGCGCCGACGACATCGAATCCCTCGCCGATGAGCGCACGCAAAGCGGGCGTGGCGAACTCCGGCGTGCCCCAGAAGAGCACGCGCATTGCTCAGAGCTCCTCGTCCCGGTGGTGGTGCGCCGCGACTTCGGCAGCCGTTAGGCGACGGATGTTGTCCGGATACTTGTCCTTCTCTTTCGCCCACTTGTTCATTGCCGATCGCCGCTTCAGCGCGCTCAGATAGTCGATGAAGAGCCGCCCGTGCAGGTGATCGATCTCGTGCTGCAGGCAGCGCGAGAGCAGGTCGCGTCCCTCGACCTCGAAGGGCTTGCCGTCGATGCCGACCGCGCGCACGACGACGCGCGCCGCACGCTCGACGTCACCGTAGATCTCGGGAATCGATAGGCATCCCTCTTCGCCCTTGGTTTTTCCTTCGGCTTCCAGGATTTCGGGGTTGATCAGCACGATGCGTTGGCTGTCGACGTCGATCACCGACAAGCGCTCGGATCGGCCGACCTGCGGCGCGGCGAGGCCGATTCCCTTCGCGGCGTACATCGTCTCGAACATGTCCTCGACGAGGCGGCGCAGCTCCGGCGTGACGTCGTCGACGATCCTGGTCGGCGTCCGCAGTATCGTGTCGCCGAAGACGCGGATATCCAGCAGACTCACGGGTCGGTCTCGTTGAGCTTTCGTCCGTTATGCATTACGAGGCGGAGGTCGTCGACGTCGCTGCCTCGGCGCGCTTGGCGCTCGTGACGCGCGCGATGCGTCCGCGCTCGACGATCAGTCGCGATTCGCCCGATTTGATCGTCACGGCATCGTCCATCGCCCTCACTGGCGAGCCGTCCTTCATCGTTTCACGAATGTGAATGACCTGCCCGATGATGCCGCCGGTGGTGACGATGTCGTCGCCCTTCTGCAGGCTGCGCAGCGATTCCTCGTGCTGTTTACGCTGCTTCTGTTGCGGCCGGATGATGAGAAAATAGAAGATCGCCAGGATCAGTACGATCTGAAGGCCGAAAACGGACAAACCGTTGCCGGACCCACCGCCGGCCTGGAGCATGTAGAACGCGGCTGTCGAGGTCATGCCGGAATCGTGAGTCGGGAGTGATATCGGGCGAGCCAATCGCGGCTCCATCCGCCGAAGGCGCCGGCGCGAACCTTGTCGCGCGCCACGGCCATCAACCGGACGAGGAAATGTACATTGTGCAGCGAGAGCAGGCGATGCCCGAGAATCTCATCGGCGACGAATAGATGGCGAATATACGCACGCGTGAAGCGACGGCATGCCGCGCACTCGCACTCCTCGTCGAGCGGACGCGTGTCGGTGCGAAACTCCGCGCGCTTGATGTTGATCCGTCCGTCGGCGGTGAACGCGGCGCCATTGCGGCCCATGCGCGTCGGCGCGACACAATCGAAGAGATCGACACCGCGGCGAACGGCCTCGACGAGATCTTCCGGAAAGCCCACGCCCATCAGATAGCGGGGCCGATCGCTCGGTAGCAGATCGTCGACGGCCTCGAGAATCCGATACATGTCCGACTTTGCTTCGCCGACGGAAAGACCGCCGATCCCGAAGCCGCTCCATTCGCCGCTCGACACGATCGCGTGCGCCGCCTCACGTCGCAACGCTTCGTGTATCCCACCTTGAACAATCGGAAAGAGGACCTGATCAGGCCCCGGCTCGCGACCCGACAATCGGGCCAGCTCTCGAGCGCAGCGGCCCAGCCAGCGCACGCTGCGCTCGCTCGCGTCACGCGCCGTCGATTCGTCACTCTGCCCCGGAATCACGTGATCGAACTGCATGATCACGTCGGCGCCGAGATTTCGCTCGATCCGCATCACCGATTCGGGCGTGAATCGCCGGCTCGATCCATCGATGTGCGACCGAAAGTCGACGCCCTCTTCATCCACCGTGCGCAGCGACGCCAATGAGAAAACTTGAAACCCCCCAGAGTCGGTGAGGATCGGCCCCGACCACCCCATGAACGAGTGCAATCCACCGAGCTCGCGGATGAGCGCGTCCCCTGGCCGCAAATGCAGATGGTAGGCGTTCGCCAGAATCATCTGAGCGCCCATCGCGTCGAGCTCCAGCGGATCGAGGGCCTTCACGGTCGCCAACGTGCCGACGGCCATGAACGCCGGCGTCGCGACCGCGCCATGCGGCGTCATGAAGATGCCGGCACGCGCACGATCGTCCTGCGCTTCTAGGCGAAATGAGAATTTCCTTTCCTCGAACACCTAGCCCCAAGCTCCCTGGGCCCTGGCCCATCGCCTCATACCACCGCCATCGCATCGCCATACGAGTAGAAGCGATAGCCAGTCGCAATGGCCTCTCGATAGGCAGCCATCGTGAGATCGAAACCGGCGAACGCGGCCACGAGCATGATCAGCGTCGAGCGCGGCAGGTGGAAGTTCGTGATGATATGGTCCACGGCGCGAAACTCATACGGCGGACGGATGAAAATACTCGTCTCTCCCTCACCCGCGGTCACATGCCCACTCGGATCCGCCGCGCTCTCGAGGGTCCGCACGCTCGTCGTGCCGACGGCCCACACCGAGCCACCATCCTCGCGTGTCAAATTGATGGTTGCCGCGGCGTCGGCCGAGACCGAGTACCACTCCTCGTGCATCACGTGCTCCGCCGGGTCCTCCACCTCCACGGGCTTGAACGTCCCGGCGCCAACATGCAGCAAGAGGTCGGCGCGCCTAACGCCGCGCTGGACGAGACCGTCGAGAAGCTCGGGCGTGAAATGCAGCCCCGCCGTCGGCGCCGCGACCGATCCCGCCTCGCGCGCGTACACGGTCTGATATCGCTCGGCGTCGTCGGCGACGTCGGGACGGTCGATGTACGGTGGGAGCGGCACGTGGCCGTGCCGCTCGATCAGTGCCTCGAGCGGTTCATCGCCGACGAGGCGCACGATGCGCGTGCGTCGGTCCGTGACCTCCAGAATCTCCGCCAAGAAGCGGGGCGCGATCTCGACCGTGCGTCCGGGCTTGAGCTTTCCTCCCGGCGATACCATCGCCTCATAGCGATCGCCGCCAAGCGGTTTGAGAAGCATGATCTCCGCGGGCGCACCGGAGCGTCGCGTGCCGAGGAGCCGAGCTCGTACGACCCGCGTCCGATTGAGCACGACGACATCGCCCGCGGGAATGAGATCGACGAGATCGCGGAAGCGCCTGTGCGCGATGGTGCCAGTCGTCCGATCCACCACCATCAATCGGCTCTCATCCCGTCGAGCGATCGGTTGCTGGGCGATTTGCTCGGGCGGGAGATGGAAATCGAAGTCCGACGTGCGCATGAGAGTAACATGTCATCCCGGGGAGCTCGCTTCGCTCGGGATGACAAAACTCTAGAAAAGACTTGGCTGGCCGGACGGACTCGGCGGCGTGTACCCGAAATGGCGGTACGCCAGAGGCGTCGCGACACGGCCGCGCGGCGTTCGCTGAAGAAACCCGTGCTGCACGAGGAACGGCTCGTACACCTCTTCGATCGTCGTCGAGTCTTCGCCGATCGCCGCGCCGATGTTGTTCAGACCGACGGGTCCCCCCTCGAACTTCTCGATGATCGTCTTGAGGATTCGCGCATCCATGTCGTCGAGGCCGAACTCGTCGACGTCGATCATGCGCAGGAGTTGCGACGCGACTTCCTTGGTGATGACTCCGTCCGCCTTCACCTGCGCGTAGTCGCGCACGCGGCGCAGAAGTCTGTTCGCTACCCGCGGCGTCCCACGCGAGCGGCGGGCGATTTCGTGCGCGCCGGCTTCAGCGATCTCGACATTCAGCACCAGCGCCGACCTCGCTACGATCTGCTCGAGCTCCGGCACGGGGTAGTAATTCAACCGCTCGACGATTCCAAACCGCGCTCGCATCGGCGGCGTCAACATGCCGAATCGTGTCGTGGCGCCGATGAGCGTGAACTTCTCGACGGGCATCGTAATGGTCTGCGCCTTCGGTCCCTCGGAGAGTCGAATCTCGATCTTGTAGTCCTCCATCGCGGGGTACAGGAACTCCTCGATGATCGGCCGTAGACGGTGGATCTCGTCGATGAAGAGGATGTCGCCCTCGCGCAGGTTCGTCAGCGTTCCGACCAGATCGCCGGGTTTTTCGAGGGCGGGACCGGAGGTGGTGCGAATGTTGACTCCAAGCTCGCGAGCAATGAGCTCGGCGAGCGTCGTCTTGCCTAGTCCAGGCGGTCCGTAGAAGACGGCATGATCGAGCGGCTCGCGACGAGCGAGCGCGGCGTCGATCCAGATTCGGAGACTCTGCTTGACCTTTTCCTGGCCAATGAACTCGGCCAGGCGCTGAGGGCGGAGCGAGAGCTCGACGACCGATTCGTCGGCGAGCGCCTCCGGCGTTGTGATCTCGGCGCGTGACATCTAGGAGTCTGTGGGAGGAGCCGACCGGAAGTGCGGAGGAAATATAGTCCGAAGAAAGTCCGAAATTGAGGTTGTCGACTCCCGGCCGGTCTCGGGCCGTGCGGCGCAGTTTTCGCTGTTTTCGGGCAAGCTTGCTTAACAACTGCACAAGTTCGCGGAACGCACTGCGTCATTCTGGTGGCAGCGCGACTGCGTCGGCGAGTGGTGCGAACTCACTTTCGAGGAGGCAGTTCATGGGACGGGATCGGCTTCTGCGCGTGGGCGTGGCGAGCCTGGGAATGCTGGCGTTGACCGCGATGGTTCACCCAGTGCGGGCACAGAGCCCCACACAGATTCTCGACAGTCTCCGCCGTCGGTATCAGTTGCCATTGATGCCGGCGACCGAAGTGGCAGCGACGGCGTCACGGTTCGCGCCCGGATTCAACACATCTTCGCAGACGGCGTTTGGCGCGAACTTCGGCGACGGTTTCGTCGGCGCCGGATTCGCGAGCCGCACGCGCAGTGGTGAGCACGCCGACGGATCGGGCGTGGCGGGCTTCGGGCTGTGGAATTCGCGCGACTACGTCGGCATCGAGATCGGTCTTTTCTCATTCTCGACGGTCGACGAAGGATTCTTGGAGAACGGCGCGCTCGAGATCAAGCTGCATCGCGTGCTGCCGGGCAATTCCGCGGTAGCGATCGGCGCCGAGAACATCGCCGGGTGGGGCTCGCTCGACGCGCCGCGGACGTACTACGGCGTCGCCTCGAAGGTGTGGCGGCTCCGCGAGGTCGAGGGCGATCCCTTCGGCAGCCTCACGACCAATCTGGGCGTCGGCAATGGCCGCTTCAGCCCGCAATTCGACAGCCTAACGAGCACGGCCGACCTCGGTGGCGTCGGCGTCTTCGGCAGCGTTGGGCTGCGCGTGCACGAAAAGGCGTCGTTGATCGCGGATTGGGGAGGCCAGGACCTTTCGTTCGGCATCTCCATCCTGCCGCTGCGCTGGGTCCCGCTCGTAATCACGCCGGCATACGCGGACGTCCTGCACCGCGACAACCACCACGGGGCATTCGTGCTCGGCGTCGGCCTCGGGTTCAAGTTCTGGCAGGTCCGGAACATCTTCCTGCCTCCGGAGAGGTAGCTCATGAGCAAGCTGATAACACTGAGTCTGGGCGTTGCGACGTTAGGCATCGTCGCGGCATCGCCGGCATCCGCGCAGGCGAACAACAACACCACGATCCCGTTCGTGGTCGTCACGCTGTTCACCCCGGGAACCGTCGCCGTGCCGATGGATCTCAGCGTCGCGACGGCCGTCGGCACCGAGATGGATCGGCTATTGCGCGACAAGAATGTCGTATCGCCGATCACCGGTGTGGTGATTCCGCCCGAGGTGACGCGCGTCGCGATGAGCATGATGACAGACGCGACGCCGCCGGTGCGCGACCAGATCAAGAAGGCGTTGATGACCGCCGGCACCAGCGAACGCATCGTCGATCAGCTCATGTCGACCTTTCCTTCACTCTTGTCGCGGCCGACCGCGGGACAGCTCCAGAACTCGCTCAGCGCGTTCAACGGCTTCGTCAACAACGCGAGCGCGTCGTTCCTCGTGAATCCCCCAGCGGAATTCCTGGCGCTTCACGCGATTCTGCTGCAGGTGAGCACGTCGGCCAACAGGGTGCCGCACTAGAGGGTAGAGGGTTTTGGGTAGAGGGTAGAGGGTGGAGGGTAGAGGGTGGAGAGTAGAGGGTGGAAGGTAGAGTGTTGAGTGTTGAGCGCGGTCGGTGCGCGTGTGGAAGTGAAGAAGGGCCGGAATGCAGAAGCATTCCGGCCCTTCGTGCACCCTCTACCCTCTACCCTCTACCCTCTACCCTCTACCCTCCACCCTCCACCCTCTACCCTCCACCCTCTACCCAAAACCCTCTACCCTCTACCCTCTACCCTCCACCCTCTACCCTCTACCCTCTACCCTCTACCCTCACCCCTCCACCCTCTACCCGCTACGCCCTCTGCCTCACCTCGGCCAGCCGATCGGCTGCGCGGCGCAGCGTATCGAACTTCTTGCAGAACGCGAAGCGCACGAGCGAGCGGCCGAGCTCTCGCTCGTGGTAGAAGCTCGATCCCGGGACCGTCGCGACACCGATCTCCTGGGTCATCCACTTCGCGAACGTCACATCGTCCAGGTCACTCAGCGCCGAGAAGTCCGCGAGGATGTAGTACGCACCCTCGGGAACGGCGAACGCGAATCCCGCGTCGTTGAGCGCCTCCACGAGCACATGCCGCCGCGCCCGGTAGTCGAGCGCGAGGTGATTGAAGTAGTCGGGATCGAACGCGAGCCCCACCGCCCCCGCTGCCTGCAGCGGCGCCGGGGCGCCGACGGTGAGAAAATCGTGAACCTTTCTGATCGGCGTCGTCTGCGCCGGCGGAGCGATCGCGTAGCCGAGTCGCCATCCCGTGCAGCTGAACGTCTTCGACAACCCCGAAATCGTGATCGTACGCTCACGCATGTCGGGCCACGTCGCCATCACGTGGTGGTCCCCCGCATAACGAATGTGCTCGTAGATCTCGTCCGTGATCGCCCACACGTCGTGCTTGAGACACAGCTCGGCGATCAACGACATCTCGGCGCGCGTGAGCACGCGGCCGGTTGGGTTGTGCGGCGTGTTGATGATGATCGCCTTCGTCCGCTTGTTGAACGCTTTTTTCAACCGATCGCCGTCGAGCGTCCAGTTTGGACGCTCGAATGGCACGAACACGGGCACCGCGCCGGCCAGTATCGCGTCTGGCCCGTAGTTCTCGTAGAACGGCTCGAGCACGATCACTTCGTCGCCGGGATCCATCAGCGCCATGAACACCGAGGCCATCGCCTCAGTCGCGCCGCACGTCACCGTGACCTCACGGTCGGGATCCACTTCCATCCCATACCAGCGCCGATACTTCTCCGCGATCGCGATGCGCAGGTTCGCGGATCCCCAGGTGACGGCGTACTGATTGAGGTTGCCTTGAATCGCCGCGCACGCCGCGTCCTTCATCGGCTCTGGCATAGGAAAATCCGGAAACCCTTGTGCGAGATTCACCGCCTCGTGCATCTGTGCGATGCGCGTCATCTCGCGGATCACCGATTCCGTGAACGTCGAGGTCCGTCTCGCTGCGAGCATTAGCGTCCTCCCCCTCCCCCTCCGCCGACCTTGGCCAGTGCACGACGTATCAGCTCTGGGGCGTGCATCCCCCGCCCACCATCGTCGAGCGCGGCGCGAACCGCGCGCTCCGCGTCGCCTGTAGAATAGCCCAGCGAGACCAGAGCGCGAGTCGCATCCTCGGCGGCGCCCCCCCCAACCCCGCCCGCTGTGCGTCCCACGCCCCCCGGTATCGCAGCCTGCACGTCATCGAGCTTGTCGGCGAGATCGAGAACCAGCTGCTCCGCCTTCTTCCGGCCGACGCGCGGCACGCTCTGCAGGGTGACGATGTCCTTGTCGCGAATCGCTCGCACCAGCCGTTCGGCGGAGAGCGTCGAAAGGAGGCCGAGCGCCAGCGCGGGTCCAACCCCCTTCGCGTCCAGCACACGTTGAAACACCTGCCGCTCGAACGCGCTGACGAAGCCGAAGAGCTGCCACCCGTCCTCTTTTACCACGAGATACGTATGCAGCCGCAGGGTGTCGCCGACATTGGGTAACGTTTCGTAAACGCTCAATGGGACGAGCAGTTCGTAGCCGACGCCGCCCGCGGTCATGATCTCGACGCGGTCGAGTGCCTTGGCGACGAGCGTTCCCGCGACATGCGCGATCATCGTACGCGCTCTCCCTGCCGCGCCGTCGCGACCAAGGTCGCCAGCCGCGCGCTCATGACATAGGCGAGCGCGGCCGCGACGCCGTCGGCCGCGTCCGAGGGGTGCGGCGCCGCCTTGAGTCGAAGGAGTCGCATGAGCATGAACTGAACTTGTTCCTTCGTCGCGACGCCCGATCCGGCGACCGCCTTTTTGATCTCGGCTGGCGGAAACTCATGGATGGTGAGCCCGGCCTGATGGCCCGCGAGTAGAATCACGCCGCGCGCGTGGCCGAGCACCACTGTCGTGCGCACGTTGCGCGCGTAGAAGACATCCTCGACGGAGAGCGCGTCCGGCCGGTGACGCGCGATGAGCCCTCGAACGCCGTCGTAGATCTCGGTGAGTCGCGCCGCGAGGGAATCCCGCGGCCGCGTGCGAATGACGCCGCATTCGACGAGACTCGCCTGTCCCGGCTTGTCGCCGCGAACGATGCCGTACCCGGTAGTCGCAGTGCCGGGATCGATGCCGAGTGCGAGCATGAATCAAGGTGAGAGAGAATAGGTGATTGCAGGTGCCAGGCTCTCGGGCGCGGGTCAGCACCTGGCACCTGGAATCACCTATGCGCGCACCATTTGTTCGACATCGATATCGAAGTTCGCCCACACCTTCTGGACGTCGTCCAGCTCCTCGAGCGATTCGATCAGCTTGAGCAGCGTCTCGGCGTCACGTCCTTCGAGTCGCACCGTGGTCTTCGGAACCATCGCCAGCTCCGCCTCGACAATCGGGAGGCCCTTGGTCTGAAGCGCGCTGCGCACGGCGTGAAAATCTCCGGGTGCGGTCGTCACGACGTACTGGTCGTCTTCGCGACTCAGATCTTCCGCGCCCGCGTCGAGCACCGCTTCCATCAGCGAGTCTTCGTCGCGGCCAGCGCCGTCGATCAGAATCTGTCCTTTCTTCTCGAACATCCACGCGACCGAATTGGGTGTTCCGATATTCCCGCCGCCGCGTGACATTCGGTGCCGCACGTCCGCGACCGTTCGCGTGGCGTTGTCGGTGACGGCCTCGATCATCATCGCCACGCCGCCCGGGCCGTAGCCCTCGTAGGTGACTTCCTGGTAGTCGACGCCTTCGAGCTCGCCCGTGCCCTTCTTGATCGCGCGCTCGATGTTCTCCTTCGGCATCGAGCTCGCCCGCGCGTTGTCGACCGCCGTGCGCAGTCGCGCGTTCCCGTCGGGATCCCCGCCGCCTTGTTTGGCTGCCAGCGTGATCTCGCGAATGAGCTTCGTGAACAGCGCGCCGCGCTTCGCGTCAGCGGCCGCCTTGTAATGCTTGATCTGCTTCCACTTACTATGGCCAGCCATATCCAGCTCTTCGGTGACGAGTCGGTGATCTGGAGACCAATATAGCCAACCGCGATAGCCTACCGCGAACGCATTGGCCGCCGATCAACGGCAATAGCACCGACGCACACCGACCAAAAGTCTTCGCCAGTGTGCGTCCGTGCCGTGTCTGTGTTGATCCGTGTTGACGCTGTACCGCGCAGCGATGTGCCTATGGCCCGACGCGAATCGCCAATGCGGCGCGGAACCCGTTCATGTCCGCGCTCCCATCGAGCGACGCGAACTTGCCCACGGTGTAGCCGGCGCTCGGCGTAACCGCGAAACCGCCCGCGTCGACGCTGTAGCGCAGCGCGAACGTGCCGAGCATGCTCGTACTCAGGTCCTGCTGCGTCCAATTGCGCAGCTCCACCGATGGCTCGAGCACGCCGCCCATGGTGCGGAATCCAACACCGAGGAGCACGTTGGCGATGTTCTCCGGGCCCGTCTTGTCGCCGGTGAAGATCGTCCCCGACCGGCGATAGAGATCCCACGCGTTCACGAGCAGGCTCGTGCCGCCAAACGAGTTGTTGAATCCCATCTGGGCGATGTAGCGGTCTCCAGTGTTGTAGACCGACCCGCCGATGTCGTCACTGCCAAATTTAGAATACGTGAAACCAACGGCGAACCGCCCCGTTCCCAGCGCGTGATCCAACCCGAGCCGGCCACGATACTCGTTGCCGGGCTGGAACCGGGGACGCGTGCCCGTATTGTCGACGAATGGCTCGTACGACGTGCTCTGTCGCAGGCTGCCTCCAAAGCCCAGGTTCCACGAGCCGATCGGACGCGCGATCGCGAGCCCCGCCGTCGCGCCGAATCCGGTGCCCATGTTGGAGATGGGAAATGCGAGGAAATCGTTGCCGATGCGGAATGCCGCGAGCTGCTCCGCCTGCGACGCCGTTTCCTTCCCCGTCGGGATGTTCAGCCCGGCCGTGAGCACGACGAAGTCCGTGCCGAGGCTGAGATTCGCGCGGATCTGCGTGTCGGTGAGTCCGCTCACGGTGCTCGCTTCGCCCGCGGCCGAGCCGTTAGGCTGGACGCGCGCCGACGTGTAGGCCGTCCCGACATCGAAGCTGAACGCGGACGACACCGGAATCACGACGAAGATGGGTAACGTGAACTCCGAGATCGTCTCGTTCACCGGGGCATTGATCTGGTAGTTCACGAACTGCGGAGCCCCGCGCAGGTTGGTGTCGTACACGGACTGCGCCGCGAGAGGAGCGGCCAGTGTCAGCGTGAACGTGGCGGCGGCAATGAGATGGCGCATGATCATCTCCTCATGGACGCTTGACGACGATCTCGATCCGCGCCGTCTTTTGACCGATGTTCTCGATGCCCGTGCCTGACGAGGCGGGATCGCGCAGGGGCGGCCCGGTGAGCGCGCCCGCGGCGTTCGTCGCCGCGGAGCCCGCTGCCGTCGGATTGAGGCCGTCGGCCACGCCGAGCGCGGTGCCGCCGCTTTCGGTCCCTGTCGCCACGGTGCCCAACGCCGCCGCATCCACCACGCGGCCTTCCGGACTGCCGGCCAAGTTGCTCTCGATCGATCGCGACGTGAGTTGATTGCCGGCGATGATCTGGCGTGCCTCCTGGCTCTTCGTCTGCGCCGCGCTGAAGCTCGGGTCGAGCCGCACGGCATTCTGGTAGAACACGTCGGCCGCTTCGAACTGCCCTTCGTCCTCGAGAAGCAGGCCGCGGCTGTACGCGACGAACGCCGCCAAAGATCGCGTCGGACGTTGCTCGATGGCGTTGCGTTCCGCCGTCGTCAGCGTCACGCCCATCTGCTGGAACAGGCCGAGCGCGATGTTCTTCTCGAGCGTGAGCAATTGATCGAGCGCGCGGTTGTCGTTCGTGGCGCCGGCGACGCGCGTCGTCGGCACGTCGATCACCGCCGCGTCGACGCGAAGATCCTGCCCCTGCTGCAGAATCGAGCCCTGCACGAGGCGTCCCGCCTGGAGAATCTTGCCCGCGCGGACGTTGCTCGACGAATCCGTTGCGCCCGTTGTCTGCAGCTTGATCTCGTCCAATACCGCCTGCAGCCGGAGACGCTCGACGACCGTTAGGCGCGACGATCGCGCCAGGTCCGTCGTCAACAGCTCCGCCAGACCGCGCTCGAGTGGCTTGAGCGACGTGTCCGCGCCGCTGAACGAGAGCGGGAGCACCGCAACCACGTTAGGCGTTCCGGGCACTTGTGCGAGACGTCGCTCGTCCCGCACCTCGGCGCGCGCCGTCTCTTCCAGCTGCTTCCGCTGTAGTGCGGCGAGTCGCGCCTCGAGCGCGTGCCGCACCCGGCTCGTTCGCCCATACTGGACGTACGACGAGTACGCGGTGCGCGCCGTGGCGAAGTCGTTCTGCGCCTCCGCCGTGAGGCCGAGGTACAGTGCCGCCGTGCCGTCGCGCGGATCGAGCTTTGTCGCTTGATCGAGCGCCGCGCGCGCGTCCTTCGAGTTTCCAGACTTGTAATAGGCGATTCCAAGGGATCGCAGCACCGGCTCCGATTGCGGATTGCTCGATCGCTCGCGCTCGAGACGCGCGATGGCTTCCGGGCCAGCTGCGCCACCGGTGGCGCACGCAGCTGCGGTCAAGGACGTTCCGGCCAGGACCGCACAGCCGAACAAACGCAAGATCTTCGTCGTCCGCATCATCAAGTCTCCTACCGATCGGGATCCAGCATGTCTTCGAAACGCATCCACTGCGCGTAGAAATAGAGATCGACGTAGCCCACGCTGCCGTGACGATTTTTCCGCAGGAGAAGCTCCGTCGCGCCCTCGATGTCGCGCGCCCTGTCGTACATGCCTTCGCGATACAGCCCAAGCACGACGTCAGCGTGGTGCTTCACCGCGCCGAGCGCACCGAAATCATCCAGCTGCGGTCGGCGATCCGTGCGGGCAGCCAGCAAGGGAAGCTGCGCCGTTGCCAATATGGCGATGCCCGCGTCCAGCGCCAGCGTTTTCAGTGCACGCACCGCAGACGCCTGTTCCTCGGCGATGTCGCGGCGTCCGGTGCCGATTCCCTGAATCGCATCGATGATGACAAGATCTGGAACTCCCGCCTCGTCCCAGCCCTCGGGCAATCCGTCCTCCGTGTCCGCGGACACCCGTCCGAACCGCGGTAACCGCTCGCGAAGACGCACGGCCGCGGCGCCAACGCGCGCGCGCGCCAGTTCATCGAGTGTCCCCTGTCGCAGCTCGTCGACGCGAACACGTCCCTCCATCGCCAGCACGCGCTCCATGAGACGCTGCGGCGTCATTTCGGCGGAGAAGTACGCTACCGAGTGGCGTTCCGCGGAGCGCAGCGCGATTGCCAATGCGAATGCGGACTTTCCGCTGCCGACGTCACCACCGAGCACGGCGAGATCACCACGACGGAAGCCACCACCGATGCTGCGATCGAGACTGGGGAATCCGCTCGTGATCGTATCGGTGTCCGGCGCGCCCTCGGCGATGGCGTCGATTTGTCCGAGCAACTCCGGCAATGACGTCGCGGCCGCGTCGGATGGCGCCGACGATTCTCCCTCGGAAGTCATGGCAGAAAATGCCCGCGCCGCGCGGACGCGGCAAGCAGACGCGCCGATCGAGTGTTGCGCGCGCGCATCACTTCGCGATCGCGCGCGCGAGACGATCGAGTTCTAATCGCGCCGGTGCGTCGAGATAGTTGCTCGTCGCCGCGATCACACTCGCGAGAGCTGGTGCGACCTCCGCGATCTCACCGGCCGTCACGTCGGCGAGCTTCGTGATCGGCGTGCGTACCGCGGCGGGAAGCGCGGCGCTCGCCAGCCAGCCGCGCGCCGCCGTGGATCGCGTCTTTCGCGCATCGATCGGGAGCTCCTTCGCCGGCAAGCAGTCGTCGACGAGACGCGCGACGAGATATGTCGCGAGCGCGACCTCGCGTGGTCCGCCGAGGGGCGCGCGACCGGCGAGTGTCGCGAGCGCGCGAAATCGAAATGTGGGGGACGAAAGCGCGTACGGCGGCAGAACCGGCGCGAAGGAGCCTTGCGTGGCAGTCACGCGAGCAAATTGACGCGGCGTGCGCGTTGTGGGAAGCGCTTCCCGCTGCCGACGGCGCGCGGCTACATTCCCCGACATGGCGGCAATGGGGAAGTCCGTGCTCTGGGTGGACGACGAAGCCGAGCTTCTCGAGCCACACCGCATGTTCTTGCGGGACAAGGGCTTCATCGTGGAATCCGCGAGCAACGCCGAGGACGGCGCCGAACTGCTCCGACGGCGTGGCTTCGACCTCGTTTTGCTCGATGAGCAGATGCCGGGCATGCGCGGACTCGACGCTTTTCGCGAGTTCCGAGGGATCGCGCCCAATCTCGACATCGTGATGGTTACGAAGAGCGAAGAAGACACCACGCTGATGGAAGCACTCGGCGCCGATGTCAGTTCGTATCTCGTGAAACCTGTGACCCCACGTCAGGTCTACGCGGTCGTCGCGCGACTGCTCGAGGGCGCGCGCATTCATCAGCAGGCGGTGGCGCGGCATTTCGTGCAACGGTTTCGTGAGCTGCAGGCCGAATCGTTTCGCCAGCTCGATTGGCGCGGATGGATCGATCGATTCTCCGAGCTCACGCAGTGGGATCTCGATCTGGTGGCCGCGTCCGAGACAGGCCTCACCGAGACGCTGCGCGGACTGTATCCCGACATGCGTCGCGAGTTCGCGAGCTTCATCCGTGGCGCCTATCCGCAGTGGCTCCGCGATCTCGGGGGCGATCGGCCGCCGCTTTCGATTGATCTCGTCCACGAGTTTCTCTTGCCGATCATGGAGCGCGACCGGCAGGCGCTCTTCGTCGTCATTGATTGTCTGAGGCTCGACCAGTGGCGCTCGATCACGCCGAGCCTGACGACGCTGTTCGAGATCGAGACAACACACTATTTCTCCATCCTGCCCACCGCGACTCCCTATTCGCGAAATGCCCTCTTCAGCGGCCTGTTTCCCTGTGAGATCGCGGGCCGCTTCCCCGACTGGTGGGGCGAACGCGAGGATGAAACACTCAACGCGCACGAGCGAGAGCTCCTCGAAGCACAGCTCGCGGAGCTGGGCAAGCGCGTTCCCGTTCGTTACGAGAAAATCTCCTCCGCGGCGGAAGCGGATGACCTCGATCGCCGCCTCGGCAGCTTCTTTGCCGCCGAAGGCATTGGCGCGTGCGTGTTCAATTTCATCGACCTGCTCACCCACGGTCGTTCCGAGTCGGCCATACTGTACGAGGTCGCGCGCGACGAGACTGCGCTGCGCGAGCTCACCCAGCAGTGGTTTCGTCGGTCGGTGGCCTTTTCGCTGCTCAGCGAGGCGGCGCATCGGGGCGTGAAAGTGCTCGTCACCAGCGATCATGGCTCGATTCACTGTCAAACGCCGGCGACGGTGTTTGCCAAGCGCGACGCCACGCCCAATCTGCGCTACAAGTTTGGCGAGGACCTGCGCGCCGAGAATCCCGACTACGCGCTCCTTTTCTCCAATGAGGATTCGCTAAAACTGCCGCGACGCGGCCTCGGAGCCAACACGCTGCTCGCTACCGGCGACACCTTCTTCGTCTATCCGACGAAGTTGCGCGAATATCAAAGCCGGTATCGCGGCTCGTTCCTGCACGGCGGCGTCACGCCCGAGGAATGCATCCTTCCCGTGGCGCTGCTCACTCCCCGCTGATGTACCGCCGACTCCTCCGCTTCCTCCGGCCACACTCCGGCCGCATGCTCGGAGCCATCGGCGCGAGCGCGCTCGCCGCGCTCTTCGACGCCTACTCGTTCTCGCTGCTCATTCCATTCCTGAACGCGCTGTTCGGCATGCCCTCGTTGCTGCCGGGGAATACCGGTTGGCTCACCGCGTTCCTGAATCGCACGATCGGCATGCTGCTCGACCCGACGGACAAGATGGGATCACTCCAGGTCGTGATCTTCATCATCGTCGCTTCCGTCGCCCTCAAGAATTTCTTCGTCTGGCTCGCCGGCAACCTCGGCGCGCAGCTCCAGGAGTACGTGACGCGCGACGTGCGCGACGAAGTCTACACGCACCTCCAGCACCTTCCGCTCGGATTCTTCGCGCGCACGAAGGTGGGGCAGATCATCTCGCGCGTCATCTCCGACACGACCCAGGTCAAAGCGGTCATCACGACCCTCGTCACTCAGTCGTTTCAGAGCGCCGCGCTCGTTCTGGCCTACATCGCCGTCCTCCTCTCCACATCGCTGCAGCTCACTTTGATCGCGCTCATCGTCGCGCCGCTCGTCATCGGCGCGCTGCAGCCGATGCTCAAGCGGCTCCGCCGCGGGTATCGCCGCCTCGGCGACGACTACGGCGAGATGACGAGCGTGCTCCAGGAGGCGGTGACCGGCGTTAGGCTGGTCAAGGCATTTCGCGCCGAGCCGTACGAGGAACGCCGATTCCTCGACGCCAGCAATCGCTACTCCGACGGCTTGATGCGGATCACGCGCGTCGCGTTCCTGTCGCAACCGATCACCGAATTCCTCGGCACGTTGGTGGCCGTCGCGATTCTGTGGATCGGCGCGCGCATGGTCCTCACCGGCCACACGCTGCAATCGGCGCAGCTGATCACCTTCCTCGTGATCGTGATGCGTCTGCTGCAGCCGCTCAAGCAGCTCTCGCAGGTGCCGACCACCGCGCAGCAGGCCCTCGCGGCGAGCGATCGCCTCTTCGAGATTCTCGACTCGCCAACGGAGCTGATGACCGACAAAGGCACGCGTAAGGTCGATGGCTTCCACGACCGCGTCGTCTTCGAGCGCGTGTCGTTCGCGTACGAGACCGAACCCGTGCTCTCCGACGTCGAGCTAACGGCAAGGAAGGGTGAGGTCGTCGCGCTCGTCGGACCCAGCGGAGCGGGCAAGAGCACTCTCGTCGACCTGATTCCCCGCTTCTATGAGCCGACGAATGGCCGGATCCTCGTCGACGGCGTCGATACGCGCGACGTCGAGCTGGCGTCGCTGCGCCGCCTAACGGGCATCGTCAGCCAGGACACGGTGCTCTTCAATGACACCGTGCGGAACAACATCGCCTACGGTGCCGCCGGTCGCTTCAGCGAGGAGCAGATCATCGCCGCGGCGCGCGCCGCGAACGCGCACGGCTTCGTCTCCGAGCTGCCCAAGGGCTACGACACCATCCTCGGCGAGCGCGGGACGCGCCTCTCCGGGGGACAGCGCCAACGCATTGCGATCGCGCGCGCCCTCCTCATCGACCCTCCGATTCTCATTCTCGACGAGGCCACGTCGGCGCTCGACACGGAATCCGAGCGGTTGGTCCAGGAAGCCATCGATCGGCTGCTCGCCGGCCGCACCGTGTTCGTCATCGCGCACCGTCTTTCGACGGTAGTCCACGCCGACCAGATTCTGGTGCTGGATCGCGGACGGGTCGTCGAGCGCGGTACCCACCAGGAGCTGCTCGGCCGCCGCGGCGCCTATTTCCGACTCTACACGATGCAATTCCGCGACGAACCGGTGGAGGCGTCCTCTCCGGCAGCGGCCGTGCAAGCCTGACGCTCGTTATGCGCGTGCTTTTCTACGTTGGCGACAAGCGTTGGAGTGGATGCGCGCGCGCCTTCGTCGCTGCCGCGCGCGGCCTTGGCACGCGCGGTCACGAGGTGACGCTCTTCTGCCCGGGCGGGAGCAACGCCGCGCGGCGAGCCGAAGCTCTCGGTGTCGACACCGTCCCCACCGATCCCGACGCCACAGCCGCTGGCGACACCTGGCGCCTCCGTCGTGTTCTGCAAGAGCGCGCCGTCGAAGTCGCGTTCGTTCACAGCGATCGCGAACAACTCGTCGTCAGCTCCGCGATGCGCCTCGGCGGACGCGGCGCGATCATTCGTCGCGTTCCGACCTTTCTTACGCCGGCGTTGCTCCGCAGTGGTCGCCTCGCGCTCCGCATTGCCAGCGCCGGCTTGATCTTCACCACCGACGCCGAGTTGTCACAGGCGCAGTCATCGCCCGAGCTCGCGTCGCTTCCGCTGCCGCCCGCTGTCGTACCGCTCGGTGTCGACGTCTCGAGCTACGATGCCGTTCGCGCGGTTGTTCGGAATAGTATGGGCGTTCCGGCTCAGGGTCTGCTCATCGTGTGCAGTTACGAGCCGAACGCTCGCCTCCGTCTCGCGACCGCGATGCGCACGCTCGCTCTGTTGCTTCCACGTCATCCCGGCGTTCACCTAGCCGTGCTCGGTCCTGGCTCGCTCGACGACGACTTGCGCATGCACGCCGCAGCGCTCGGTGTCGGCACTTCGGTCACATTTCTCGGTCAGCGGCCGGATGACCTCGCGGTCCTTCGCGCCGCCGATGCTGGTTGGGTCGTCGCCGGCGGGGACGATGGCGCCTTCGCCTTTCTGGATCTGATGGCGATGCGCATTCCCGTGCTCGCCGAGCGCTCCGCGTTGCCCCAGCACTACGTCGCCGATGGCATAACGGGCTTGCTCCTTTCTCCCGGCGCTCCATCGCACACCGCCGCCACGGCGGCGCCATTCTTCATGCGACAGGAGTTGCGCAGCGCGATGGGAAATGCCGCTCGCACGCGGGTGCAACGCGACTTCAGCGAGGTCGACATGATCGATGGCTTCGAGCGCGCCGTCGAGGCGGCCGCCGACCGTTCCCGCTGGTTGGTCCGATGACGTCACCGACGCTCGCGCATCGACTCGAATATGGCGCGCTGCGTGGTGTCGTCGCGCTGCTGAAGCGAATCGGTCTGCGATCGGCAAGTGCCGTCGGCGCCGGACTCGGGACACTCGGCTACCGTCCGTTCGGGGTTCGTCGCGAGGTTGTCGAGCGACAGGTGCGCGCGGCGCTGCCCGAGCTCTCGCCTAACGAGGTTCACCGAATCGCGAAGGCGAGCTACGCGCATCTCGGACGGACGACGAGCGAGACGGCCCTGCTCCCGCTCTACGACGCCGAGCGCGTCATCTCGCTCTTCGAGGAAGTGGAGGGATGGAGCATCGTCGAAGAGCGGCTGGCGCGTGAGAAGGGACTCATCCTGGTCAGCGGGCATCTGGGTAATTGGGAGCTCGGCGGTGCCTACCTCGCCGCGCGCGGTCTCCCGATTCATGCCGTGGCGCGCTACATGGCCAACCCGCTCTTCGATCGATACCTGACGCGCACGCGCGAGCGCATCGGGATGACGATCGTCCACGACGACGAAGCGGTGCGCCGTGTACCGCGCGCACTGCGCCGCGGCGACGCCGTTGCCTTTCTGATCGATCAGGGCGCCGTCGGTCTCGCGTCGACCTGGGTGCCATTCTTCCGCCGACTCGCCAAGACGCCACGCGGTCCCGCGGTCTTCGCGCTGCGCCTCGGAGCGCCGATCGTGTTCGGCGTCGCCATTCGCCAGCCGAGCGGCCGATTTCGCCTCAGCTTCGAACCGATCGACACCGCACAGACTGGCAATCTGGAAGCGGACGTCGAGCGCATCGTCGCCGAATACACCGCCGTTCTCGAGCGCTGGGTGCGACGCGCGCCCGAGCAGTACTTCTGGCATCATCGCCGATGGAAGCACCAGCGTCCCAACACGCCGCCAGAGCTCGGAGAGCCGACGTGAGCGAATCGCGTGCGTCGCGTGCCTTGCGAGGCGATCCGCGCGCATGGTTCGGCGCCGGCGTCGTTGCCTTTCTCCTCCTGCTCGCCGTCGCCGCGCCGCTGGTCGCTCGTCATGATCCGGTGCACATCGATCTGATCAACCAGCTCAGCCCGCCCTCCGCCGAGCACTGGCTCGGCACCGACATCGAAGGACGAGACGTTTGGGCGCGACTCGTCTACGGCGCGCGGATCTCGCTGTCGGTCGGAATCATCTCGCAAGCCATCGCGCTGGTACTTGGCGTGACGCTCGGATTGACCGCCGGATTCTACGGGCACTGGGTCGACGAGCTCGTCATGCGGCTTGCCGACATCACGCTCGCCTTCCCGACATTGCTGCTTCTCATCGCGATGGTCGCGGCGCTGCAGCCGTCGTTAGGCGTCGTCTTCGTGACGATCGGCGTCGTCGGCTGGGCCGGCATGGCGCGCCTCGTCCGCGGCCAGGTCCTCGTCGTGCGCCAGCTCGAGTACGTCCAGGCGTCGCGCGCGCTCGGCGGCCGCGACCTCCGCGTCATCCTCGTGCACGTGCTGCCCGGCGTCCTCGCGCCGGTGATCATTGCCGCCACACTCGGCGTCGCCGGCGCCATCATCGCCGAGTCGTCACTGTCCTTTCTCGGCCTCGGCGTCCAACCGCCGACGCCAAGCTGGGGGGCGATGATCGCCGACGGGCGCGATCTCAACCAGCTGCGCCACGCGCCCTGGACATCGCTCTGTCCCGGACTCGCGATCGGCGCCGCGGTGCTCGGCTTCAATCTGCTTGGCGACGCGCTGCGCGACGCGCTCGATCCCCGGGCGATTCACGTCGCGATGCCGAGCAGCGCCGGAGTCCCGGAGACCGCGCGCCCATGACCACCCTGCCGCGAGTTACGAATCTTGTCATTTGACGTCGACGACCTCCGCGAGCGCGAATTCCCGTGGGCGGCGCGCGGGGAGGCGATCTACCTCAACAATGCGAGCACCGGCCCGCTCCCCGAGCGGACCCTCCGTGCGCTACACGAGTTCGACCAACGTCGCGCGGCACCGTACCGATTGTCCGACGACATGCAGTTCGCCACCCTCGCGCGCGGACGGGAGCTGATTGCGCGCCTGATCGGCGCCGACACCGCCGAGATCGCACTCGCGGTCAACACGTCGTACGGCATCAACCTGGCGGCGTTCAGCCTCCCGTTAGGCAAAGGTGACGTCGTGCTCACGCCCGACCGTGAGTTCCCCGCCAACGTCTATCCATGGATGCAGCTTGCCCACCAGCGCGGCGTCGTCTACCGCCGCTTGCCGATCTGTGATGGAGCCGTCGACGAGGACGCACTGTGTCGTGCGCTCGAGGATCCCGCCGTTCGCGCGGTCTCGGTGTCGTGGGTCGGCTTCGCGAGCGGCTACACCGTCGATCTCGAGACTCTCGGCCGCGCCTGCCGCGCGCGCGGTGTGTACTTCATCGTCGACGCCATTCAGGGGCTCGGTCCACGCACGCTCGACGTGCGCGCGTGCCACATCGACATCCTCGCCTGCGGCGCCCAGAAGTGGCTCCTGTCTCCGTGGGGCACGGGCTTCGTGTACGTGCGACGCGAGCTGATCTCCGAGCTCGAGCCGAGCATCGTGAGCTGGATGGCGGTGCGGGGAAGCGACGATTTCCGCCGCCTCGTCGACTACGATCTCACCTGGCGCGACGACGCTCGCCGCTTCGAGTTCATCACGCTCCCCTTTCAGGATTTCGCCGGCATGAACGCGAGCCTCGAGCTGATTCACGAGGTCGGCCCCGCCGCGATCGCCGACTGCGTCGCCGAGCTCGCCGAGACCGTCATCGTGTGGGCGGCCGCGCAGCGCGACGTGGAGCTCGTCACGCCGTCGGCGCCGCGCCATCGCGCCGGCATTGTCGCCCTGCGCGTGCCTAACGGGCCAGCGGTGAGCGCTTCACTCACGGCGGCGAAGGTGACGCACTCCTTCCGCGAGGGCGCGATTCGCTTGTCGCCCCACTTCTACAACACGCACGACGAGCTTCGCCGCGCCCTCCGCCTCATCGAGGCGAGCCTGCCGTAGCGGGCTCCGGGCCGGAGCGCCTGCCCTGAGGAGCGCCAGCGACGAAGGGAGGGATCTGCAGTTCGCCTAACGAAGCACCCGCAACACCGCGTAGTCGCGCTTTCCCTTGCCGAGGATGAGATATCCGCCGCGCAGGAGCACGCTCGCCTCGAGATAACGCTCCGTCGCCCCGAGCTTGCGCTTGTTCACCGACACGCCACCCTGCTCGAGCAACCGCCGCGCCGCGCCATTCGATGCCGCGAGACCAGCCGCCACGAGCAGCTTCAACACGTCGAGCCCCTCCCCCTGCCCGTCGCTCACTTCGGATTCCTTCACCTCGAAAAACGGTGCCTCGGCGCTCAACGCCGCCATCGCCGCCGCCGACAGCGCCGACGGCTCGAGCCCGCCGAACAAGAACCCCGAGACTTCGATTGCCGCGCGCAGGGCATCCTCTCCATGCAGGCGCGCCGTGACTTCACGAGCCAAGGCCTGTTGTGACTCACGACGCTCGGGCCGCGCCCGCGTCGCACCGTCGAGCTCCTCGATCTCCTCGCGGCTCGAGAGCGTGAAGTACCGCAGATAGCGTCCGGCGTCGCGATCGTCGACGTTCAACCAGAATTGATAGAACTTGTACGGCGACGTGAGCGTCGGATCGAGCCAGATAGCACCACCCTCGCTCTTCCCGAACTTGGCGCCGGACGCGGTCGTCACGAGGGGAAGCGTCGCTGCTTGTGCCTCGGCGCCGACGGTCCTGCGAATGAGCTCGATCCCCGCCGTGATGTTGCCCCACTGATCGCTGCCGCCAAGTTGCAGCAGCGCGCCGTAGCGACGATGCAGCTCCAGGAAGTCGTAGGCCTGGAGCAGCATGTAGCTGAACTCGGTGAAGGAGATTCCACCGTCGAGGCGCGCCTTCACGGACTCCTTTTGCAACATGTAATTCACCGTGAAGTGCTTCCCGACGTCTCGCATGAACTCGACAGTCTTGAGGCTGCGGAGCCACTCACCATTGTCGACGAGAATCGCCGCCGTGTCACCGCGACCGGAGTCCCCGAAGTCGAGAAAATGCCCCAACTGCGCGCGAATGCCGCGCACGTTCTCCTCGACCTGATCCACCGAGAGCAGTGCGCGCTCCGACGCCCTCCCGCTCGGATCTCCAATGAGACCGGTGCCGCCACCCACGAGCGCGATTGGCCGATGACCACTTCGCTGCAGATGCACCAGCGCCATGATCGGCACGAGACTCCCCACGTGAAGGCTCGCCGCGGTTGGATCGAAACCGACGTACCCCGACGCGACGCCGCGCTGCAACAAAGCAGCGACTCCGTCGGTATGCTGATACAGCAGACCGCGCCATCGCAGTTCGTCGAGTAATGTGTGCGTCATCGTCTCCATGATCGTCCAAAAATAGACGCGTGATGCAGAGCCCGCAGCTATCTTGTCTCTATGCGCCTTCTGGCCTCGTTCCGACTCTTTCGATCACGGCACCCGCGAGTCGTTCGTGGTTTCCTCATCGGAGCCGCGTTCGCGGTTTCATTCGCCGTCGGACTCCTCTACGCCAGTTGGGCACTCGTCTGTCGCGCCGGCCGTTGTCCCGCCGTCGCCGTGCTGGACGAATACACGCCGCGTCAGACATCCAAGCTCTATGCGGCCGACGGCCGCTTCATCGCCGAGATCGGCCTCGAGCGGCGAACCGTCGTAAAGCTCGATCAGATTCCCCCGGTCGTTCGCGCCGCCTTCGTCTCGACGGAGGACAAGCGATTCTACGAGCACGCCGGCATCGATTGGAAACGCGTGCCGAGCGCGGTCCTCAACGACCTGCGCACGCACAGTTGGAGTCAGGGCTTCTCGACGATCACCATGCAGCTCGCGCGCAACATCTTCCCCGAGCGCATCTCGCGTGAGAAGAACGTCGTTCGCAAGTTGAAGGAAGCCAAGGTCGCGCGCGCGATCGAAGCCAAGTACTCGAAAGACCGAATTCTCGAACTCTATCTCAATCAGATCTACCTCGGCAACGGAGCATACGGCGTCGAGAGCGCCGCCGAGCGATACTTCGGCAAATCGGTAAAGGATTTGAATCTCGCGGAAGCGGCGACGCTCGCGTCGATCCCGAAGGGCCCGGGCCGCTACGACCCGCGTCGCTTTCCCGACCGCGTCATCCAGCGACGCAACACCATTCTCGAGCTCATGCGTCGCGACGGCAAGATCAGCGCCGCCGATGCCAGTCTCGCCAAAGCGTATCCGCTGCGCCTCGCGGGAAAGACCGACGCCGGCGAGTTCGCGCCGTACTTCGTCGAGTGGGTACGTCAACTCCTCGATGAACAGTTCGGTCGCCAGCTCTATGAGCAAGGTCTAAAGGTCTACACGACGCTCGACGTCGAGCTCCAGTCCGCCGCCGAACGCGCGCTCGAGACGCAAATGCGTGCGATCGAAGCCGGCAAATACGGGCCCTACAAGCACGAGTCTTACGAGCAGTACGCGGCGCAAGCCGTCGACAACGACAACGAAAGCGCCGCGGCCAACTCCCCATATCTGCAGAGCGCGTTCATCGCGATGGATCCACGCGACGGCGCCGTGCGCGCGCTCATTGGCGGACGCAATTTCGACGATTCCAAGTTCAACCGCGCCGTCCAAGCGCTCCGTCAGCCGGGATCCACCTTCAAGCCGATCGTGTATGCGGACGCCGTGCAGAACGGCCGCCCGCCGTCATACATCCTCGACGATTCACCACTGAGCTACACACCGCCCGGCGGCCAGACCTGGGAGCCCCAGAACTACGACAGCAAGTTCGAGGGCAAGATGCCGCTCCGGCGCGCACTCTATGAATCACGTAACCTCGCGACGATCCGCCTCGGCATGGAGCTCGGCGAAGCCAGCGTCATCGACGAGGCGCGCAAGTTCGGCCTAACGACTCCCATTCCGCCGTACCCCTCGATTCACATCGGCGCCGCCGCCGTCTATCCGATCGAGCTCGTCGCCGCGTACTCGGCCTTCGCCACACTTGGCACGCGATCGACGCCCATGGCCATCGTGCGCGTCGAGAACCAGAAAGGCGACGTCCTCTGGGCGCCGACGCCGCAGCGCACCGCCGTGCTTTCTCCCGAGGAAGCGTGGCTCATGGTCGACATGATGAAGGACGTCGTGCGACGTGGAACGGCCGCCGGCAGCGTGGGCTCGGTATTTCACCTTCCCGCCGGGGGAAAAACGGGAACGACCAACGATGGCACCGACGTCTGGTTCATCGGCTACACGTCGGATCTCGTGGCGGGAATCTGGATGGGGCTCGACCGTCCACAGAAAATCAAGGCGAACGCGCAGGGCGGCATGCTCGCCGGGCCCGCATGGGCCGCATTCATGAATCAGGTCTACAAGCGCAAACCTGCTCCACCCGACTGGCCAAGACCTTCGGGAATCGTCACCCAGTCCATCGACATAACGACGAATACACTCTGGACGCCGGGCTGCGGCGGAGTGCAGGCCACCGAGTTCTTCATCCCGGGCACCGAGCCGACGCAAACCTGCGCGATTTCGCTGACGCCCGATACGACCAGCGCTGGTTTGCCGAATCCCGCCGACACGGTAGGTCGCTCGGCCATCCCGCAGCCGGCGAATCCCTTTGCCAGTCCCGTCGTTGTTCCCGGCGCCGTGCCCTCGCCGCGACCAACGCGCTCCAGCGATGCCGATTCGATTCGCCGCCGCGATTCGCTGGTCTTCCCGCGCACGCGGACGCGCGACAGCATTCGCCTCCGCCGCGACACGACGCGGATTCCACCGTCGGAGTGAGCCCCAAGTCATCTACGTGGCAACCCGTCGACTGCCACGCGCACACCACCTTCTCCGACGGCCAGCTCTCAGTCGACGAGCTCATCGAATGCGCGCGCGATCGCGGCGTGCGCCCGAGTGTGAGCGATCACATATCGTCCTACATGGACCACGCCGTCACCACTGTCGACGAGGTCCGGGCGTATCTCGACGCGCTCGACCGGTACGACGTGCTTCGCAGCGGCGAGTTCTGTTGGCACGACTCGCTGTGGCGCGAAATCCCGGATGATCTGGTCCCCCGCTTCACGCACCGGATTGGTTCGCTGCACGGCATCTGGCTGCCGAACGGTGAGCTCGTCTATGCCTTCTCGCGGCGCTTCCCTGCTATCTCGCCTGACGAGTATATGGACGCGCACGTCGAGAATCTCGAGCGCTTTGCGCGCGAGATGCCCGTCGACATTCTCGCGCATCCAACGCTCTTGCCGCTCGCGCTCCGCCGGCTGCCCCTCGAGGAGCTGTGGACCGAGCAGCGCGAGGAGCGCGCCGTCCGCGCGCTCGCCGCGGCCGGCATCGCCTTCGAGATCTCCAATCGATACCGGCCGCACGAGCGTTTCGTTAGGCGCGCCTGGGAGGCGGGCGTTCGGATCTCCCTCGGCTCTGACGGTCACACCTTCGCGCAAGTCGCGGAGCTCGCCTTTCCACACCTCGTGGCCCGTGAGGTCGGTGTCCCCGACGAGCAGCTCTACGACCCGTTGCGTCACGGCTCGCGCACTGGTTTTTTCAAGGCCCGCTCCAAACGCGTCGGCTGACTTCGCCCGTGATCCGCTATCGCGCCCGGTACGTCGTTCCCATTACGTCCCCCCCGATCCGCGACGGCGTCGTCGCCGTCGAGAATGATCGCATCGCGTTCGTCGGACCAGGCCACGCCGGTCCCTCGGCGGACGTCGTCGATCTCGGTGACGTCGTGCTCCTCCCCGGCCTCGTCAACGCGCACTGTCATCTCGAGCTCACCGCCATGCGCGGCTTCCTCGAGGACGTTGATTTCCGCAGCTGGATCGTTCGCCTAACGAATGCGAAGCGTGCCGTTCTCTCGCGCGAGATGCTGCTCGACGCCGCGCGGTATGGAATTGCCGAAGGCCTCCGCCATGGCGTGACGACCTACGCCGACACCTGTGACTCCGGCGTCGCCTTCGACGCGATGCGTGAGTGTGGCGTCCGCGGCATCATGTACCAGGAAGTGTTCGGCCCCGATCCGGCGCAGTGCGCCGCGGTGCTCGGCGAGCTTCGCGAAAGGGTCGAACGAATGCGGCCCCTCCAAACGCCGCTCGTGCGTGTCGGTGTCTCGCCGCACGCTCCGTACACGGTCTCCGATGCGCTCTTCGCCGCCGTCGCGAGCTATGCGCGCGCCGAATCGCTCCCCATCGCAATCCACATCGCCGAGAGCGAGTTCGAACACGAGCTCATCGCTCGCGGCACGGGCCCCTTCGCGGACGGATTGCGGGCGCGAAACATCGGCGTCGCACCGCGTGCTCGATCGCCCGTCGAGCTACTGTCAACGCGGAACGTCCTCGCGGCGCGGCCGCTCCTCATTCATTGCGTGCGTGTCGACGATGCGGACATTGCCTGCATCGCGGAAGCGCGTTGCGCGGTTGCTCATTGTCCGGCCTCGAACGCGAAGCTCGGACATGGCGCCGCTCCACTGACACGGTTTCTCGCCGCCGGCATCGATGTCGGCATCGGTTCCGATTCAATGGCCAGCAACAACCGCATGGATCTCCTCGAGGAAGCGCGCTTGGCGGCGTTCGTTCAGCGCGGCAGCAACCGTGACTTCCGCCAGATCAGCGCCGCGGACGTACTGACCCTCGCCACACTCGGGGGCGCGCGAGCTCTCGGAATCGATGGCGAAATTGGATCGCTGGAACCTGGTAAGGCCGCCGATCTGGCGGCCTTTCCCGTCCGTTCCGTGGGTCCCGTTTACGATCCTGTCACCGCCGCGATATTCGCGCTTCCCGGTACCGATGCGTCCTTTGTCGCGATTGCGGGCGAGGTTTTGATCCGGGACGGGGTCCTCCTCGACGAGGATAGGTCCCTCGAGGACCGCGTTGAGCGCAGCGCGAGCGCTCTACGGGGCTGGTTGCAGAGTAACTGAAGTCTTCACAGGCTACACTCCGCACTGGCTCCCAATCCTCCGGCGCTGGACGCCCCGGCTCAGGCATTTTGGCCGACCGCTCCTTGTCGGGTATTTTGCGCGCGAATAGCTTCCGGAGTGCTCGTACCTTCCGACCACATCCATTCGTCGTCAGGGAAGGAGGGTGACGCGTACCTTTTTCGAGCGGTCAACCTCTACAATTGGGGCGCGCGCGGGTAGCGCCGCGTGACTTTCGAACAGGCCAGCTTGCGAGCGCAAGCTGTGGAGCGAGACGCGCACGAAGGCTTACGGAGGTCCTGCGTGGTCGTTGGCTGTTTGGCTCTGAATGCGTCGTTCGAGCCTCTCACCATGGTCCCGATGCGAAGAGCTCTTCGCCTCGTGATCGATGGCAAGGCCGAAATTGTCGAAGCGGATTTCGACAAGGTCGTCCGCTCCGAACGGCTGACGATGCCGCGACCCGCCGTCATTCGCCTCACGAAGTTCATCCACGTGCCTCGGCGCTTCCGGCGGCAAGTGACGAACACCTTTCTGTTCGCCCGCGATCGCTACCGTTGTCAGTACTGCGGCCGGCACGCGACCGAGCTCAAGATGCGCGAGGCGCTCACTCGCGATCACCTGATTCCGCTGTCGCGCGGCGGCACCAACGACTGGAACAACGTCGTGACGGCGTGCAGCCCGTGCAACACGCGGAAGGGGAATCGCCTCCCCGAGGAGATCGGGATGCATCCGCTGACGCATCCCGTCGAGCCGCACTTCGTGCATCTGAGCTGGGCGGTGCGTCGCCTAACGCCGACACAGGCGAGGTACATCAAGACCTTCTACGGCGACGAGGTCTTGCATCAGATCGAGCTGCTCGAGCACCGCGGCCTCGCCGCCGCGCAAGTCTCGGCCGCTCACGGTCACGCTCATCACGGCGGCCACGGCCAGCGTCATTAAGGGCGATTTCCGTTTCCCTGGCCCGATCCGCCGTGCCCTTAGCCGGCGGTAAACGTCTCCGACCGCTGCTCGTAGTGCCGGCGCTCGCCGCCTAACAAGCGCGAGAGCAGCGTTCCGATACCGTTCTTCAACGCGCTCGCCGGATTCGTCTTTCCGCGCACCGCCGGCTGGAACTCGCCGCGCAGCCAGCGCTGCAGCTCGTCGAGATCGCTCACGTCCAACGTCGTGACGTCCAGGAACACGTTGTAGTAGTAACGGCCGCCGGGAGAGCGCGGTCGCAGCGGCACCCGGTACGGACGGCTCAGCGGCTCCTCCGCCGACGCCAGCGTGGCGTAGCTGCCGAAGTCTTCGAGCTGCTTTCCGTTCTTCCGCACGGCGCGATACACCTGCGACGCGGGATCATACTGCACGAGCACGTCCCACTCTGTCGATCCCTCGATGTCGTTGAAGAGCCCCTTCTCGCGCCACAGCTCCACCTTGTAGTGGATTCTGGTCGGGAAGCCATTGCGCAGGAGCTCACGGGTCGTCGGATCTGTTAAAAGATTCTTACCGACGATACTCGGCGATTGCGTCGCGGCGAACGAGCCCGCCGGAACGATGATGTCCAGCTGCACGGGACTCTGCGCTCGCGCGCTGCCGCTCAGCGGCCCCGCGATCAGAGCAATCCCAAGAACAACGAGCGACCGAGTCGGCAATATCGACAAGGGCTAGAACCTGTGCCGTAACCGAACGAAGAACCGCAACGGCTCGCCTGACGAGGACATCGCCTTCGCCATGTAGAATCCAACGCCGCCGAAATCGAGCCCGGCGCCGATATCCGTTCTGAACGTGTTGAACGGCGGGATCCGCCCGCTCGCGTACGTCAGCGATCCGTCGGGCGGTCCGACGAGCCAGCCACGTCCCGCATCGGCGAATACCACCCAGTTGCCGGTGCTGTGAAAGTGATGCGCCCGCGCACGAGGCGCTCCGTCCATCTCTCCACCCCCACCAGCGTCGTCGTGCGACTCCCAGTCCGGCTGGAAATCGAAATGCAGATCACCCCGATACTCGGCTTGCAGGAGCGCAATGCGATCGCAGAGCGCCGGCTGACCTGGAAACGCCGCACCGACGTTGCAGGTTCCGAGATCCTCCGCCGAGCGATCGCTCCGGAAACCATAACCCGGCATGACACCCGGGCCATCGACCGAAACACGTCGCTCGATTGGCAGCGGATCGCCGCTCAGCCACCCGCCAATCAGCGCGCGCAAATTCAACTGCGCTTCGGGCGAGACGCGATTGTATCGACGAATGTCGAGGAACCCGCGCGAGTACGTCGTCGGAATCGGCGGAGTGAAGGAGATGCTCGTGCCAGACGCCGACGTCGCTACGTTCACGCGTTCCAATGTGCCAACACCGCGCTCCCAGTCCGCGCTGACGTGCCATCCCGACCACGGGTTGTCTTCGTCATTTCGCGTATCGACGACAAAAGAGCCCGTGGCGACGTGCACCCGTCCCTCGTCCACCGGCGGGTTGGGTCGCCAATCCACTTCACTGTGGAACAGCGTGAATGGGTTTCGTGTGTCCCGTGCGAGCCAACGCTCGTCGCTGAAGCTTCCCGTTAGGCTCACCCCGCGCCACGCGAACAGTGATGCCGACGCGCTGGCGCCGTGCCGCTGGAAATAGTCGCGATAGTCGCGGTGGCCCAGGAACGACGCCAAGCCGACCTCGAGATCCGAGAGCTGCCACGGCTCGATCCCGTCGACGATGTTGAACAACCGGCCGCCGAGTGCAAATCCCTCGAAGCGCCCAATGCGGAGCTCGCCGCGCACGTTGTGGCCGACGTCGTCCTCGCGCGACGCGAAGCTGCTACCGGTGCGGAAGATGGCGTACGCGTCGAGACGGGTGCTGCCCCAGGATGCTGTTCGATTCACCTGCGGACCAAGGTTGATCGGTAGCCCCTCCACCCGGTTGTACGCGCCGGCGGAAGCAATCTGAAGCTTGCTCCAGCTCCGATCAGCTCTGCGGTGCTCCCATCGTCGCCACCACGGATCGCCAGACCTATCGTCCAGCGTATCTCGCTCCGCGATGATCTGATCGCCGTCCTGGCGATAGCGAATCGGCTCGCGATAGATCCGGATTTCCCCGCCGATGTCCGCGACGTCACGTCCTTCCACGTCTCCGCCCACTACCAGCAAGTCGCCGTCGATCCGAGCCGCCGGACGCAGAATCACGTCACAATTGAGAGCGATCACGCGGCCGGTAACGTGCCCCCCGATCGTGAGGGGCCCATTCAGGACCGCGACATCTCCGAAGACCTCGCGCCCTCGCTCGATCTCGAGCGGGCCGCTCAGGCGCAGCCCCGAGCTCCCGTTGAACAGGGCCGCGGCGTCACGCGCCACGTCCGCTGGCAGCCCGCGACGGCCGAACACAGTATCGGCTGGCGTCCGCTCCTGTGCCGCGGCGACAGCGATGCACGCCGGCAGCATCGCCACCGCGATCGCTAGAGATGTCCGCATTGCTACTCCACCGTAGAAGGGTTTGCCCGTCGCTGGGCACCCCGCGTACCACCCAGGCCCCGATTATAACGATCGTAACGAGAAAGAGTTGACAATCGCATTCTAGCTGAGCGTCCCTCGATTGTCCTCGTCGGGCCACACCGAAAACGTGTCGCTCCGACGTCAGTCCTCCCCCGCCACTGAAATACCGAGCCGTTTCATTCTGCGATAGAGATTCGGCCGATCCGTTTTCAGCCGTCGAGCCGCCTCGGCGACGTTGCCGCTCGCCATCGAGAGGGCGCGGGTGATCAGCATCTTCTCGTAGTCGTCCAGCGTCTCGCTCAACGAGCTGTCGAGGCGAGAGGGATCGGGAAGTGGCGCCGCTGGCTGCGCTGTCCGTCGGGCATCGCCGTCGATCGATATTACGCTCGCGACATCCTCAGTCTCCACCGGCAGACCAGCGTGAAGAATGGCGAGTCGCTCCACGATGTTCGCCAGCTCCCGGATGTTGCCCGGCCAGCGATGTCGTGTCAGGAGCGCCATTGCCCCTTCCGTCCATGACGGCTGTGCCTGTCCCGTGCGCGTCCGGTGCAGGGCGGAGAAGTGGCGAACGAGCGCGGGAATATCGGCGGGCCGCTCGCGCAGTGGCGGCAGCGGAATCGGGATGACGTTGAGTCGGAAGTAGAGATCCTCGCGAAAGCTGCCCTCCTGCACGCACCGCGCGAGATCCTTGTTCGTCGCCGAGAGAATCCGAACGTCGACGCGTATCGGCTTCCCGCCGCCGACGCGCTCGATCTCTTTCGCTTCGATCGCCCGAAGCAGCTTCGCCTGTGCCTCCGGCCCGAGGTCTCCGACCTCGTCGAGCAGCAGTGTCCCGGTGTGAGCAAGTTCAAAACGGCCGATGCGTCGCTCGGTCGCGCCCGTGAACGATCCCCTCTCGTGGCCGAACATCTCGCTTTCGACGAGGTCGCGCGGAATCGCCGCGCAGTTCACGCGAATGAGCGGCCGATCGCGCCGCGCGCTCGCGCCATGAATGGCCGCCGCCACCAGCTCCTTGCCCGTACCCGATTCGCCAGTGATGAGTACTCGTGAATCAGTCGGCGCGACACGCGCGATCAGCTCGCGAACGCGCGCCAGCGCCGGACTGTCTCCGATCATCTCGCCGCTCAGACCGTATTCGCGCCGGAGCGATTTCGCCTCCCGCCGAACCTGCCGCAGCTCGAGCGCCGAGCTCAGGGCGAGGAGCACCCCCTCCGGGCTCAGCGGCTTCTCGAGAAAGTTGAACGCGCCGAGCTTCGTCGCGCGCACCGCGTCGGAGAGTCCCGCGCGACCGCTCATCATCACCACCGGCACATCTGGCAGCTTCTCGCGCACCTGCGCGAGCGTTGCCATACCGTCCATTTCGCCCGGCATCATCAGATCGAGCAGCAACACGTCCGGCTCACTCTCGAGCGCTCGCTGCAATCCCGACGAGCCGTCTTGCGCGTCGCGCACCTCGTATCCCTCGGCGCCGAGGAGCGCGCCGACCATGCGCCGAATGTTCGGCTCGTCGTCGACGATCAGGACGCTAGCCATTCGCGCTGCCACGGCCGCTCGGCAGCCGCGGCTCGGCCATCAGCTTCGTTAGGTACCGCTGCGACTCCGAGATCCGTTCCACCTCGATCGCGACCGCTTCGACCGCCTGCTCGATACGCTCGAGGCGGTTCTCGACCTCCGCCGAAAGCGCCGGCGCTACCGGCGGCCGATCGACGAACCGGCGCGTCAGCGCGCGAATGATGGGAATACCCAATGCGATGACCGCGATCGTCACGAAGAACGACTGGATGATCGCCACCAATTCGTGCGGAATGAAGCCCGGTGGGAACGGCGGCAGGGGGGTCTGTGAGGTTATCGCAAGCACGGCAGGCGTTAGGCGCATGTGAGGAGGTCCTAGGTTCCCGCGCTCAGTTCGTTGACGGGAAGGAGGAATCGAATCGTCGTACCGTTCCCCGGCTGGCTCTCCGCGCCGACCGATCCGCGATGCGCGAGCACGGTCTGGCGCGCGATCGCGAGACCGAGTCCGGTGCCGCCGGGTTTAGAAGTCACATATGGCTCCCAGATGCGGCCGAGCTGCTCCTTCGGAATGCCGCACCCGCTGTCCGCGATCGCGATCTCGACGCCGCGCGTCCCGTTCCCGTTGCTGCGCGCCCCTTCGTCGTCGGCATGGTGAGCATTCATCGCCAAGGGCCGCACGCGCACCGAAATGTGCGCTCCCTGTCCAGCCGGAACGGTGCGACAGGCGTCGACCGCGTTCAGGATGACGTTCGAGAGAGCACGCGCGAGCGCGTCGTGATGTCCGTGAATCATCGGTGTCGCTTCATCGACGTCTACCGCGAGCGAAATATCGGTCGGGACTGTCGAGCGCGCCGTGTATCGAACGAGCTCCCCGACGTCGATCGGCGCCTGAGGACCTTCAGGGAGGCGACCGAACTGCGAGAAGCTCTTCGCCATTGTTTCGAGGCGGCGTGATTCGACATCGAGCACTTCGACCGTTTCCACCAGCGCGGGTGACAATGTCGGCGACTCACGACGCAATCGCTCGACAGCGAAGCGAATCGGTGTGAGCGGGTTCTTCAGCTCATGCGCGACCTGACGCGCCGTCTCCCGCAATGCTGCGGCGCGCTCGGCCTCGATCGCGCGCGCTCTTCCGAGCTCGAGCTCGCGCGACATGTCCCGCATGCGTTTTCTGAGGACCTCGAACTCGGGCGCTCCTCGGCGCGGCGGCCCTTCCGGCAGCGGCAGTCCTCTCCCGATCCGCTCGGTCCAACCCACGAGCTCCTGGAGGGGCCGGCTCATGTTGCGACTCAAGTGGCCGGCGACCCGCGACGCGAGTAGCGCGAGAATGATGAACGAGAGAATGGCACCGGTGAGGGCAAGCGCCGCCGAATGCCTGTACGTGTAGCTCACCATCCGTGCGTAACGCGCGTTCGCGCCGAGCGTGCTGTCGAATTGTGAGAGTGCCTTACGCTGGTCAGCGCTGAGCGGTGCGGTCCGCGCCACGCCAAGTGCACGATTTCCCGACGCGGCGACGCTGTCCCACGCCGCCTGCGCACCGACGAGCTTGAGAGCCCAGTAGCTCGTGATCCCGCCGGATAGGGTGAGCACAACCGACGGGATCAGGGCGAACGACAGGAGAATGGTAAAGAGGCGACCGCGGAACCCAACTCGCTTCACTGGCACCTCTTACGCGCAGGCCTGAAAGGCAGTTTCGTCAGGAAACTTACAGACGGTGCGGAAGGCCATCCACCCTCGATCGCAATCGCACGATCATGAAGACGCACACCGATTATCTCACGTTCAACACCGAACGGCGCCAGGAAATCATCGACATCACCGACAAGGTCGAGGAATGTCGCGCCGCGGCGGACATCGACGACGGGATGGTGCTCGTGTCGGCGATGCACATCTCCGCATCGGTCTTCGTCAACGATCATGAACCCAATCTGTGGCAGGACATCCTACAATGGCTCGAGGAAGACATCGCCCCGTGGAATCCGGATCACTATCGGCACAACAGCGGCACCGGTGAAGACAACGCCGCCGCACACCTGCGTTCGTTGACGGTCGGTCATGAAGTGATCGTTCCCGTCACGAGAGGGCGCCTTGATCTGGGTCCCTGGCAGCGGATTTTCTATGGCGAATGGGACGGCCAACGGCCCAAACGAGTCGTGCTCAAAGCCATGGGAATGTGATGCACAACGGCTACACGGTCGATAACTGGTAGCCTTCAATGAGTTACGGTCTTTCATGGGACGTCGTCCGCGTTTAGATTACGCCCCGACCGGTGGTCCGATGAATGTCGGAACCGCGGTCATCTTTTTTGACAAGCAAGAGTGAAGTGTGACGCGGCACCGGCGAGACGTGCGCGGAGACGTCGAATACGCCTCCACGACCCGTCGGGTCGCCTCGCTGCACTTCTCTCGTTGCCGATGCGCGAGCGGCTGGCTCATCTCGCAACACGCGAGAGAGCTGGTCGCGGGACGCGCACTGAGAACAACCCGCAGAGAAGTTCATGAACGGACGGCACACGCGCACCCCCGCTTCGAGCCCCGCGTCGCGTACGCAGGGCGCACTCATTCATCGTGGACCCGGCGCAATCGCCGCTACCCACTCCCTCACAGCCCCCCCTTTCGTCCACGCGCCAAACGCGGCCCTGCTCATCGATTTCGATAACGTCACGATGGGTATTCGCTCCGATCTGGGTAAGGAGCTTCGGACGCTGCTGTCGTCGGACATCATCAAAGGGAAGGTCGCGGTCCAACGCGCCTACGCCGATTGGCGACGATACCCGCAGTACATCGTCCCGCTCTCTGAAGCGTCGATCGATCTGATCTTCGCGCCGGCGTACGGATCGTCGAAGAAAAACGCGACCGATATTCGCCTCGCCATCGACGCCCTCGAGCTGGTGTTCACTCGCCCGGAGATTGGGACTTTCATCCTGCTCTCGGGCGATTCTGATTTCTCGAGCCTCGTCATCAAGCTCAAGGAATACGGAAAGTACGTCATCGGCGTCGGCATTCGTGAGTCGTCGAGCGACCTGCTCGTACAGAATTGCGACGAGTACTACAGCTACAACGCTCTCGCCGGCCTCGTCAAAGCAACCGAGGAGGAACCGGCGCGCAAGTTCGATCCATGGGAGCTCGTGACCGAAGCGGTCACTCGCATGAAGAGAAATGGCGATGTCATGCGCTCCGATCGACTCAAGCAGGTCATGCAGGACATCGACCCCGCCTTCGACGAGAAGAATCTCGGGATGTCGAAGTTCTCACGTTTCGTCCAGGAAGCGCACCAGAGGGGTCTGCTCTCGATGACGAAGCTGGAGAACGGGCAACTCGAAATCGGCCCACCCGCCGGTGCTGCCCAGGAGGTTCGCGCCGCACTGCCCGCCCTCGAGCCAGTCGAGGTCGAGCTTCCCAGCACGCCGACGGACGGCGCCGTCCGGGAACGAGAGTCCGCCGAACCATCCGAAGAGCGCGAGGAACGGGGGCGGCGAAGTCGTCGCGGCCGTGGGCGCGGACGTGGGCGGGATCGCGAAGAGCGGGCACGCCCGGCGGCGGCCGCGCCCGCTCCGACTGACCTGCCGGCGCCACTTCGCCTTGCCGAAGAACCGGTCGCTCCGGCCGGCGAGGCGATCGGCGCGAGCGGCGAGCGCCTAACGAGAAACGAGGCCTTCGATCTCGTGCGTCGCGCCGTCGAAACACTCACCACGGATGACGAAGACACCACGCGCGCGAGCGCTGTTCGGCAGCGCGCCCGAGAGATCCTCGGCCGGGACAGCGAGAGCCTCAATGAGCGAATGTTCATCCGTATTCTCAAGGACGCGCACGATTCGAGCGTGATCGACTTGCGCCGGCGCGGTGACGACTTCGAGGTCGCGCGAGCCGCCGAAGCGCTGCCGGTCGCCGATCAGGTGGCACGCGCCGATGCGGCTGCCGTGCCGCCACGTCAGCCGTTAGGCGCGCCGACGCCGCGGCTCGGCATGGGCCCGCGTGGTGCCGGTGGCCGCGGACGCGGTCGCGGCGAGGGTCCGCCGCCGGAGCTGCTCGCTCTCGGTGTGGTCGACGAGCCGGAGCCCCGCGAGATCGCACCGTCGGTCCTTCCCGTCGTCGAGCATGAGCCGCCGACACTTTCCGCTCCCAGCGCTCCGGTGAGCGAGAGCGACGTCGAAGCCGCCACGCCGGTCGAGGCGCAACCGCAGGGTGCGGGACGAAAGCGCGGACGCGGCAAGACTCCAAAATCGGTGGAGCGAATATCCGCCGCGCCTGCCGTCGAAGCGCCTGCCGTCGCCACGCCGGCAGCGGCTGCGCCGAGCGCGCGGAAGACGCGCGCCCGTACCGCCGCAAAGACGGCGCATCGCCGCGCTCGCACCAAGAAGAGCACACCCAAAACGGAGTCTTGATCGCGTCGCGCTCGCATACCGCGTCGCGCGAGCCGCGGCGTCACGATGCGGCGCCGCTGCCACCGGAATTCTACGACCGCCCTACGGAGCTCGTCGCTCGCGATTTGCTCGGCGCGATCCTCGAGTGTCGAACGCGCGAGGGCGTCGCCAGCGGGCGAATCGTAGAGACCGAAGCGTACTTGGGTGAGCACGACCTGGCCTGCCACGCAGCCGCTGGTCGCACCGCGCGAACCGATCCCCTGTACGGCCCGCCTGGCATCGCGTACGTCTATTTCATCTACGGCATGTATTGGTGCTTCAACGCCGTCACCCGCTCCGAGGGCGAGCCAAGTGCCGTCCTCGTACGCGCGGTCGAGCCGGTCTCCGGCATCGAGCTGATGCGACAGCGCCGCGGTAAGCGATTTCGTCGCGACGCCGACCTCACGAACGGACCCGGGAAGCTCTGTCAGGCGTTAGGCATCGACGCGACGCACAATCGGAATCCACTCCAGGAGTTCCCGCTGCGCATTCTTCGCGGCCGCGATGTTCCCCGTCAGAGGGTCACGATCACCCCTCGCGTCGGCATCTCGCGCTCGGCCGAATGGCCGCTCCGCTGGTTTGTCACCGACAGCCCGTTCGTGTCGAAAACCCCGGCGAGCTTTCCGCGCCGAGTCGCCGACCGATAAACGAAAGCCCGCGCCGAAGTCGACGCGGGCCCAACTATCTGCGGCGGTGCCGCTGAGTCAGTCTTTGCTGATCGAGCTGCCGATGTTGTACCGCAACCCAGCCTCGTACGTGAGATGGAATGACTTGCCGTTGTACAAGAACATCCCCTTTTGCGCCGGACTCGCCGTGCCCTGGAAGAACACGGAGAAGCCGATGAGGCGCAGTTGGCTGCCCACGACGAAGTAGGGCGAGACGCCCGTGCGGAGCTGAGTGATGTACGCCTGCGTCGTGTTGTATTCGTCCATGTTCGCGAAATTCATGTCGGCAGGCGCGGCGCCACTGATCTGCTTGAGTGAAAAGCCGATGCCGGCGTACGGATGCACGTAGGAGTTGTTCCCCGGAAACGCCATCGCCGCCATGTCCAGCCGGCGCATGTTCTTCAGATTGATGACTCGTGGCAACGTATCCGTCGGGTCGGCGTTGGTGAGAATCGCCGCCTGATCGTTGAAGAACGCTTCGGAGTACGAGATGTACAGTCCGCCGTGGCTCCGTGTGATGAGCCATTCCACTCCGCCAAGTGGAGCTTGACGGTGACTCGTCGTCGCGGAGTTGAAGTCCATTCCACCGGCCTTCACGCCCCAGAACCACGCGTCCTTGAATGAGCTCCCTAACTGTGCCGTCCCGATCCGCGGCATCGCGGCGACAAGCGCCACGGCGGCGACCAGGGCACGGGTGATCCGCATACGAGTCCTCGAAGCTGAGGTCTTGAGGTCCAAATCGACGTGATTCCCTGCTGTTCGGACGCGTGGAAGCGTCGAGGCGTCACTGTTTGCCCTTTCGCGCGATCGCCACATACTATGGAAAGAGCAGCATGGCCCGCAGCCCGAACCGGGGGTGGGCAGGTCTGAAAGCCATTCCGACTGCTGTCACGGAGGCCCTCATGTCATCGATTCTCCCGGGAGCACGGGAGTTTCTCACCCCGGTCTACGGCACGGTATTCGGTCAACGTGCCGCCGTCGTTCATCGACTCAAGGAGGGCGATCAGCTCATCCTGGTTCCGGATCCGCCTGGAATCGGCCAACCGAGCGTCTGGGTGCATGCTCGCGGTGGCGACGTCGTCGGTCACCTGTCGCCCGACGTCAACTCGTGGCTCGTGCCCAGCATGTTCGGCGGGGACCGATACTCGGCGGAGGTGAGTCGCGTCGCCGGTGATGACGTCGCGAGTTGGAAGCGGCTCGTCATCACCGTGCGTGCGCGCGATGACCTCGGCGCACGTTAAACGATCTTCAAGCGCCGACCGACTCTTTTGAAAGCTTGAATCGCCGTGTCGAGATCCTCGCGCGTGTGTGACGCGGAGATCTGACATCGCACCCGCGCCTGCCCCTGCGGCACGACCGGATATCCGAACCCCGTCACGAACACTCCCTCCTCGAGCAGTGCGTCGCTCATCTGAATCGCGGACGCGGTCTCGCCAACGATGATCGGAATGATCGGTGTCTCACCGGGCAACGGTTTGAAACCGGCTTCGGTGATCTGCTCGCGAAAGTAACGCGAGTTCTCACGGAGCGTCTCGACGCGCTCGGGGTGTTCCTCGACAAATCTCACCGCGGCGAGCGCGCTCGCCGCAACCGTTGGCGGCAACGCATTCGAGAAGAGCTGAGGCCGTGACCGCTGCGTGAGATAGTCCGTGAGCGCTGCCGAGCCGGCGACGAATCCCCCCGACGCGCCTCCGAGTGCCTTCCCGAGCGTCGACGTGATCACGTCGATTTCACCGAGCAATCCGTAATGCTCGGCCGTTCCACGGCCGTTCTTCCCAAGCACGCCCGTCGCGTGAGAATCGTCGACGAGGAGGACCGCATCGTGCGCTCGCGCGATCTCGAGAATGTCGGGCAGCTTCGCGATCGCGCCCTCCATGGAGAACACACCATCGGTCCAGATCAACCGACGCTTCGCGCTCGAGGCGCTCCGCAGCTTCTCGCGCAAATCGTCCATGTCACCGTGCTTGTACACGGCGGTTGCGCACTTCGTGATCGCTTTCGCGAGGCGCATCGAGTCGATGATCGACGCGTGATTCAGCGCGTCGGAGACGACAAAATCTCCTTCTTCCACCACGGTACTGGTGAGTCCTTCGTTGGCATTCCATGCCGAGACGAAGCTCAGCGACGATTCAGTACCGACGAAGCGGGCGCACGCCTCCTCGAGGTCGCGATGAATGGTGAACGTGCCGCAGATGAAACGGACACTGGCGGTGCCGGCGCCGAAATGGCGCAGGCCCTCGATTCCAGCCTCGATGACGGAAGGTTCGTCGCACAGTCCGAGATAGTTGTTCGACGACAGAATCAGGATCTCACCGCGCCCTTCCATCCGTACCCACGCCGACTGTGGCGAATCGAGATAGTTGAGCCGCTTATAAACACGATCGCGCTTGAACTGCTCGATCTGCTGTTCGAGTCCGCCACCGAATCCCGCGTTGATTCCCGTCACGTTGTCCTCACTCGTTATCGCCCGCCCTCGTCATCGACATCGCGCTGCCTTACGCGACCTCGAAAATCACTTTGCCGGCCTCCCCCGACTTGATCGCGCGAATCGCTTCGTCCGCGCCTTCGAGCGGAAAGCGATGCGTGATCACCGGCGTTGGGTCGAAGTTGCACGAGCGCAGGAATCGAGTCATTTGATGCCACGTTTGATACATGCGCCGTCCAACGACGCCGTACACGGTGATGCCCTTGAAGATCACTTCGGTCGCGAAGTCGACCTCGATCGGCTTCGACGGGATGCCGAGCATCTGCACGTGCCCACCGACGCGCACGAGCGCGAACGCTTGATGAATCGCCGACGGCACACCCGACATCTCGAGGACCACGTCGACGCCCAACCCATCGGTGTGCCGCTTCACCACGCTCGCTGCCTCGTTCGGATGCACGACGTCGTGCGCGCCCATTCGTGAGGCAAGCGCGAGGCGCGTTTCGTTGACGTCCGACGCAACGATGCGCGAGGCACCCGCTGCCTTACAAATGCCGATCGCGAACAGGCCGATCGGCCCGCATCCCGTCACGAGCACCGTCGCACCCGGAATCTCCGCGCTCAACGCCGTGTGAAACGCGTTACCCATCGGATCGTGAATGCCGCCGATGTCGAAGGAGATGTTGTCATCGAGGTGCCAGACATTCGTCGCCGGCATCGCGATGTATTCCGCGAAGCAGCCGTCACGGTCGACGCCGATGATTTTCGTGAACGGACAGACGTGCGCGTTGCCCGTGCGGCACAGCAAACAGCGTCCGTCGACGATGTGTCCCTCGGCCGTTACACGATCGCCCTCGCGCACGTCGGTAACGAGCGCGCCAACTTCGACGACTTCACCAGCGAACTCGTGCCCGACGATGAACGGCGGCACACATCGGCCGCGCGCCCACGCGTCCCATTCGTAAATGTGGACGTCGGTGCCGCAGACTCCAGCGCGCCGCACGCGAATCAGTACTTCATTCTCTCGAATCGTCGGTTCGGCGACGTCCTTCAATGTGAATCCTGCTCCCGCGGATTCTTTCACGAGCGCTTTCACGCGCGTCAGCTCCTTTCGATGTCGTACGCTTCATTGCGGCGTCGACGATGCGACGCGACGAATGCGAATCGAAACCTCGCATTTCATGATGTGCGACGGAAGTGCAACACGCGCACACCCATTGCGTGTGATATGTGTGCTTCCTTATATTCGCGAGCAGCGAAGTGTTCTCACCAACGAGGGTACTGCGTGGATCTACTGCAACGAAGGCGCTCGTTCTCGACGTCGAGCTCTGCGACGAATTCGCTGACCGTCGCTGGAAACTCTGCCCTCTCAAAAAATCCACGTTGTGTCACCGGCGCGCCGCGACAACGGCGCGCCGATCATTTTTTTGCCGTGACCATCACATCTCATGATCGTTATTCGGCGCGGATGACATCGCCGAATGTGCGGCGTGCACTGATGTAGCTGTCTCCAGATTTCACGCATCTCCGCGGAGGTGTGTGATGCGGCGAACGAAACGCTTCGGCGTCGTGTCGCCGTCTCGCCGGTCCACCGGGGGACCGGTCGAGAGAACTACACTCCATTATGGAGAGGTTACCATGGCTGCAAAGAAGCGCGGTGGTCGCAAAGGCGCCAAGAAGCGTGGTGGTGCCAAAAAGCGTGGTGGCGCGAAGAAGCGTGGTGGAAAGAAGCGCCGCTAGGCAACGCGCTCGAAAGCAAAGAAGCCGGCGATCGCCGGCTTCTTTCTTTTGTGCGCCAGCCTGAACATCGGCCGGGAGGTGCAATCCTCTGGAGGCGACGGGTGAAGCTCGTCGGCGCCGGCGCAGCGGTGAAGCCGGACCGACGGCGGCGGAGACGAGCGCTCGGGAACCGCAGGAACCTCGACTCACCGAACCGCCGCATGCGGATCCGCGTGTCCGGTAATGTGGGAGGGAGGTAGGAGAATTATCCTCTCGTACTCCCCATCCTGATTGATCACTCAGTGCGAGTAGCGCGCAAGCGCGAGCTCGAGAATTCGCGCGATGAGGACTTCGTACTCGATGCCGCTCTCGGCCGCGGCGCGCGCGAACTCGGCGTCTCGCTCCAAATAGCAGTTCGGGTTCACCTCGATCACGAAGATCTGTCCATCGGGCGTCACGCGCAGATCGATTCGCGCGTAATCGCGCAGTCGCAAGGCGTTGAACGCCTCGATCGCGACCTGCTGCATGCGCTCGATCAGATCGGGCGCGATGTCGCGCGGAAAAATCGAGCGCGTGCCGGCAAACTGTTCGCCGCTGCCAGCGCCGTCATCGCCCCACTTTGCTTCCCAGCTGGCGATGCGCGGCAAGCCGGCGGGAAAGCCGGAGAAATCCAGCTCCATCACCGGTAGCGCCTTCACGTTCGCGTTGCCGAGTACCCCAACGTAAAACTCTCGCCCTTCGACGAATTGTTCCACGAGCACGGGCTGTTGAAACGTCGATTGCAATTCGTCAATTCGCGTGAACAGCTCGCGCAGATCGTGCACGACCGAGTCGCTGGTGATGCCCAACGACGCGTCCTCCTGCGGCGGCTTCACAATCAGCGGAAACTCGATGTCGCCCGCCCAGTCCAGCGCCCCACGAAAGACCGTCGCGAATTCCGGCGTGCGAATGCCGTGAAAACTGAGAACCTTCTTCGTTAGGGACTTGTCGCCCGCGAGAAGCAAACCGGCCGGGCTGGATCCCGTGTAACGCAGGCCGAGCAGATTCAAGAGTGCGGCAACGTTCGACTCCAGAGCGCTCTTGCCACCGAAGGATTCAGCGAGATTGAACACGAGGTCCGGATCCGCGGTTTCGAGCGCGTGAACGAGTGGCGCGACTTCGTTGTCGACCGTCAGCAACTGCGCGGTGTGATCACACTTCTCGATTGCGCCGCGGATCTGCCCGAGGACTGCGTCCGCCGGCGCCTCGAGTGCATCCGCCGTGTGTATCACGACGATCTTCACTCCTTACCCTCCTCCATGAACCCGCCGATCCGCGCGCGGACGTTCGCGCGCGTGGTTCGGCGGAGCGCCTGCGTGTGGCGAAAATTCATGACCACCGCGGTCCCGAACGCGGTCAGCTCGATCAACGTCGCGGCGTCCAGACCACTCGCGTGCAGTCCGAGCGCTCGCGACCGCGCGATCAAGTGGTCCAACAGCGATCGCACCACCGTCGGCCGTTCGCTCGTCCAGTACGAGAGTCGTACGAGAATCTCGCGATAGTGACGCGCGATGAATTCATCGGCCGGCATGCCCTTCGGCGCGTCGGCTCGAGCCGCGAAAATGCGCCGCAAGTCGGTGTCGAACTGTCTCGCATCGCCGATCGGAATGTTCTCTGATTCGTTGCCGTAGTGTTCGGCAATCGTGTAGTTCATCGATTCCACGGGAAGGTCATCCGCGGTCGGCGCAGCGGCGACGGGAGTCAATTCGCGGATCTCCGACATCACGTGGTCGACATACTCGAGCTTCCTCAGCGCTGGCCAACCGGCGTACTCAGTTCGCCAATCGAGCCCAGGTGTGAGCCACACCGCGAACGTCTCGGCGAAGTCCTCATCGGGATGCTTCTGCGCGTACCATCCGAGAATGTGTCGCACATGTTCGCGCGAAAATGGATCGGCGCGATATCGCTCCCGATACGGACGAGAGAACGATCCGAATGTTCGACGCCAATCGGCGCGGTCATAAAGTTTGAACGCGTAGTTGATCGCGTGACCGCATTCGTGCCGCAGGTACCGCATCGACTCGGCGTCGTCCTCGACGTCGCCCGACATTTCTTGCTCGAGTCGTTCGAGACGCGGATCGGCCAAATAGAACGGCACGCCGATCAATGGCGTACCGTCGGGACATCCCCACTCATCGCTCAAGTAAATCGGCGGTCGAAACGAGATGCCACGCGCGGCGAGCTCCTTGTAGAGCTCGTCGATCAAACGCTCAACTCGCGAACCGCGAATCTGAAGTCCCAACTCCGAAATTCGCTTCCCGAGCAACGCGCTTCGCTCGTCATCCCACTCCGCCGCGCGATCCACATCTTCCCGGATCGGGCAATCCCCGTACCGAACCCGACGAAAGCAAAAGGACGCCACCCGCGGGATGGCGCCCTCTTGACTCGCCGAGCTACAACTGGTTACGCGGCCTTCGTGTCTTTGGGGACTGGTGTGAGCTCAGGCGCAACGCCCCACACGAATGCGTGAAAAATCGGAGCAGGCTCGGCTCGCGTTCCTCGAGAAATCACGATGCCGACCGGTTCCGTGGTGCGCGGAGCTTTCGGAGTATCCTTCATATAGTAGGTGTAGGATGTGGCAGCTGAGTGTCGGCCAGGACTTCCGGTAGGAACGAGGCAAGCCGGGGCACGCGACGAGAACGGTTCGCCGCTGTGCGCCCGGCCGCTCAGTCAACATTTCGCCCCCAATGAAGCAGTCTCGATGCCATGAGTGCTAACAATCCTAAGTACCATTCATTTAATGAGATAGCAAACATGAGAGCCGGCGTTCAGCACCGGCTCGTATTACTTCGACACGCCTTCTTTCACATCACCTGTGTCAGTACGGATGTGCTCAGGAAGTGATCTCCTTTCGCGCCAAGAACATCTCACTGCTTCCGTCGCGCTCGAGTGACACCGCCCATCCCCTGTACCGATTCTCGAGTTCTTGCACCGTTGGAACCATCCGCTGCGTGTCCGGCGTCGCGACGAGATGGATTCCGCCGTCCGCGGTCGCGCCCTGAAGCAGTCCGATAACACGCGCACGCTGCGCGGTGCTCAACCCTCGCAGTGCGGCCGAAGTGACGATCACGGCATCGAGCTCGGCGTCCGGCGACCAAGCAGTCCAGTCTGCGCGCAGAGCATGAACCCGCTCACCCAACCCCGCTGCGGCCGCCGCGGTGAGAACTCGCTCGAGCACGTCCTCTTCGGCTGCAACAGCTGTAACCTCGCACCCATTTGCTGCGAGATACAGCGCCGGCGCCTCGGCCGCCGAGCCGGCAACCAACACGCGCGCCTCACCTGTTGGTCGAACGGCGCGCACGACGACATCGTCCGCCTGGAGCCCCCAGTGCTCGGGCCGACGCATTTCATGAAGCAACTTGAGTCGCCGTTGCCGCCAAGCTTGGTAGCTCGGCAATCGTAGTCGCCGGAAGATGAGACGATCGACTTCTTCACAGAGGAGCAGCTCCGTCAGCGCAAGCTGCGGCTGCTCGCTCAGTACCGCTACCGCCTCATCGCCAATGCTCAGCAACGCACTGCGAGGGATCGACTCCTTGTAGTTCTCGATCTCCTCTTCCACGAACAACTCGTATTCGTACTTGAGGGAGCGTGCCGGTCGATTCGCCATGCGCTCTGGGTGGGTGCCTCGTGTGGAGAAAGTAGATCCACTGGAGAGTTACGCAAGTGCGAAACGCTACGGGTCATGCAGGCTCGACATGTACGGTAATGTCGGCAGCGCCGTACGTCGATGCGACCGCCTCCTCCACCCGGTCGGCAAGAGAGTGCGCCGTCTCGACGGGAGTCGCTCCCGGTACGGCGATCGTCAGCTCTGCGAAGAGGACTCCGGATGCGGTGTAGCGCGACCGGATACCACGCACCTCTACGATGCCGGGAATGTCGGCGATGATCCGGCGTAGATCGCCGGCTTGCACGGCCCTTTGATCGACGAGGATCGGGATGGAGCGCCGCAGGATGCGCCAGCCGCTCAACGCGATGATCAACGCCACGGCGATGGCGAGCACCGCGTCCACCCGTCGTCCCCCATGTCGCCCGAGAAAGAGGGAAACGAGAGCGAGCAGCGTGACCAGTATGTCGCCGCGCGTGTGCTCGGCATCCGCGAGCAGAAACACGCTTCCAATCTCTTCGCCGCGACGTCGCTCGAACCATACGACGAACGCGTTCACCAAGAGAGTTCCGATCACAATCGCCAAATCGGCCGGTGCGGTACGCGTCGGCGACCCGCCGCCAATCAGTGCCATCACGCCTTCGCGCAACAACTCGAAACAGGAGATCGAGAGAAATCCAACGATTCCGAGTGCGCCGAGCGTCTCGAACTTGTCGTGGCCGTAGGGATGATCCTCGTCAGGCGCTCGCGCCGCGATGCTCACGAGCGACATTCCGATCACGTTGTTCAACGTATCGAGCGCCGACTCGAGGGCTGCGCCCAGAACCGTGAGAGATCCGGTGCGCACGCCGACGACGACCTTGACGAGCACGATGAGCGCGTTGAGCGCCAAGACCTGCGCGAGCACGCGGCGCACCGCCGGTGAGCGTTCATCGAGCTTCGAACGGTGCGAAGCGTGTTGAGGTCTGGCCGGCATCGTGTCAACTTCACCTTGCCTAGTGACTCGCGTCAACAACACCAGCTACTGAAAAGAGTCGCGTGCCTGAGCTCCCCGAAGTCGAACGCGCCGTCCGTGATCTGCGCGACGCGATTCAGGACGAAGTCATCGAGCGCGTGGAGGCGCTCCATCCGTCCATCCGCCGTCGACTATCCCGCGGCGCCTTACGCGCACTGCACGGCGCTCGCGTCCAATCGGTGGAACGTCGTGGAAAGCATCAGCTCGTGCACCTCGACGATGGACGCGTAGTTCACGTTCATTTCCGATTGAACGGTGATTGGGTCATCGGTACGAATGCGGATCCGCTGCCGCGTTTTGCTCGCGCCGTGCTCGATTTCACCAGTGGGCGGCGCGTCGTGCTCGAAGACTCCCGCGCGCTTTCGACGCTGGATGTCCACGCGCCGAACGCACCGCTCCCGATCGACCTCGGCCCCGAGCCAAACGACCCAGCGCTGACCCCCTCGCGGTTGCGCGGTTTTCTCTCCCGGCGTCGGATTCCAATCAAAGTCGCGCTCCTCGATCAGCGGATCATCGCCGGTCTGGGGAACATTTACGCGTCGGAAGCACTTTGGCGCGCGAAGATCGACCCTCGACAAATGGCGGCGTCGCTCGACCTCGCTCGAGCGCGTCGCCTGCTCGCTGCCATCCGCACCGTGATCGGGCGCGCAACGGGCGCGCGATACACCGAGGCTCGCGGAGCACGGCTCGAGGTCTACGACCGTGAGGGTCGCCCGTGCCGTCGCTGTCGCACGAAGATCGAGCGTGTCGTGCAATCGGGGCGCTCGACTTACTTCTGTCCGCACTGTCAACGCGGCGCGCGGAACGCGCGTGTCAGTCGAGTGCCTCGATCAAGGCGCTCTTGAGATAGCCCGTTTCCGGAATGCCGAGAATCTCGGGGTGGTCGATTGGCTGGCCGCGGATCTCGCGGAGGGCGAGTCGGCGGCCGGAGTCCGCGGCGGCCGAGCGGAGCATGTCGAGGAAATGCGAAATCGTTAGGTGGAAGCTGCAGCTCGCCGTCAAGAGCATGCCTCCGTCGCTCAGCAGGCGCATCGCGCGAAGATTGATTTCCTTGTAGCCACGGATGGCTGATGGAAGCGACGCGCGGGTCTTCGCGAAGGCCGGGGGGTCGAGAACGATGGTGTCGTATCGCGCGCGCGCCCGCTGTTGCGACTTGAGGAACTCGAAGGCATTCGCCTCGACGAATTCGATGTTCGAAAAACCGTTGAGCGCGCGGTTCGCCTCTCCTCGGCGCAGTGCGTCCGTTGAAACGTCGAGCGCGGTGACGTGTTCCGCGCGCGAAGCGAGATGGAGCGCGAATGATCCGTGATAGCTGAAGCAATCCAAAGCGCGCCCGCGTGCGTGCGCGCCCGCGACCAGACGATTCTCGCGCTGATCGAGAAACGCGCCCGTCTTCTGGCCGTCCCACGGCGCCGCGAGATAACGTATCGGTTGCTCACGCACCTCGATTTCCCGCGGCACCTCTCCGGCGATGAGCTCGACCGTCGTCGGCAGCGCCTCCTTGGCACGGAGCGGTACGTCGTTTCGGGCGAGAATGCCTAACGGTTGAACGAGTGACGTCAGGGCGGCAACGATCTCGTCGCGGAAGTGTTCGATGCCCGCGCTCATGAGCTGTACGACGAGCCAGCGATCGTACCGGTCGCAGATCAAGGAGGGACATGCGTCGCCCTCTCCGTGCACGAGTCGACAGGCATTCGTGCTCGCGGCGAGCGCGGCGCGTCGGGCGATCGCCGCGCCGATTCGGTCGCGCCACCACGTCTCGTCGAGCGAGGCGCGCGCGCTTCGATCGAGAAGGCGAAGCGCGATTTCCGACGTCGGACTCCACAGTGCACAGCCAAGCTCGCGCCCACGCTCATCGCGCACGATGACGGCGCCGGCCGGCACGTTGGGGCGCGCGGTGACGTCGCTGCGATAGATCCAGGGATGGCCCTGTGCCCAACGTTTCGCTCCCTTCGATGAGACGACGGCGGAGTCGAGCGTGTCGCGGCGACGTGAGGCCAGTTGCTGCATCATCGAGTCCCTTTCGGCGCACGCGCGGGGTTGAATTGCGATTCGGGAGCGGGTACTATTCGGACCCTTTCGCGTTTTCTGAGCCCGAGCGTTGTGTGTTAATCGGACTTGAGAGAGGCGATGGGAATCGATTACGATTCGAGGCTCGGCGCGAGCGGAATATGCGCGCCATCGCTGTTTGAAAAGTGAAGGCAAGGTAGATCGTGGGATGTGAATCCAAACATCGGCGATAGTGGAGGAGCGCGCGAAGCGCGCGACTTCGCATGAGCTCGTAACGAGCTACGCGTCGATGACTGGGAATTGCAACTCACTTGTAAGAAGCGCGTGCTCTGCTTGTCTAAGAGTGATGTAGTCAAGCAGACGAAGGCATGTGGGGAATGCCTGGGTACACGGAGGCGAGGAAGGCCGCGGTAAGCTGCGAAAAGCTCGGGGGAGCGGCACACACGCATTGATCCCGAGGT